>JAQSWW010000306.1 GCA_029266415.1 Actinomycetospora sp. | reverse complement strand
CGGGGCTCGGTGCGGTCCAGGGGCGAGGGCTTGCCGGTGTCGATCTGGCAGAAGTCGCACCGCCGGGTGCACTGCTCGCCGCCGATGAGGAAGGTGGCCTCGCGGTCCTCCCAGCACTCGAAGATGTTGGGGCAGCCGGCCTCCTCGCAGACCGTGGCCAGACCGGAGCCCTTCACCAGGCCCTTGAGCTCGGTGAAGTTCGGCCCGGTGGCGACACGCGTACGGATCCACTCCGGCTTGCGCTCGATGGGCGTCTGGGAGTTGCGGACCTCGAGCCGCAACATCTTCCGACCTTCGGGGGCGACCGTCACGTCCCCGACCCTACGCCGGGCGGCGTGTCGCGTCGGGGGTGTCGTGTCGCACCCGACGGCACCGGCGGGGTTGGGACCGTGATCGGGTGACTACCCTGATCGTGTGGACCTCCGGATCTTCACCGAGCCCCAGCAGGGCGCCGCGTACGAAGATCTGCTCCGCGTGGCGCGCACCGCGGAGGACGCGGGGTACGACGCCTTCTTCCGCTCCGACCACTTCCTCGCCATGGGCGACGCCAACGGACTGCCCGGGCCGACCGACGCGTGGGTGACCCTGGGTGCCCTCGCCCGCGAGACCTCGACCATCCGCCTCGGCACGCTGATGACCGCGGCGACGTTCCGGCTGCCCGGCCCGCTGGGGGTGATGGTGGCCCAGGTCGACCAGATGTCGGGCGGGCGCGTCGAGCTCGGCCTCGGCACCGGGTGGTACGAGGAGGAGCACCAGGCCTACGGGATCCCCTTCCCGCCGATCGGGAAGCGCTTCTCGATGCTGGCCGAGCAGCTGGAGATCCTCACCGGCTCGTGGCGACGGCCCGTGGGCATGCCGTTCACCCACCACGGCGAGCACTACGACTTCCACGACAGCCCCGGGCTGCCCAAGCCGCTGCAGACGCCGTACCCGCCGATCATCGTCGGCGGCAACGGGCGCACGCGCACCCCGGCGCTCGCGGCCGAGTACGCCACCGAGTTCAACATGCCGTTCGCCCACCTCGAGGCCCTCGTGGCCGGGCAGGGCCGCGTCGAGGAGGCGTGTCGCGAGCGGGGGCGCGACCCGCGGACCCTCGGCCGCTCGACCGCCCAGGTGCTCTGCGCGGGCCGCGACGACGCGGAGGTGGCGCGCCGCGCCGACGCGATCGGCCGCCGGCCCGAGGAGCTGCGCGCCAACGGCATCGCGGGCACGGTCGCCGAGATCGTCGACAAGGTCGGCACCCTGGCCGAGCGGGCGGGGCTCGACCGCATCTACCTGCAGGTGCTCGACCTCGCCGACCTCGACCACCTCGAGCTCGTCGCCGCCGAGGTGATCCCGCAGGTCGCCGCCTCCTGAGGCGCCGGGCGTCTCAGCGAAGTGGCGTCGCAGACGTTGAGTGTCCGTATCGGTACTTCGATCACCGGTGGCCGAGGGACAGGAGCGCCCGCCGCGATCAGCGGGAGGCGCCGACCCGGACCGTCAGACCGCCGACCGTGACGTCCTGCGCCTGCGCCGGGTCCGGCAGCTCGCGGTCGGTCACGGGCAGCCGGCCGTCGAGGGCGTCGAGCACCGCGGCGCGCACGGCCGGGCGGACGTCGTCCACGGTCACGCGGCGGCCCCGCTCGGCGGTGAGGCTCGTGACACCCGCGTCGCGGATGCCGCAGGGGACGATCGCCCCGAACGCCGCGAGGTCCGGGTCGGCGTTGAGCGCGAAGCCGTGCAGCGTCACCCCGCGGGCCACGCGGACGCCGATCGCCGCGATCTTGCGTGCCGGCCCGCGGTCGTCGGCGGGCAGCCAGACCCCGCTGCGCCCGGCGATGCGCCCGACCGAGAGCCCGGCCGGTCCGAGCACGTCGTCGCAGACGGCGATCAGCGCCTGCTCCAGGCGGCGCACGTGGTCGACGACGTCGAACGGGGCCGCGAGCCCGGTGATCGGGTAGCCGACGAGCTGCCCGGGGCCGTGCCACGTGATCTTGCCGCCGCGGTCGGGTGCTCGAGCAGCATCAGCACGTCGGGTCCGGTGCCCGCGGCCCGCGCGGCGGCGTGCTCGCGCTGGCGGTCCCAGGCCTGCTGGTAGTCGACGGTGCCGAGCTCGTGGACCTCGACGGGCTCGGCGGCGGCGCGGCTGGAGCGGCTCACGGGGTCGACGCTACCCCCGTGACAGGGCCGCGAGCGCGGCCTGCGCCGTCCGTCGCCCGCTGACCAGGGCGCCCTGCACCGAGGGGGTGTCGCGGTGGTCGCCGGCCACGAACAGCCCGTCGCCCAGGTCGACGGGGTGCTGCAGCCCCGCGGGGGTGGGCGGCACGGCGGCGGGCAGGGCGCGGGGCACCCGGACGGTCGCCAGCTCCTCCCACGCGCCGACCGGGGCGCCGTAGAGCCGTGCGAGCTCGCGGCGCAGGTCGCGATCGCCCAGCGGCTCGGTGCCGAGGACCGTGCTCTGCACGAGGTGGCGGTGGTCGGGGGAGTAGGACGGGGCGGCGTTGGTCAGCACGAGGCTGTTGACGATCGGGCCGCCCGCGCCGTCGAGGTGCAGCAGCGCCTGACGGGTGGGCGGGTCCTCGACCACGTGGTAGTGCGTGGTCAGCGCGAACGTGCGGGGCGCCGGGACGCGGCCGTCGAGCAGCTCGGCCGCGGCCGTGCCCTCGGTCGCGAGGATCACGGCGCCGGCGCGGACCGGGCCGCGCGCGGTCTCGACCACCCCGGGCGCCACCCGGTGTACCGGGGTCTCGAGGTGCACGGTCCCGGCGGGCAACCGGGCCGCGAGCTGGGTGGGCAGGGCACCGATCCCGCGCGAGGGCAGGGTGAGGTCGCCGAGCACGAAGCTGCGCCAGAACAGCGAGAACACCCGCGACGAGGTCTCGAGGTCGCGGTCGCCGAGCACCCCGTTGAGGAACGGCCGCAGGAACGCCTCGGTCGGGACGCCGGCGAGGCCCCACCGGGCGAGCTCGTCGGCGGTCGAGCGCTCGGGCGCCCGGGCCTGCCGCGACGGCGGCACGAGCAGGGAGCGCAGGGCCAGGCCCGCGATGCGCGCCTTGGCGACGGGCCCGAGCAGCGGGTCGAGCGCGGTGCGCGGCGCCCACGACGGCACGCGGCGCGGGTCGGCGAGGCGGTGCAGGCGCCCGTCGGGGTCGCGGACCGCCGCTCCGGGCACGAAGGGCCGCAGGTCGAGGGCGTCGAGGTCGATCGTCGCCTTCAGCGCCGGGTAGGAGGTGTTGAGGATCTGGAAGCCGCGGTCGACGAGGAAGCCGTCGACGACGTCGGTGCGCACGCGCCCGCCCACCCCGTCGCCGGCCTCGCACACCGCGACCGACCGCCCGGCGCGGGCGACGGTCCTGGCCGCGCGCAGCCCGGCGAGCCCGGCGCCGACCACGACGACGTCGACGGCGTCGGGCAGGCTCATCCGTCGAGCACCGCGTGCAGCGCCTCGCCGAGGGTCTTGTGGCGGAACGCGAAGCCCTCGCGCTCCAGCACGCCCGGCAGCACCCGCTGGCTGACCAGCACGCCCTCGTCGGCGAACTGCCCCAGCGCGGTCCGCATCGCGAATCCGGGGACCATCCACGGCGCCGGGCGCTTGAGCTCGGCCCCGAGCACGCGGGTGAACTCGTCGTTGGTCACGGGGTCCGGGCCGGTCGCGTTCATCGGGCCCACCACGGAGTCGTGCTCGATCGCCCAGAGGATCGCGTCGACCTCGTCGTCGATCGAGATCCACGGCATGTACTGCGTCCCGGACCCCAGCCGCCCGCCGAGACCGAACTGGAACAGCGGCTTGAGCCGGCCCATCAGCCCGCCGGAGGGGGAGAGCACGAGGCCGGTGCGCACGAGGACGACCCGCGCGCCGCCCTGGTCGGCGGGCCGCGTCGCGCTCTCCCAGTCGCGGCAGAGGTCGGCGAGGAAGCCGCTGCCCTGACGGGCGGACTCGTCGACGGCCACGGCGCCCGTGTCGCCGTACCAGCCGACCGCCGAGC
>JAQSWW010000030.1 GCA_029266415.1 Actinomycetospora sp. | reverse complement strand
CGACCCCGCGAGCGGCGCTCCGCGCGGACTGGCGGGCGCGGTCCGGGACGAGGCGTCCGGCGAGCTCGACGGCGAGATGCGCACCGAGCAGGTCGAGACGGCCACCGCCCCGCACGCCGACGCCGCGGCCCTCGCGGCCGACCTGCGGCGCCGCCGGCGGGAGGCTCGCGAGGCCGCCCGCGCGGCGGGGGTGGACGTGGCGGCGCTCGCGACCTCGCCGGTCGCGCCCGACCAGGAGGCCGAGCCGTCCTCGGTGCCGGACGGGCGGTACGGGCGCATCGCCGAGCGCTTCGAGGCCATCGCCACCGCCCAGCTCACGAGTGGGCAGCACGTGCACGTCGAGGTCGGCTCCCCGGAGGAGGGCGTCGGCGTGCTCGACCGCATCGGCCCGTGGCTGCCGGTGATGCGCGCGCTGGCCACCAACTCCCCGTGCTGGCGGGGTCGCGACACGAGCTACGCCAGCTACCGCACGATCGTCTGGTCGCGCTGGCCGTCGGCGGGCCCGACGCGCGTGTTCGGCTCGCTCGCCGCCTACGACGAGGTGGTCGCGTCGATGCTGGCGACGGACACGCTGCTCGACGAGGCGATGGTGTACTTCGACGCCCGCCTGTCCCGCGAGCTGGGCACGGTCGAGGTGCGGGTCACCGACGTCGCGCTGGAGGTCGAGGACGCGGTGCTCGTGGCCGTGCTCGCCCGGGCCCTGGTCACGACGGCGGCGCGGGACTGGCGCGACGGGGTCGCGGCGCGCGACGAGCCCGTGGAGGCCCTGCGCCTGGCGCACTGGCGCGCGGCCCGCTTCGGGCTCTCCGGCGAGCTCGTGGACCCGCGCACGGGCAAGCCGGCACCGGCCGACGAGGTCCTCGGCGCGCTGCAGGACCACGTGTCGGGCGCGCTGAACGACGCCGGCGACGCCGAGCTCGCGGCCGAGGGTTGCGCCCGGCTGCTGTCCACGGGCACCGGTGCGGTCCGCCAGCGCGCGGCGATCGAGGCCGCCGGCGGGGACCTCGCGGCGGCGGTCCACGACGCCCGGGAGCGCTTCCTGCCGATGTGAGCACTTTCCCCCCACAGGGCGGTGCTCACACAGCGGCGGCGGCGATCCCCCGGGCCGTGGCGCCGAAGACCACGGGCGCGGTGGCGCGCAGGGCGCGGCCGTAGACCACGCCCGCGAGGCCGGCGGCGGCGAAGCGCACCGCCAGGCGCAGGTGCGACCCGTGGCCCGAGACGTCCGGGTCGACGTGCAGGTCGAGGCGCAGCTCGCCGGGCTGGCGCAGCTCGGAGCGCAGGCGCAGGTGCGCGCCGGGCTCGACCGCCTCCACCCGCCACGCGTCGACGACGTCGCCCACCCGCAGCGCCCGTTCGGGGCGCCCGCGGTAGGCACCGACGCCCCCGAGCAGCTGGTCGGCCCAACCCCGCACCGTCCACGTGCCCGGCGGGGCGTACCAGCCGGCGTCCCCGCCCAGCCCGTCGACGACGGCCCACAGCGCGCCGGCGTCCGCCGGGCTGCGCTCGACGGTGCTCCAGTCGTAGACCGCCCCGCCCGAGCCGTCCGGATCGGTCGGGCCCGCCAGCGCGGGGTCGGCGGCCCCAGCGGCCCCTGTCTCCCCCGCCCCGCCGTCGCGGGGGCGCCCGAGCGCCGCCCGGACCGCCGTGTCGAACGTCGTCAGGCCGCCGGCTGGCGGGCCGATCACCTCGAGCGCGTCGTCCTCGGGACACACCAGCTCGTGCGCCAGCGACTCGATCAGCGGCGTCACGAGGTGCCGTGACAGGGGTGTGAGCGCCTCGACGACCCACCCCGCGACCGCCGGCCCCCCGGGTGGCACGGGCACCGGTACCGGCACCACCGCGCTCTGCGGCAGCCCGGCCACGCGCAGGTAGCGCCGGACGAGGTCGAGGTAGGTCAGGACGTCCGGCCCACCGATGGCGAAGCGCCGGTCCACCTCGGCGGGCAGGTCGAGGGCGCCGACGAGCAGGTGCAGGACGTCGGCGACCGCGATGGGCTGGGTGCGGTGGGCCAGCCACGGCACGGCGGGCAGGACGGGCACGCGCTCGGCGAGGTACCGGATCAGCTCGAAGCTCGCCGAGCCCGACCCGATGACGATCGACGCCTCGAGCGCCGCGGTCGGGACCGGGCCGGCGAGGAACACGTCGGCGACCTCGGCCCGCGACGCCAGGTGCCGCGACGCCGGCTCCCCCGCGGGCCGCAGCCCGCCGAGGTAGACGACGCGCCGGACGCCCGCCGCCGCCGCCGTCTCGCTCACCGTGCGGGCCGCCGCCCGGTCGCGCGCGGGGAAGTCGGGCCGGTCGAGGGCGTGGGCGAGGTGCACGACGGCGTCCGCGCCGGCGATCAGCGACGCCACGGCCGCCGTGTCGGCCAGGTCGCCGGGGACGACGTCGACGCGGTGCGCCCAGCCGGTGGTGGCGAGCTTGTGGGGGCTGCGGACCAGGACCGCGACGTCGTGACCCTCGGCGAGCAGCCGCGAGACCAGGCGCACCCCGATGTACCCGGTGCCCCCGACGACCGCGCAGCGCATGGCGTCATCCTGGCGATCACCGGCGGCCGGCGGCACCCCGCCGGCCGGACGGGATCAGCTGACGGTGGGCTTGCCGGGCCGGTCGGCGGCGCGCTGGTCGACGAACAAGCCGCCGTCGCGCCGCGCGACGAGCACCAGCTGCCACACGGCGAAGGCGATCAGGACGCCGCCGATGATGCCCCAGCCGAGCACGAGGCC
Source organism: Actinomycetospora sp. (assembly GCA_029266415.1). GTDB lineage: Bacteria > Actinomycetota > Actinomycetes > Mycobacteriales > Pseudonocardiaceae > Actinomycetospora. The sequence continues at coordinate 39,130 of JAQSWW010000030.1, read as the reverse complement.
GACGATCCCGCCGGTGAGCACGGCCCAGATGACGAGATTCCGTGCCGTGCGTCGGACCTTCTTCACGTCGCCGGCCTCCCCTCGGTCGCGACGGACCCCCACCCCGGTCGAGCGTCGCTCGATGGTGGCACGCGATGCCGCCGGTGTCGCCGTTCCGCGTCGCGGGCCGAGGTCCGACGACCGGTCCCCACCCGTCCGTTGCAACGCGTCCACCGAGCGTGAGAAAGCAGCGTGATCGACGCCACAGGGGTTCAGCGGGGTGGTGTGGCGCAAATGCGTTTGCCGAACGCGCCGTGAGGCAAGACCATGGTGGTTCGGTTGGTGCGGGTCCTTGCGCGCCCGGGAACCGCACCGTGATCGACGTATCACGGCCCGCGGGGAACCGATGCGCGGGCCACGGCGTCATACCGAGTACAGCAGGTGCTCCGGACCCCGGGGCGCGGGCCCACACCGGGCCGCTCCGAGGACCGTCACCGCAGGAACCCCCGGATCATCGACCGACGTCCGGCGCGCACGACCACGTGCCGCAGGGGCCGTCGCGGGACGCGCTCGCGCGCGCCCCGCGTCGGGCCCGGCGGCACCTGCCCCGCCCCGCTCGCTCCGCGGGAGGGCAGTCACAGACCACCGACGAGCGAGATGGGATGAGCAGGACCATGGATTGGGAGCTCGCGGCATGCCGCGACCACGACCCCGAACTCTTCTTCCCCGTGACGTCCCACGGTCCGGGCTCGGCGCAGATCGCCCGGGCCAAGGCCGTGTGCGGCAGCTGCCCGATCCAGCGCGGCTGCCTCCAGTGGGCGATCGACACCGGCCAGGAGGCCGGCGTCTGGGGTGGCACCAGCGAGGACGACCGTCGAGCGATGCGGCGCGCCGCGCGCATCGACACCGCCGCCTGACGCACGGACACACCGCACACGAACGGGCCCGCCCCCTGGCAGGGGGCGGGCCCGTCGTCGTCGGTGCGGGGTGTGCCGGTCAGCCGCGGCCGGTGACCTTGCGGGCCGCGAACTGCAGCACCTGGCCCCCGGTCGAGATGACCGCGCCGGCCACGCTGAAGCCGGTCTTCACCGCGATCGCCGCGGCGTTGCCGACGATGCGCACCGGGTTGTAGCCCGGCGCGGAGTCGCGCACCTGCTCGGCGGCCTGGCGCACCTGGCGGTCGACCTGCTGGGCCGCGGCCTCCGCACTCTGGCCCACGCGCCGCGCGCTCTCGTCGCCGGCCTGATCGAGCTCCGAGGCGATGCCCGACGACACGGTGGCCGCCCGGTCGCCGGCCCCGGCGACCTTCCCGCCGGCCTCGTCCGCGCGGGCCGCGGCCTCGGACCCGGCGTGCTCGGCCACGCGCGTCGCGTCCTTGGCGATGCGCTCGCCCGCGCGCGACGCGGTGGTGGCGACCTGCTCGCCGCTGGTCTGGGCGATGGTGGAGGCGTCCTTCGCGGCCGCCTGCACCGACTTCTCGCCCGACGCGGCCTTGGCGGCCTCGTCGGCGACACCGGAGGCGCCGGCCTGGGCCTGCGCGGCGACCTTCCTGCCCGACGTCTGGGCGCGGTCGGCGTCCTTCTGCGCGGTGGCCTTGGCGTCCGCCGCGACCTTCTTCGCACTGCTCGACGCCTTGTCCGACGCCGACTCACCCTTGGCGCGCGCACCCTCGGCGTTCGCCTTCGCGGTGGCCTTCGCGGCCTCGGCCGGAGCGCTCTCGGTGCTCCCGTTGACCGTGTGGGTCTCGCGCACCTTGCCGTCGGTGCCGTGGACGACGACCTTGCCGCCGCCGTCCTTCGTCACGATCTCGGTCGCCCGCTCGACGGCCTCGGCCTGCGTGGCCGCCTTGGCGCTGGCGCGCTGGGCGCCCTTCTTCTGCACCTGCCAGCCGTCCTCGGTGGGGACGACGTACCGGTCGGCCATGCGGTCTCAACTCCTGTTCGACGTGGTCTTCACCGATTCTGGTGCCCGGCCCGCGACCAGCACAAACGCCCCGGTGACGCAGCGCGCACACCCGTTCAGCCCTATGTGTTGAGCATGGCGGCCGCGCGGTCCTGCAGCTCGGTGTACCGCCGGGTGGCGGCGTCGCGGACCTCCTCGAGGCGCGCCAGCCAGTCGGCCTGCAGGGACCCCTCGGGCACGACGACCGGGCCGTAGCGGCGCACCAGCTCGGGGCCGACGACGGACGCCGCCGTGGCGACCGTCGCCGAGCCGGCCGCCTGCGCCCAGGCCACGGGCCCGAGCGGCACGCAGCCGAAGAAGTGGCTGATCCCGGGCGTCTGCACGACCGCGAACAGCGCCCCCGCGGAGACGACGCTCGCCCCGACGACCAAGGGGCTGCGGGCCCCGCCGGCGACGACGGTCTGTCCGAGCTGGGTGCCGACGAGCGCGGTGAGCGCCACCGTGCGGGCCCGCGCGGTGCTGCCGTACGGGGTGGCCTGCGCCTGGAACCAGGCGAGGCTCGCCCCGCCCGCGGTGGCCATCGCGCGCAGCCCGATCTCGCGGTTGAGGGCCTCCCCCAGCGACGCCTCGGGACCCTCGGCGAGCAGCGCCGCCGCCGACCCGGGCTCCGGGGCGCGCACCGCGAGCGCGAGCGAGGGCACCAGGTCGGTGAGCAGGTTGACCAGCAGCAGCTGGCGGGCGTTGAGCGGCGAGGTACCCGCGGTGGTGGCCCCGAGGACGGTGAACGCGATCTCGCCGATGTTGCCGCCGACGAGGACGCCCAGGGCCTCGCGCACCGACGCCCACATCGCCCGGCCCTCGACCAGCGCCGCGAGGATGGTCTCCAGGCGGTCGTCGGTGATGACGAGGTCCGCGGCGGCGCGGGCGGCCGGGGTGCCGCGACGGCCCAGCGCGATACCGACGTCGGCGAGCCGGATGGCGGGCGCGTCGTTGGCGCCGTCGCCGGTCATGGCCACGGTGCGCCCGAGGCGCTGGAAGGCCTGGACGATCCGCACCTTGTGCGCGGGGGTGCCGCGCGCGACGACCCGCACCGTGGGCAGGAGCTCGTCGAGGGCGTCGTCGTCGAGCGCGTCGAGCTCGGCGCCGGTGACGACGATGCCGCCGTTGAGGACGTCGAGCTCCTCGGCGACCGCCTCGGCCGTGCTCGGGTGGTCGCCGGTGATCATGACGACCTGGACGCCCGCGTCGCTCAGGTCGCGCACCGAGGCCTCGGCGCCGGCGCGCACCGGGTCGGTGAACCCGACGAAACCGGTGAAGTCGAGGTCGGCGACGTCGGCGTCGTCGAGCGGCCGGTCCTCGGCCGTGAGCACCCGCTCGGCCACCGCGAGCACGCGCATGCCCTGGCCCGCGAGCAGCTCGGTGTGCTCGACGAGGGCCTGCCGGGCCTCGTCGTCGAGCGGCGTACCCGCCCAGCTCGTCGCGCGGGCGATGACCACCTCGGGCGCGCCCTTGACCGAGATCAGGCGGAACGGTCCCTCGTCCTCGCCGACGTCTCCCTCCGGGGTCGAGCTCCGCGTCGCTGCGTCTCCCTTCGGCGCGTCCACCTCCCCCAGCGTCGCGTGGTAGCCACGCGAGGGGTCGAAGTCGAGCGAGTCGACCGGCCACCAGCCGGGCCGCTTGTGCGCCGGGTCGACGTCGAACTGCTGGCCGCCGTAGACCACCGCGCGGTCGGTGAGGTGTGCGAGGCGCTCCCCCGGCGCGGGGCGCGGCGTGGCCCGCAGCGCGGCCGCGAGCACCTTGCGCTGGCGCTTGCGCAGCCGGTCGGTGGGCCGCAGCTTGACGCCGTCGGAGATCGCCGAGAGCGCGAGGCGGCCCTCGGTGAGCGTGCCGGTCTTGTCGAAGCACAGGACGTCGGTGCGGCCGATGGCCTCGATCGTGCGGGGGTTGCGCACCAGCGCTCCCTCGGCCGACAGCCGCCGGGCCGAGGCGAGCTGGGCGGCCGAGACCACGAACGGCAGGCCCTCCGGGACGCTGGCCACGGCGAGGCCGACGCCCGAGTGCAGGTTCTGCCGGAACGGCAGCCCGCGCACCGCGCCCGCGGCGACCACGGCGGCCGCCGAGCCGATGGCCAGCGGGGTGGTGACGCGGGTGAGCCCCGCGAGGCGCTCGTCGACGCCCGCGACCGGCGCGCTGGCCTTCGCCGCGGCCGTCGAGCGGCCGACCTCGGTGCTCGAGCCGGTGGCCACCACGACGGCGCGCCCGCGGCCGGTGGCGACCGTGGAGCCCTCGTAGAGCATCGAACGCCGGTCGGCGACCGTGCGGGCGATGACCGGGGCCGGGGTCTTGACGACGGGCAGCGACTCGCCGGTCAGCGACGACTCGTCCACCTCGAGGGCGTCCGAGGAGAGCACCCGGCAGTCGGCGGGCACGACGTCGTCGGGGCCGAGGTCGATGACGTCACCGACCACGACCTCGTCGGCGCCCACCCCGCGGGGCGAGCCGTCGCGCAGCACGCGGGCGCGGATCGACGAGCGCTCGAGCAGGCCGGCCACGGCCCGGTCGGTGACGACCTGCTGCACGCCGCCGATCAGCGCCGAGAACGCCGTGACGCCGACGACGATCGCGGCGTCGACGACCGCGCCGATCGCCGCGGAGAGCACGGCGCCGCCGGCGAGCACCGGGGTCAGCGGGTTGTTGAGCTCGTCGAGGAACGCGCGCCCGAGGCTGGTCTGGTTCTCCGCGGCCGCGGGGTCGTCGCGGTGTCGGCGGTGGGCCTCGGCCGAGGTCAGGCCCTGCTCGGTGACGCCGAGGCGCGCGAGCACGGTGGAGGTCGGCATGACGTGCCACGGCGTGCGGCTCACGCCCGGCACGACGACGCGGCGCCCCAGCTCCGACGCCGACCACGCGCCGTTGCCCAGCGAGACCGCGGCGGCGCCGTTGACGGCGAGCCCGGCGAGCCCCGGGGCGCGCGGGGTGGTGCCGGCGGTGGCCATGATCGCGCCGAGTGCGGTGCCCGCACGTGCGAGGTTGACCGAGCGGCCCGAGACGCCGCGGGCCACCTTGACGCCCTCGATGAGCAGGGCGGCGGTGCCCAGGTCGTCGCCGACCAGCACGTGCGCGCCCCACGGCGCGGCACCGTCGGGGCGGGAGACGCCGACGCCGAGGTCGGCCGCGGCCAGCGCGCGCCGGTCGCGGGAGACGACGAGGACGCCCGCGCCGCCGGCCTGCAGGGCGCGGACCGAGTCGCGCAGCGCGTCGCCCCCGGGCACGGCGTGGTCGGCGATCCCGACCCCACCGCCCTCGGCGGTGCCGAGCACGAGGCTCACGCCGGCGCGGCGGGCGGCCGCGGCCAGCGCCTCGGCGGCCGACGCCGGCTCGGGCAGGACACCGACCACCGCGGCCAGCCGGTCGTCGCGGCGCAGGCCGAGCACCAGCGTGGCGCCGTCGGCGGTGAGCGCGTCGGCGGCCTCGACGGCGCGCGGCTCGTCGCCGCCCGGGACGTCCTCGAGCACCGCGAGCAGCCAGTGAACGGCCTTCGGCGCGGCAGCTCCCCCATCGGCGTGCTCCCCTGATCGCTCCGTGCCGCCTGGCTCACCCTCGTCCGTGACCCGGTGCGGCGCGGCGGCGTCGGCCGGGTCGAACAGTTCGTGGACCCGCGGGACGAGCTCGTCGAGCGGGTCGGCGGTGCCGTCGGGGCCGGGCAGGGCGACCAGGTCGCCGAGCATGAGGGCGCCGGTGGTCAGCGCGTCCGCGTCCAGCACGACGGTGTCGACGCGGTCCATGCGCCGCAGCGCCGAGGGCTCGAGGACGACGGCGCCGCGCCGGGCGAGGACCCGGCCGAACGTCGTCGCGAAGCCCTCGCGCCCCAGGCGACCGGCCTTCGGCAGCGTCGAGAGCGCCACGCCGGCGGCCTTGCGCAGGTCGCCGCCGGTGGCCGCGGCCGTGGCGGCGAACCCGGCGGCGGCGGCCGAGCCGACGACGTCGCCGTGGCGCTCCACCGGTCCGGCGGGCAGCGGCACCGGCCGGGGCTCGGCGAGGTCGTCGTCGGCGGGCGCGGCCGCGTGCTCGGCCGACTCGAGCAGGCGCGGCTCGGCGTCCTGCCAGGTGCCGAGGCGGGCGCGGGCCTCCGCGACCTGCAGGGCCCGGTAGGCGGTGTCGACCAGCAGACCGGTGGTGCCCTGCCCCAGGGCCTGCGCCGCGGCGTTGCTCAGCGCGAGCAGGACGTTGGCGCGGTCCTGGCCGAGCGCGCGCTCGACCGCCTCGCGCAGGCGCGGCTGGTGGTCGACGAACGTGGCCGCCGAGGAGAACTCGCCGGGCAGCGGGGTGCGGCGCAGGATGCGGCCGAGCGCGGCGACCCCGAGCGCGGCGAGGTCGGCCGAGAGCGCGACGAACGCCTGCTGGGCCGCACCCGCCGACGCGGAGCCCGGGTCCGGGGTGTCGGTGCCCCCGATGCCCTCGCGCTCCTCGAGGATCTCGACGAGGTCGACCAGGTCGTCGACGACGTCGGGCGCGGGCAGGCCGGTCGCGCCCTCCAGGCCGACGACCACGGCGCCGAGCGTGGCGTTGACCGCCGCCCACCCGACCTCCGGATGCGCGGCGAGCGCCTTCTCGACCGCGCGCGCCAGCTCCTGCCCGGACTCCCGGGCGGCGGCCGGCAGGGCGATCTGCACCCGTCCCGCACCGCGCCAGACCCGGCGGCCGCGGTGTCGGAACGGGTCGACGCGGTCGAGCACGCCGCCGGCGATCCCGAGCGGGTCGACCACGCGCGCCAGCAGGCTGCGCGGCGGGTGGGGAGCGGGCGGGGAGGCCATGGGGGGAGCTGCTGTCCTCTCGTCGGGCGGGGCCGCGGGGTGCCCGGTACGCGGAGGTTCGACGCCTGGGCATTCGGCGTCGGCCCGCGCGCGGTCGGCGCAGCGGGGGACACCGGCGAGCGACAGCTTACGGGCGGCCCAGTGCCGGCCGTCGGAGCGAGCGCGACCCGGACGTGGCGGCCGGGTGAACGTCACTCCGTTCGGGTGGCGCGCCCGCGGCCGGCGGGTCACCCGCCCGGGTGGCGCCGCCGCCGGGCCCGCCCGGTCCCGTGGCCCGGGCCGCGAGGGCCCGGAGCACGCGCCCGGCCGGGCGCCACGACGCGACGCCCAGGGCGGCGCGGCGCACGGCGGCGATCAGGCGGTTGCCCGGCAGGAAGAAGTGGCGCGAGCGGCGCGCGGCGCTGCCGGCCGCGAGCGCCGCCGGGCGGTGCGCCTCCTCCCACGCCGCGAGGCCTGCCTCGGGGTCGTCGGGGTGCGCGGCGAGGTGGGTCCCCAGCGTCTCGCCGCCGACGAGCGCCAGCGCCGAACCCTGTCCGGAGTACAGCGTCGGGCACCAGGCCGCGTCGCCGACCAGGACGACCCGCCCGCGGCGCCACGACCCGAGCCGGATCTGGGCGACGGTGTCGACGTGCGTGGCGCCCGCCTCCTCGACCCCGTCGAGGATTTCGGGCATGAGGCCGGCGAAGTCGCCGTAGACCCGGCGCAGCGCGCCGACGGGGTCGGCCGCCGCGCGCGCCGCGGCCTGCGCGCCGGTGGCGCCGAGGAGCTGGGCGCGGAAGGTGAAGAAGACGACCGGGTCGTGGCCGGCGACGGCCATGAGGTGCGCGGTGCGCCCGACCTCGGCGGGCACGACGTAGTCGCCCTGGCGCAGGGCGCCCGGCAGCCGCGGCAGGACCGCGGAGATGACCACCTGGTCGAACTCGTGCCGGAACATCTGCTCGGGGCCGAACACCATGTCGCGCACGGCCGAGCGCACGCCGTCGGCGCCCACGACGAGGTCGTAGTGCTCGCGGGCGGCGCCGTCGGGTCCGTCGAGCACGACCTCGGCGCCGTGGCGGCGCAGGTCGATGCGGCGCGGCGCGGTGCCGAAACGGACCGCGACCTCCGGGGGCCGCGCGGTCCACAGGGCGGCCTCGAGGTCGCCGCGCACCAGGGCCAGCGCGCGGGGGTCGTCGGCGAGCGAGGCGTCGACCCGGGAGACGGTGCGCCCGCGCGCGTCGACCCCGGTGATGACCCCGTCGGCGGGCAGGCGCGTCTGCAGGGCGTGGGAGACGCCGAGGCGGTCGGCCGCGGCGAGGCCCTCCGGCGCGAGGCGCACGAAGTAGCCACCCGTGCGGCGCGCGGCCGCCCGCTCGCAGAGCACCACGGTCCAGCCGGCGCGGTGCAGCGACGCCGCCGCGGCGAGCCCGGCGACCCCGGCGCCCACCACGAGCGCCCGTGGAGGCCGGTGCCGCGCGGTGGGGTCCACCTCACCCAGGGTAGGTGCCGGTCTCGCGGCTGTCCGTGTGGTGAGCGGTGTCCTGGGCCTCAGACGCACGGCGGCCCCGCCACCTCCGGAGGTGGCGGGGCCGTCGGCGCGGGACCGCGTGCGGGTCAGACCCGGGGCTGCCAGCGGCGGTAGTGGGCGCACTCGCACTGCGCGCAGTGGTCGCCGGCGTAGTAGTGCTCGTGCGACTCGCGGGCGTGGCGGCACGTGCAGAGGTCCACGAGCGGGACCCGCGCCAGCGACGGCGGGATCGGGGCGCGGAGCACGGGTCGGTGGGAACGGCGGTGGTCGATGAGCTTCATGTGGAGGGAGTCCGTTGAGGTGGAGGTGTCGTGAAGGGCGGTCGAAGAGCGGTCGTGGGCACTCCGGGTCCGCGTGCGTGGTGGACGCGCGCGGACGGCCCGTGGAGAGCGATGGGCTCGCCCCGGGCCGCGGCGAGCTCGCGCCGTGCCCGCGACAGGTCGCGGCGGGCGCGGTCGAGCTCGTCGTGGGCCTGGTCGCGCTCGCGCGTGACCAGGGCCACCTCGTCCTGCAGGGACACGACCATCGCGGCCGCGGTGAGGGTCAGCCCCTCGTCGAAGAGCTCGCGGATCCGGGCGGCGAGGGCCAGCTGCCGGCGCGACCAGCGCCGGTGCCCGCCCGAGGAGCGCTCCGGGCGGAGGATGCGGCCCGCGTCGAGACTCCGGAGGAACGCCGGTCGCACCCCGAGGAACTCCGCCGCCCGACCGGTGGTCAGTGCGGGGGTGTCCTCGTCGTCGAGGCTCTCGGCGCCCACGGCTTCCGTTCGCGTCCTTGCGTTCGTGCTCTGCTCGTACTCTGCGTTGTCGTCCCGATCCTGCCCGTGAGCAGGAGGAACGTCCCGAAGTTCTACTCGCCACTGCAATTTCTGTCAACGCTGCCGACGCGCCCGCGGCATCCGTGCGCCGAACGTCACCCGGTAGGGGCGGTGAGCGGGCGACGGCCGGCCGAACCGGTGCCGACCATCACCCGAATTCGTGGACTCGGTATGTCCTTGTGGCCCGATCCGGGTACCGGGAGTGAGAAGATGACGTTGCCGGTGCGGAGGGAGGCGAGCTCATGGGGGGGAGCCGATCGTCCGCGCCCGGGCCATTACCCGCACGGCTGGGTCAGCGGTTCGCCCTCGGTGAGCTGATCGGCCGGGGCACGTGCTCCGAGGTCTACCGCGCGCACGACCTGCTCCTCGACCGCGACGCCGCGGTGAAGATCTTCCCGGTCGCCGACGACCCGCGCATCGAGCGCGAGGTCGCGCTGATGGCCTCGCTCGACCACCCGAGCCTCGTGCCGGTCTTCGACATGGGCTCGCACGACGGCCGTGCGTTCGTCGTCATGTCGCTGCTCGAGGGCGGCAACCTGGTCGACCGGCTCGCCGACGGCCCGCTGCACGTCACCGAGACGCTGCTGGCCGTGGCGTCGGTGGCCGACGGGCTCGCCCACGTCCACCGCGCCGGCGTGCTGCACCGCGACGTCACCCCGCGCAACGTGCTCTTCGACGCCGACGGGCGCGCCCACCTCTCCGACTTCGGCGTGGCCCTGGTGGCCGACGCGCCGCGCATCACCGACACCGGCATCGTCGTCGGGTCCGCGCCCTACCTCGCACCCGAGCAGGTCCGGGGCGACGCCGTCGGCCCGCCCGCCGACGTGTACGCGCTCGGCCTGGTGATGATCGAGGCGCTCACCGCCCGCCCGGCCTACGACGGCTCGCCGCTGGCCGCGGCCCGCGCGCGCCTCGAGCACCGGCCCGGCATGCCCGAGGGGCTCGACGCCGAGGTCGTCGCACTGCTCGAGGCCATGACCGCGGACGACCCCGCCGACCGCCCCGCCGCCGACAAGGTGTGCGTGGGCCTGCGCCGCGCCGCGCTCGCCGCGGAGACCGTGACGCCCTTGACGGCGGTCGCCCCGGTGGCGGGCACGGGCCTGGCGTGCGCCGTGCCGGACCCGGCCACCGACAGCCTCGCCGGCGTGGGCGCGGCCGCGGGCACCGTGGAGGCCGCCCGGGTCGGGCTCCCGTCCCCCGAACCCGAGGCGCCGGCGGCCGAGCTCCCGGACGGGACCCCGCGGCGCCGTCGGGCGGGCATCGCCGAGGCCGGCGGGCTGGCCGTGGTCGCCTCCATCGCCGCGGCCGTCCTGCTCGCCGGCGGCGTCGTCGTCGCCTCGGCGTGGACGGTCGACAGCGTGTCGGCCACCGCCCCGCCGTCGGCCACCGTGGCGCCGCCGACGGCCGAGGTCGCCGACCCGGGCGCCGGCGCCCTGGCCGGCCCCGACACCGGCGCGTCGGACGCCACCGCCGACCGGGGCGACTCGTCGCGCGAGGCCCGGCCGGTCACGTCCCGCTCCCCGCGCAGCGAGCGCGAGGCGCCGAGCCACCACGCGGCCACCGCGCCGAGCACGGACGGCGGGTCCGCCACGGCGTCCCGCGCCCCGTCGTCGACGTCGACGCGGCCGCCGTCGTCCACGTCGTCCACGTCTCCGTCGAGCTCGACGCCGCCCACCGGGTCGAGCTCGCCGACCACCCGGAGCGCCCAGCCCCTCCTGCCGAGGCTGTCGGAGCTGCCGCTGCCGACGGTGCAGCTGCCGTCGCTGCCGACCGGGCCGCTGCCGACCGGGACCGAGACCGGGACGACCGAGCCGAGCGAGACCACCGCGCCACCCGCATCGACGACCCCACCCGCATCGACGACCCCGGCCGCATCGACGACCCCGGCCGCATCGACGACCCCGGCCGCATCGACGACCCCGGCCGCATCGACGACCCCGGCCGAGGAGAAGACCACCACGCCGGCCAGCCCCACCACCAGCACCAGCAGCAGCACCACCAGCGCGGCGGACGCCGGCGAGCGCCGCACCACCCGGCTGCTCGAGGCGCTCGGCGGCTGACCACCGCGGACCCCGTCCGGACCCCGGACGGCGTCCCGGGCATGCTGCACCCGTGGCGGGATTCCGGGACCTCGTGGGACGGGCACTGCAGGCCGGGCTCGACCTGCTGAACAAGCAGGCCGACGGCCGGTCGGGAGGCCGCGGGAACGGCGGCGCCGCGGCACCGGCGGGCGGGGTGCGCACCGCCCCGGCGCGCGACCGGGCCCGCACGATCAGCTACCAGCCCGACCTCGACGGTGCCGCCGATCCCGGCGAGGTCGTGTGGACCTGGGTCCCGTTCGAGGAGGACGCCTCGCAGGGCAAGGACCGGCCCGTGCTCGTGGTCGCGCGCGGCCGCGGCGACCTGCTCGGGCTCATGCTCTCCAGCCAGGAGCACCGGCGCGACGACACGCACTGGGTGGGCGTCGGGGCGGGCGCCTGGGACCGGGAGGGCCGCGAGTCCTTCGTCCGCCTCGACCGCGTGCTGGAGATCCCCGAGCACGGCATCCGCCGCGAGGGCGCGGTGATGCCCGCCGACCGGTTCGAGCACGTCGCGGCCGCGCTGCGCACCGACTACGGCTGGCGCTGACCTCCTGCTCGGCCCCACGGGCCGCGCCGAACGGCTAGATTCGCCGACACCGACCCGGCCCGGCCGGGACCACCGGTGGAGGGGGGCGCCCGTGCTCGCAGCCCCGCACGCCGCGTCCGGGACACGGCGATGAGTCGCCCGGTGCCCGGGCCCGACGTCCTGCTCCGCGCGGTCGAGGCCGCCGACCGCGACGCGGCGGCGTCCCTGCTCGCGCTCGAGGAGCACGCAGGCCTGCGGTTCCTGCGCACCGCGCCGCTGACCGGCGAGTCCGCGCGCCGCCGCGACGAGCTGATCGCCACGGTCGCGGCCATGCACGCCGACCTCGCCCGCCACCGCGACGTCGTCGCCCGGGCCCGGGCCGCCCGCGGCGCACACCCCCGCCCGAGCACCACGGAGACCGCGGCGGTCGTCCGTCTGCTGCGCGGCCCGTCGGTGCTGGTCGAGGAGGCCGTGCCGGCACCCCGGCGCGGTCTGCCCGACGGGCCCGTCGTGGCGCGCCGGCTCACGCCCGCGACGCTGCTCGCCCGCGTCCGTGCCGCGTACGCCGCGGTGTGGACGGAGGCGGCGCGGGCGGTCGCGGTGTGGGAGGCCGTGGCCGTCGTGCTCGACCCGCTCGACGCCGCGCTCGACGAGGCCCGCGACGCCGCCCGGCGTGCGGCCGTCGAGGACGCGCGCGAGGCCGTGACCGCCGTGCGTCGCGGGGTGCTCACCGACCTCCTGGTCCACGACCCCCGGCGCCCCGTCGAACCGGCGGTGCTCATCGCGCTCACCGACCGGGTCCGCGCGCTGCGCGACGACCCCGCCGGCCCGCCGCCCGCCCGCGACGACCGCCCCGCCCGGCGCCGGCGGCTCGCCGAGGCCCTCGACGTGCTGGAGGCCGAGGAGACCGCCGCGCGGGCGGCCGCGGTAGGGGTGGCCCGCGGGGACCAGCACGCCGCTCCCCCGGCCCGTGTCGACGCCCTGCGCGCCCTGCCCGACGGCGTCGAGGCGGAGCTCGACGTCGCCGAGGCCGAGGTCGCGGCGGCGACCGCGGCGGTGCGTGCCCACCGGCGGACGATCGAGCGCCGGGACCGTTCCGGGGACGAGGTCGTCGCCGGTGCCCGCCCGTCGGACGGAACGCACCCCGGCCACCGACGCGTCGACCGTGCCCAGCCGGGTCCGAGGGTGTAGGGAGTCCCCCGTGCCGATCGAGCCCGCGTCCGCCTCGCCGTCCCCGTCTGTGTCTCCGGGGGCCTGCGGCGCCTGCGGGGAGCCCATCACCGGGGAGGACGCCCGCTGCACGTCCTGCGGGCACCGCGCCGCCGGGGTCGACCACGCCGAGGAGGTCCTCGAGGCGCCGGGCGCCGGGGTCGAGGGGCTCGTGGTGCTCGGGGCCGGCGTCACCGACCGCGGCCACAAGCGCCGGCGCAACGAGGACGCCTTCGCCCTGGAGCGCGTCACCACCGCGGCGGGCGCCGCGGCCGTCGTCGCCGTGGTCTGTGACGGCGTCGCGTCGGTGCCCGGCGGGGCCACCGCCTCGCGCACCGCCTGCGACGTCGCCGTCGCCGCCGGGCAGGAGGCGCTGGTCGCCGGGCAGGACCTCGACGACGCCGCGGCCACGATGGTCGACGCCGCGCGCGGGGCCGTCGCCGCGCTCGCGCCGGGCGCCGGTGCCGCCCCGGCCTGCACCTACGTCGCCGCGGTCCTCGACGGCGAGCGCGCCGTGGTGACCTGGGTGGGCGACAGCCGCGCCTACTGGCTGAGCCCGGCGGCGCCGGAGGACTCGGCGGCGCTGACCGAGGACGACTCGTGGGCCGCGGAGATGGTGGCCGCCGGCATCGTCGGCGAGGACGACGCGCTGACCGACCCCCGCGCACACGTCATCACCCGCTGGCTCGCCGCCGACGCGCCCGACGTCCTCGCGCGCCACCGCAACTGGGTGCTCGACGACTCCGGGACGCTGCTGCTCTGCAGCGACGGGGTGTGGAACCACCTGCCCGACCCCGCGGTGCTCGCCGCCGCCCTGGGCACCGCCACCACCCCGTCCGACGCGGACGCCGTGCACGCCGGGGCGAAGGCCCTGGTCGACGCCGCGCTCGACGAGGGCGGGCACGACAACGCCACCGCGATCCTGCTCGCCGTCACCCCGGCCCGCACGTGAGCTCCTCCCGGGGCGTGCGGGCAGCGAGGTGGGCCGGGGTCACGGCCCGGTAGCGGGCCTCCGCCGGGGTGCCGACGTGAGGGGTCCGACAGGTGCCGTTCACCCCACGGACAACGCCCGCGTGCCGTGGAGCAGCGCGCCGGTCAGCCGCGCCCGCGGGTCGGCGGCCACGTCGAGCGGGTCGGGCTCGACGTCGGCGCGCACGAGCAGGTCGCCGAGCGCCGCGATCATCGCGCCGTTGTCGGTGCACAGCCGGATCGGGGGGACGCGCAGCGTGATCCCGGCGGCCGCACAGCGCTCCTCCACCAGCCCGCGCACCCGCGAGTTCGCCGCCACCCCGCCCACCATCAGCAGCGTGTCCGCGCCCTGGTCGACGCACGCGGCGACCGCCTTGCGGGCCAGCGTCTCGGCCACGGCCTCCTGGAACGACGCCGCCACGTCCGGGACCGGGAGGGGCCCGTCGTGGGCCTCGACCCACCGGGCCACCGCCGTCTTGAGCCCCGAGAACGAGAACGTCCACGGCGGGTCGGACGGTCCGGTGAGCGGGCGCGGGAAGGCGACGGCGTGCGGGTCGCCCTCGCGCGCCGCGCGGTCGATCGCCGGGCCGCCCGGGTAGGGCAGGCCGATCAGCCGCGCGATCTTGTCGAACGCCTCCCCCGCCGCGTCGTCGACGGTGTCGCCGAGGTGCACGATCTCGTCGCGGGCCAGGTCGCCGACGCTCAGCAGCGAGGTGTGCCCGCCGGAGACGATCAGCGCGACGCAGCGCTCGGGCAGCGGACCGTGGTCGAGGACGTCGACCGCCGCGTGCCCGGCGAGGTGGTGCACGGCGTAGAGCGGCACCCCGGCGGCGAGGGCGTAGGCCTTGCCCGCCGCGAGGCCGACCTGCAGCGCCGGGGAGAGCCCCGGCCCCGCGGTGACCGCGACGGCGGTGACGTCGGCGAGGTCGACCTCGGCGCGCCGCAGTGCGGTGCGCACCATCGGTGCCATCGCCTCGAGGTGCGCCCGCGCGGCGACCTCGGGCACCACGCCGCCGAAGCGCGCGTGCTCGTCCATGCTCGAGGCCAGCGCGTCGCCGAGCAGGACCCCGCCCGAGACCAGGCCCACGCCCGTCTCGTCGCACGACGTCTCGATGCCGAGGACCAGGGGGGTGCTCACTCGGCCATTGTCCTCCGTGGGACCGGCCGCCCCGCCGGCGGTGGCTCCCCGGTGACGGGAGCACGTGGCACCATCCCGTCATGGTGGACCCGGATCGGCCGACCTCGGCCGACGTGCCGGAGTTCCCGCCGGACCAGGTGCGCGCCGGCGATCTGGTCTTCTTCGCGGGCGGCGACCACCTGAGCCGGATGCTCGCGGAGGTCGACGGCGTCATCCTCACCCAGGTCGGGATCGCGCTCGGCGACGGCACCGTCGTCTCCTGCCGCACCGACGGCGCGGGCCCGCTCGACCCGAGCGCCGGGGGTGGCGTGCGGCGCGACGCCCTTGCCTGGTGGCGGGAGGACCAGGGCCGCTTCGCGCTCGTCGGCCGCATCGGCCCCGAGGACCTCGCCCCGGATCGCCCCGAGTACGCGGCCGTCCGTGACCGCGCCGCGCGGTTCGCACGGCGGTGCCTCGAGCACCCGACGTGGTTCTCGGCGACGAAGACCGTGCTGCCGGTGCTCGCGATCGGGACGATGCCGCCCTTCCCGGAGTTCACCGCGGCCGACGGCGCCGCGATGGTCGACCTCGCCGTGGCCGCCGGGGACGCCTGGCGGGCAGGCGCGGAGCAGCCCGTCTACGCCGGGAGCGAGTTCGTCGCCACGGCGCTCGACACGCGCTTCACCCGCCACGACCTGCAGCCCAAGTCCCTGGTCCTCCTCGACTCGAGCGACGACCGGCCCGAGCCCGACTACCGCGACCTGGTGGTCGCGGTGCTCGCCGAGCAGCGCCAGACCGTGGCGACCTCGCTGCTGTGCGACCTCGCCGACCGGTTGCAGCGCCACCACCCGAGGTTCATGCCGGACGTCGTGGGCCCGCTCGCCGCGATCGTCGCCGACCCGGACGCCCCGAGCCCGACGAGGCTGCGGGAGGCCTTCCACCGGCCGGTCCCCGGCGGCGACCGGCCGATCCCGGCGAGCCTCGTCACCCCGCGGGTGCTCGTCGAGGCGGCGTGGGTCGGCGACGTCCTGCCGCTCGGCCGCTGACCGCGGTGATCACGCCGGCACCGGCCGGCGGCGCGTGCGGTCGGGGTCGGCGCGGTACCAGTCCAGCGTCGCGGCGATCCCGGTGTCCCAGTCGGTGGCCCCTGTGGAGAACACCGAGCGGAACGCGGAGTCGTCGACCAGGAACGGCTGCTCGAACTGGTAGAGCAGCTCCGCGCCCTCGCGCACGATCGGCGAGACCAGGCGCAGCGCCGCCACCATCGGCGGCGTGATGCGCCCGACGCGGGGCGCGTGCCCGGCCGCCCGGAACACCTGTTCGACGAACTCGCGCCCGGTGATCGGCGGCGGCACCGGCGTGTGCCACACGCGCCCCGTGGCGGACGGGGGCCCCAGGGCCAGCTCGACCAGCGCGGCACCGACGTCGGGCGTGTAGCCGGCGGTCACCGCCAGGTCGGGGTTCCCGGGCCAACGGGCGGTGCGCCCCTGCGCGGCGGCCGCGAAGATCCCGCCGGCGAGCAGCGACTCGACCCCCGGGCCCCACAGCTCCGGCGCCCGCCCGATCACCGTCTCGACCTCGCCCCGGGCGTGCGCGGCCAGCACCATCTCGGCCAGCCAGGCCCGCAGCACGCCCTTCCCCGAGACCGGAGCGACCGTCGTGTCCTCGCGCATCGGGGTGTCGACGCGCCCGTACATCCAGGTGTCGTCGGCGAAGACGAGCCGGGCGCCGGCGGCCCCCGCGGCGGCAGCAGCGCCCGTGTCGCCGCCGGGAACGCGGCGCGCCAGGAGGCGAAGGGCGGGTTCACGCAGTGGTACACGGCGACGGCGTCGCGGCAGGCGGCGCGCATGGCGGCGGGGTCGGTGGCGTCGGCGGCGAGCGCCTCGGCCCCGTCGGCCGGCGTCTCCGAGCGGGTCACCGCGCGCACGGGCAGACCCCGGCGGACCAGGTCGGCGCAGACCGCGCGGCCGATGCCGCCGGACGCGCCGACGACGACGTGGGTGCTCACCGGACGGGCTCCTCCGTGCGCAGAGGTGTACCGAGCAGGCGGTCGAGGCCCGCGGCGGCGGCGCTCGCCGGCACCGCCGCGACGAGCGCGTTGCGCACGGCCACGGCGAGGGGCGATCGCCACCCGGCGACCTCGCCGGCGCGGCGCGAGCGACGCGCCACGGCCTCGGCGACCGGGCGTCGCCGGCGGTCGTAGGCGGCGAGCGAGGACGGGTCGGCGGTCGCCTCCTCGGCGAGGGCGACGGCGTCGAGGAAGGCCTGGGCCGCGCCCTGGCCGAGGTTCGGGGCCATCCCGTGCGCCGCGTCGCCGAGCAGCGCGATCCGGCCGTGGTGCCACCTGCGCGGCGGCCGGAGCTCCTCGAGCCGGTGCACGAGCACGGGCGCGTCGGCGGCGTCGAGCACCGCGGGGATCGGCGCGTGCCACCCCGCGAGGCGGCGCCGCAGCCAGGCGAGGGCGGGGTCTGCCGGGTCGGTCGGCGCCTCGCTCGTCGGCACCTCCGCCCACAGGTACGTCCGGCCGCCGGGCAGCGGGGCGAGGCCGACGAGGTCGCCGCGGCCCCAGCTCTCCCCGCCCTCGGTGAGCTCGTGGGCGGCGGTGAGCCGGAACGCGGTGGTGCCGGTGGCCCGCGGCGTCACCGAGGGCCAGGACGCGCCGCGCACCGTGCTGCGCAGCCCGTCGGCCGCGACGACGAGGTCGGCCTCGCGGGCACGCCCGGTGTCGTCGTGGACCACCGCGGGTGCCGTCGCGTCGCCGGGCTCGACCCGGACCACGCCGGCACCCGTGGTGACCGGCGGTGCCGCGGCCCGCAGCATCGCGTGCAGCTCCGGGCGGGGCAGCAGGACGACACCGTCGCCCTGACGTCGTCGCAGGTCGGCGGCGTCGAGCCGCGAGAGCCAGCGTCCGGACGCGGTGCGGATGCCCCCGCCGATCTCGACGGTGCCCGCGGCCCGGACCTGCTCCCCGAGCCCCAGCCCGTCGAGCGCCCGCAGCGCGTTGGGCCACACCGCGATGCCCGCGCCGGCCTCGGCCGGCTCGGGCCGGCGTTCGAGCACCGTGACCTCCCATCCCTGCCGCGCCAGCGCGACCGCGCTCGCCAGACCACCCAGCCCCGCTCCCACCACGACTGCCCGCACGACCCTCAGCTCCTCTACATCTGTAGTAAGGGCTACTCTACGGCTGTAGAGCCGACGGTGGAAGGGGTGACGGTGGAGCGACGGGACGTCCTGGCCGACGCGGCGATCGCGGTGCTCGCCGACGCGGGGATGCGCGGGCTCACCCACCGCGCCGTCGACGCCGCCGCCGGGCTCGCCGAGGGCACGAGCTCGTACTACTTCCGCACCCGCGCGGCGCTCCTGCAGGCGTGCGTCGACCGGCTCGCGGCGCAGACCCTCGCCGAGGTGCCCCGCGGTGGCGGCCCGAGCGACGTCGATGGCCTGGTCGACGTGTCGGTGGCCATCGTCGGGCGCTGGCTCACCGCCGACCGTGCGCGGCTGGTCGCGCGGTGGGAACTCGCCCTGGAGTCGACCCGGCGCCCCGAGCTCGGGACGGCGCTGCGCGACGCGGGCCGGCGGATCCGTGAACGGGTGGCGGCGACGCTGCACGGGCTCGGGATCGCCGACCCCGAGCGCCGCGCCGACGACCTCGTCGCCTGCCTCGACGGGCTCGCGTTCGACCAGCTGGCCGGCGCCGGGCCCGAGCGGGACGCCGCCGGGCTGCGCGCCGCGGTGCGCGACCTGGTGCACGGCCTCGTCACCGCGGGACCGGCACCCGGTCCCGGGTGACGAGCACGAGCACGGCGACCGCCAGGACGATCTCGGCGACGAACCCGGCCTGCTGGGCCACGGCGTCGGCGAGCGGGAAGTGCTCGAGGTGCAGGGAGTGGAACACCGCGTGGGGCACGGTGAAGGTGAGGAACGCCGCCACGGCGGTGATCACCACCCGCCGGTCGAGCCACCACGCCGCCAGCGCCAGGGCGACGGCCAGCGCGAGCGTGCCGGCGCCGACGTCACGCACGAGGTGCTCGTTGTAGGGCGGGAGCAGCGCGACCCAGGGCGTCCCGCCGTAGGGGAAGTCGGCGTAGAACGACGGCGGCGCGAGCAACGCCCACCCACCGGTGATGATCTGGGAGGCCGCGAGGACGCCGAGCAGCACGCGGACGCTCACGACCGCACCCCCGTCCGCGCGGCGAGGAACTGCTCGAAGGTCCCGACGCCGTCGGCGTGCCCCGGCGCGAGGTGGGCGCCCTCGCGGTAGCCCCGTGCGATCGCGCCCGGCAGGCACAGCGGCACCACCGGGCGTCGCCGACCGGTGGCGCGCCGCCAGGACCGGGCGAGGTCGCCCATGGCGCGGACCTCGGGGCCGCCGAGGTCCGTGGTCCGCCCCTGCGGCGCCCCGGCGACGAGGTCGGCCAGCCGGGCGGCGACGTCGTCGACCGCGACCGGCTGGAACGACGTCCCGGCGAGCACGGGCAGCACGCCGGCGCGGGCGGTGGTGGCGAACAGGGTCGCGAGCAGGTCGTGGAACTGGGTGGCGCGCAGGATCGTCGCGGGCAGCCCGGAGTCCTCGACGATCTGCTCGGCCCGGAGCTTCTCGCGGTAGTAGGGCAGCGGGATGCGCTCGATGCCGACGATGGAGACGTACACGAGGTGCGGGGCGCCGGCGCGCCGCGCGGCCGCGACGAGCCGGGCCGTGGTGACGGCGTCGCCGCGCGGGGCGGTGGCGCAGTGGACGATCACCGACACGTCGCGGACGGCGTCGTCGAGCCCCTCGCCGGTGCGCAGGTCGCCGACGACCCGCCCCGGCCCCGCGCGGCGGCTGAGCACGCGCGGTTGGTCGAGGCGGGTGACGAGCGCGCGGCCGAGCGTCCCCGTCCCTCCGGTCACGAGCACGGACATGGTCGCCTCCCGGGTCCGCGGGCGCCCCGATAACGCCCGTCAGGAGGAACGACCGGACAGCTCCCCGGAACGTGACACCTGGCCGGCGAGGTAGGCGAGCTTGTCGGGGTTGCGCAGGAAGCGGACCCCGCGGATGCGGTCCCCCTCGACGTCGACCGCGAGCACGCCGACGAGCTCGCCGTCCACGAACCCGAGCAGCGCCGGGGCCCCGTTGACCTCGGCCGCCGCGCCGCTCCCCCGCCAGCGCGCGGGCCCGAGGATGCCGGCGAGGAAGCGCACCACGGCGTCGCGCCCGTGCACCGGGCGGCGGGCCGCGCTGACCTTCCCGCCGCCGTCGGACCACACGGTGACGTCGGCGGCGAGCAGGGACTCGAGGCCGGCGAGGTCCCCGTCGCGGGCGGCGGCGACGAACCGGCGCAGCAGCGGGCCGACGTCGGCCCTCGCGGGCGTCCGGGGCTCGGCGGCGAGGTGGCGCCGGGCGCGGGTGTGCAGCTGGCGCGACCCGGCCTCGGTGACGTCGAGGACGGCGGCGACCTCGGCGTGGCTGTGCCCGAACGCCTCGCGCAGCACGTAGACCGCGCGCTCGGGCGGCGTCAGGCGTTCGAGGGTGGTGAGCAGCGCCAGCGACACCGACTCGCGCTCCTCGACCGTCGCGGCCGGGCCCGTCGCGGGGTCCGTGGTGAGGATGGGCTCGGGCAGCCAGGGACCGACGTAGGTCTCACGGCGGGCGCGCGCGGAGTCGAGGCGGGTGAGGCACAGGCGGGTGACGACGGTCGTCAGCCAGGCCGCGGGGTTGTCGACAGTCCCGGCGTGCCCGGCCCAGCGCAGCCACGCGTCCTGCACCACGTCCTCGGCGTCGTGGGCGGACCCGAGCATCCGGTAGGCGAGCCCGAAAAGCCGGGGCCGTTGCGCGGAGAAGGAGTCGGTGGCCTCCGTGGTCACGGCCGCATCTTGCCTTCGCTCGCGCTCGAAGGCCTAGGGTCGATCTCGTGAGCGTGGTGACCGAGCGGCTCCGGGAGCTCGTGGCCGGGCTGGACCCCGACGCGACGGGCACGCTGCCGCCGCTGTCCGAGGAGCTGGTGCGCGGCCTCGAGCAGTTCGCCGACGTGCCCGAGCACCTGGGCATCGCCGAGGTCGCGGAGCTGACCGGCATCACCGCGCACACGCTGCGGTACTACGAGCGGATCGGCCTCGTCGAGGTCGCCCGGGACGCCGCCGGCCGGCGGGTGTACGACCGCGACGCGCTCGGGCGGGTCGTGTTCATCACCCGGCTGCGCAGCTCCGACATGCCGATCGCGGTGATCGTGCGCTACATCGAGCTGGTCAACCAGGGTCCGGGCACCGAGCCAGCCCGCCTCGCGATCCTCCAGGCCCACCGCGAGGACGTCCTCACCCGGCTGCGGGAGCTCCAGACCGCCCTGGCCGTCGTCGACTACAAGATCACGACGTACGGCGGCGCCTGCGGTTCGTGACCTTGGCGCTCCGCGCTCGTGAGCGCTTGCCCGTGCTGGGGCACGGGAAGGCGCTCACACCCCGGGGGCCGAGCACGGGCGCACGACCCGTGATCGCTGTGGCGGTGACGATCATGGCAGTCGACGGTCGCCGTGCGGCTCGGCGTCGTCCCCGATCGACCACGTCCGCCGGGCCGCCCTCCGCGCTCGAGGGCGCTTTGCCCGGCCCGCCCGCGTGCTGTTCTGATCACCGACCGTGGGGCGCGCCGGAGTCGATCAGCGACCGGCGCGCACCGCACCCGGCCTCGCGATCGCCCTGCTCTCGGGGTTCTCGTTCGGGCTCGCCGGACCGTTCGCGGCCTCCCTGCTGGCCACGGGCTGGTCGCCCCTCGCGGTCGCGCTGGCGCGCCTCGCGGGGAGCGCGGTCCTGCTCGTCGAGCCGCTGGTGGTCGTCCTGACCCGCGGGTGGCGGCCGCGCGCCGGCCACCTGCGCGCCGTCGCCGTCTACGGGGTGGTGCCGCTGGCCGGGCCCAGGTCTGCTACTTCGGCGCCGTCGAGCGCCTCTCGGTCGGCGTCGCCCTGCTCATCGAGTACACCGCGCCGGTCCTCCTGCTCGCGTGGACCTGGGCGCGGACCGCCGCGCGCCCCCGGCCCGCGACGCTGCTGGGGGCGGGCCTCGCGATCGCGGGCCTCGTGCTCGTCCTCGACGCGGGCGGGGCGCGGCGGTCGACCTCGTCGGCGTGCTGTGGGGCCTGGCGGCGGCGGTGTGCCTGGCGGCGTACTTCCACCTGTCGGCGGGCGCGTCAGCGGTCGACGGCCCGCCGGGGATCGTGCTCGTGGCGGGCGGCGCGCTGGTCGGCAGCGCGGTCGCTCTTCGCCGTGCTCGGGGCGTGGTGGCTGGTCGCCCAGCGCCCGACGCTCGCCCAGGTCACCGGCGGCGCCCTCGTCATCGCGGCCATCGCCCTGATCCGCTGGGCCGAGCCCCGCAACGCCGAACCCTTGTGAGCACTTTCCGCGCCTATAGGCGCGGAAAGTGCTCACATGGGGTCAGCCGCCCTCCGCGTCGCCCTCCGCCTCGAGGAACGCCTCGCGCAGGGACTCGACCATCGCCGGGTCGGGCTCCGCCCACAGGCCGCGGTCGACGGCCTCGAGCAGGCGCTCCGCCATCCCGTGCAGCGCCCACGGGTTGGCCTCGCGCAGGAACGCCCGGTTCTCGGGGTCGAGGACGTAGTTCTCGGTCAGCGAGCCGTACATCCAGTCGCTGACCGTGCCCGCCGTCGCGTCCCAGCCGAACAGGTAGTCGACGGTCGCGGCCATCTCGAACGCACCCTTGTAACCGTGGCGACGCATCGCGGCCATCCAGCGCGGGTTGACCACGCGTGAGCGGAAGACCCGCGCCGTCTCCTCGATCAGCGAGCGCGTCTTCACGTTCTCCGGCCGCGTCGAGTCGCCGACGTACGCCGCCGGCGCCGCCCCGGTCAGCGCGCGCACCGTGGCGATCATGCCGCCGTGGTACTGGTAGTAGTCGTCGGAGTCGGCGATGTCGTGCTCGCGGGTGTCGATGTTCTTCGCCGCCACCGCGATCCGCCGGTAGGCCGCGCGCATCTCGTCGACCGCCGACTCGCCCTGGCGCCCGCGCCCGTACGCGTGCCCGCCCCACGTCGTGTAGATCTCGGCGAGGTCGGCGTCGCCGCGCCACTCCCGCGAGTCCATGGCCTGCAGCAGGCCCGCCCCGTAGGCGCCGGGAGGCGAGCCGAAGATGCGCGTCGTGGCGGCCTGCCAGTCCGACCCGCCGGCGACGTCGGCCCGCGCGTGCGCCGCGACGAAGTTGTCCTCGTCGGCCTCCTCGAGCCCCGCGACCAGCTGCACCGCGTCGTCCATCGTGGCCACGACGTGCGGGAACGCGTCGCGGAAGAAGCCGGAGATGCGCAGCACGACGTCGACGCGCGGCCTCTGCAGCTCCTCCGCGGAGACCACCTCGAGCCCCGTCACCCGTCGCGACGCCTCGTCCCAGACCGGCCGTACGCCCATCAGCGCCAGCGCCTCGGCGACGTCGTCGCCGGACGTGCGCATCGCCGCGGTCCCCCACAGCGACAGCCCGACCGACGTCGGCCACTCGCCGTCGTGGTCGGCGCGGTACCGCTCGAGCAGCGAGTCGGCCAGCATCTGCCCGGTCTCCCAGGCCAGCCGCGACGGCACCGCGCGCGGGTCGATCGAGTAGAAGTTGCGCCCGGTCGGCAGGACGTTGACCAGTCCGCGCAGCGGCGACCCGCTCGGCCCCGCCGCCACGTGCCCGCCGTCGAGGGCGTGCAGGACGCCGGTGATCTCGTCGGTGGTCCGGTCCAGGCGCGGGACGACCTCGGTGGCGGCGAAGGTCAGGATGTCGGTGACGGTCGCGTCCGCGCGCCCGAGGACCTCGAGGGTCACCTGCGCCGGATCGGACCAGGCGCGCTTCTCCATCCCGAGCACCAGCGAGTGCGCGGTCTCCTCGAAGCGGTCGGTGTCGGCGCGCGACGTCGACCCGTCCTCGACCATCCCGAGCGCCTCGCGGAGCCCGGGCAGCGAGGTGGTCCCCGACCACAGCTGCCGCGCCCGCAGCACCGCGAGCACCATGTCGACCCGCTCCTGCCCACCGGGCGCCTGCCCGAGGACGTGCAGGCCGTCGCGGATCTGGGCGTCCTTGATCTCGCAGAGCCAGCCGTCGAGGTGCATGACGAAGTCGTCGAAGCGCTCGTCCTCGGGCTGGTCGGAGACCCCGAGGTCGCTGTCGAGCTTCGCGGCCTGGATCAGCTGCCAGATCTGGCCGCGGATCGCGGTGATCTTGCCGGGGTCCATCGCCTGGATCGAGGCGTACTCGTCGAGCAGCTGCTCGAGGCGCGCGAGGTCGCCGTAGGACTCGGCGCGCGCCATCGGCGGGACGAGGTGGTCGACGAGCGTCGCGTGCGCGCGACGCTTGGCCTGCGTGCCCTCCCCCGGGTCGTTGACGAGGAACGGGTAGACCAGCGGCAGGTCGCCGAGGATCGGGTCGGGCGCGCACGACGCCGACAGGGCCGCGGTCTTGCCGGGCAGCCACTCGAGGTTGCCGTGCTTGCCGACGTGCACCAGCGCGTGCGCGCCGAACGTCGCCTGCAGCCAGCGATAGGCGGCGAGGTAGTGGTGCGAGGGCGGCAGGTCGGGGTCGTGGTAGATCGCGATCGGGTTCTCGCCGAAACCGCGCGGCGGCTGCATCATCACCACGACGTTGTCGCGCTGCAGCGCCGCGACGGTGATCGCGGCGTCGTTGCCCGAGGAGTCGTCGATGAACATCGAGCCCGGCGCCGGACCCCAGTGCTCCTCGACGCCCGCGCGGAAGTCCTCGGGCAGGGTCGCGAACCAGGCGGTGTACTCGTCGACCGGCACGCGCGCGGGGTTCGCCGCGAGCTGCTCCTCGGTGAGCCAGTCCTGGTCGTAGCCGCCGGCGTCGATGAGGGCGCGGATGAGGAGATCGCCCTCCTGCTCGTCCAGGCCGGGGACGTCGCCGATGGTGTAGCCGGCATCGCGCATGGCGGAGAG
Organism: Actinomycetospora sp.; assembly: GCA_029266415.1. Classification (GTDB taxonomy): domain Bacteria; phylum Actinomycetota; class Actinomycetes; order Mycobacteriales; family Pseudonocardiaceae; genus Actinomycetospora. The sequence goes on along the minus strand of JAQSWW010000030.1, from coordinate 14,310 downwards.
GAGCCGCACCACCGACGCCGGCGTGTCCAGGCCGACCGCGTTGCCGATGCGCGCGTGCTTGGTCGGGTAGGCGCTCAGGACGAGGGCGATCTTCTTCTCGGCGTTCGGGACGTGGCGCAGCCGGGCGTGGCTCACCGCCAGCCCCGCGACGCGCGCCGCCCGCTCGGGGTCGGCGACGTAGACGGGCAGCCCGTCGGCGTCGGTCTCCTTGAACGAGAACGGCACGGTGATGATGCGGCCGTCGAACTCCGGGACGGCCACCTGGTTCGCGGCGTCCAGCGGGCTCACGCCGTCGTCGTCGCCCAGCCACTCCTCGCGGCTGCGGGTGAGGCACAGCGCCTGCAGGATCGGGACGTCGAGGGCGGCGAGCGCCCCGGTGTCCCAGCTCTCGTCGTCCTGGCCCGCGCTGGCCGCGGCGGGCCGCGACCCGCCGGCCGCGAGCACGGTCGTGACCAGCACGTCGGCCTGCCGGAGCACCTCGACCAGCCCGTCGTCGGGGCTGCGCAGCGAGGAGCAGAACACCGGCTCGGGCACCCCGCCGGCGTCGACGCAGCGAACGGCGCGTTCGCTGCATCGGTGACGGGCTCCCAGCCGTCGAGCCGGCCCCAGGTCGGCATCTCGGCGGGCGGGTCGAAGCCGTGGCCGGTGAGCAGGACGGTGTCGGAGAGGAAGTGGTGCAGCTGCGCCAGGTTCTCCGGGCCGCCCTGGGCGAGGTAGAGGTGCGCCTGCGTCGCGACGCCGACCGGCACCGTCGACGACTCCATGAGCTGCGCGTCCGGGCTCTGCTCCCCGCCGAGGACGACGACGGGGCGCGGCTGGGACGGCGCGAGGAGCGCGTCGAGCCCGTCCTCCCACGCCTGGCGCCCGCCGAGCAGGCGCACGACGACGAGATCGACGCCGTCGAGCAGGGCGTCCAGCTCGTCCCCGACCGCGACGCGCGACGGGTTGGCCCACCGCCAGGCGCCCTCCTGGCCCGGAGCGCCGGCGCGCGCCGAGCGCAGGTCGGTGTCGGACGTCGACAGCAGCAACAGCACCGGCGCTCCCGGGGATCGGTGGTCGGGCGACGGTCGTCGCCTGATCATCTGATGAGACATCGTGACACGGGCGCACCGGGCGGGACGAGGCTCGCGGCGCTCTCACATCTGAGCATCTGACTAGATAGTGTGACGACGATGCCCGCCGACCACCGCCACGACGGCGCCCGCCAGCGTACGGCGGTGTCGGCGGTGCGCACCGTCCCCGACGCCTGCCCGGGCGCCTGGCGACGCCACGACGCGGCGGACGGGGCGCTCGCCCGCTTCCGGCCCGTCGGCGGAGCGGTGGGGGCGGACGAGCTGCGAGCGCTGTCGCGGGCCGCGACGACCGGCGGGTCGCCGCTGGAGATCACCTCGCGCGGATCGCTGCAGGTCCGCGGCCTCACCGCCGACGCCGCGGACGCCCTCGCCGAGGAGCTGCGGGCACTCTCGTCCGGGCCGGCGCCGCTCCTCGACGCGCAGGGCCGCGACCTGCCCTGCAGCGTCGTCGCCTCCCCCTCGGGCCTGCTCGACGCCGCCGCGGCGACCCTGGCCGGCGCCCTGCGCGGGCGCACCGACGTCCCCGGGCGCCTGCTGGTCGCCCTCGACGACGGCACGGGCGACGTCGCAGGTCTCGGCGCCGACGTCACGGTGGCCGGCGGGCGGCTCACGCTCGCGGACACCCCGACCGATCGCGCGAGCGACGACCCCGCCGCCCTCGCCCTCGCCGCGATCGAGGCCTTCCTCGAGGTCCGCGACGGCGCCTGGCGCGTGGCCGAGGTGGGCGCCGACCGGGTGCTGAGCCGGGTTACTGGGCGGTATCGCTCGTTGAGCGAGCGATACCGGCCAGTAGGCGCCGGCGCCGCGACCCGCGAGGTCACCCCCCGGCTCGGCGAGATCGACACCGCCACCGCCGCGGTGCTCGCCGACCTCGCCGACGCCGGCGCCGTCCTGCGCGTGACTCCCTGGCGCACGGTCGTGCTGCGCGACCTCGCCGACACCGACGCCGCGCTCGCGCGCCTCGACGGCCTGGTCGAGACCGGGCCGTCGCCGTGGTCGACGCTCTCGGCCTGCGTCGGCGCGCCGCGCTGCGCCCGCTCGCACACCGACGTCCGCGGCGACCTCGCGCGCGCCGTGGCCGCCGGGCGCGCCGGCGGGCTGCTGCCCGCGCACTGGGTCGGCTGCTCGCGCGCCTGTGGCACGCCGGCCGGTCCGGTGGCCGTGGTCGAGGGCACGCCGGACGGCACCTACCGCACGATCGTCCGAGCAGGGAGGGTGACCCCGTGAGCGCCGGTCCGACCCACCGATCCGCCGTCCCCTCCTACGTCGCGGACGGGCCCGAGATCTACCGGCGGTCCTTCGCGATCATCCGGGACGAGGCCGACCTGTCCCACCTGCCCGAGGACGCCCACGACGTCGTCGTCCGCATGATCCACTCGTGCGGGATGGTCGACCTCGCCGCCGACACCGAGGTCTCCCCCGGCGCGATCGCCGCCGCCCGGCAGGCCCTGCGCGCCGGCGCACCGGTGCTCTGCGACGCCGAGATGGTGGCGAGCGGCATCACGCGGCGTTTCCTGCCCGGCGGCAACGACGTCGTCTGCACGCTGAACGCCCCCGAGGTCCCGGCCCGGGCCGCCGCGCTGGGCACCACGCGCAGCGCCGCGGCCCTCGAGCTGTGGCGTCCCCTGCTCGACCGGGCCGTCGTCGCGATCGGCAACGCGCCCACCGCGCTGTTCCGGCTGCTCGAGATGATCGAGGAGGGCGCCCCGCGTCCCGCGGTGGTGCTCGGCCTGCCCGTCGGGTTCGTCGGGGCCATGGAGTCGAAGGCGGCGCTCGCCGGGCACCCGGCCGGGCTCGAGCACGTCGTCGTCCACGGCCGGCGCGGCGGGTCGGCGATGACGGTCGGTGCCGTGAACGCCCTCGCGCTCGGCTGTGCGGGAGACGCAGCGCAGCGGAGCTCGACCCAAGGCTCGCGCGCGTGACCGGCACCCTCTACGGCGTCGGGGTCGGCCCCGGCGACCCGTCGCTGATGACGGTCCGCGCCGTCGACCTGGTGCGCGGCGCCGACGTCGTCGCCTACCACTGCGCGCGCCACGGCCGCTCGAACGCCCGCGCGGTCGTCGCCCAGTACCTCGGCACGCAGGTCGAGGAGCAGCTGACCTACCCGGTGACCACGGAGGCCACCGACGACTACCAGGGCCGCCTCGACGCCTTCTACGCCGACGCCGCCGCGCGCCTGGCCGCGCACCTCGACGCCGGGCGCGACGTCGTGGTGATCGCCGAGGGCGACCCGTTCTTCTACGGCTCCTACATGCACCTGCACAAGCGCCTCGCCGACCGCTACCCCACCGAGGTCGTCCCCGGCGTGACCTCGGTGTCCGCGGCCGCCGCCGCGCTGGGCCGCCCGCTGGTGGAGCGCGACGAGGTGCTGACGGTCCTGCCCGGCACCCTGCCCCCCGACGAGCTGGCCGCCCGCCTCGCGCAGACCGACGCGGCCGCGGTGATGAAGCTCGGCCGCACGTTCACCGGGGTCCGCGCTGCGCTCGCCACCTCGGGTCGGCTCGACGAGGCGCACTACGTCGAGCGCGCCTCCTGCGACGCCCAGCGCACCGCGCGCCTCGCCGACGTCGAGCCGGACTCGGTGCCCTACTTCGCGGTCGCCGTCGTGCCCTCGCGCCTGCACGCCGACACGACGCCCACCGCCCGCGCCGAGACCGCGGCCGTGATGGCCGGCCGCGAGACCGGCGACGGCACCGTCGTCGGCCTCGGCCCCGGCGCGCGGGACCGGATGACCCCCGAGGCCGCGGCCGCGCTGGCCGTGGCCGACGACGTCGTCGGCTACGCCACCTACACCGCGCGCGTGCCCCCGAACCCGCGCCAGCGGGTGCACGCCTCGGACAACAAGGTCGAGTCCGAGCGGGCGGCGTTCGCCCTGGACCTGGCGCGCTCCGGGCGCCGGGTCGCCGTCGTGTCCTCGGGCGACCCCGGGGTGTTCGCGATGGCGTCGGCGGTGGTCGAGGTCGCGGCCGCCGACTACCCCGACGTCGCCGTGCACGTCGTCCCCGGGGTGTCGGCGGCCCAGGCGGTGGCCGCCCGCGTCGGCGCCCCGCTGGGCCACGACTACGCGATGATCTCGCTGTCCGACCGGCTCAAGCCGTGGGACGTCGTCGAGCGCCGGCTGGCCGCCGTGGCCGACGCCGACATGGCGCTCGCGATCTACAACCCGGCGTCGCGGTCGCGGACCTGGCAGGTCGAGGCGGCCCGCGAGGTGCTGCTGAAGTACCGCGACCCGTCGACGCCGGTGGTGGTCGGGCGCGACGTCGACGGGCCGGAGGAGTCGGTGCGCGTGGTGCGCCTGGCCGACCTCGTCGCGTCCGAGGTGGACATGCGCACCCTGCTCATCGTCGGCGCGTCGACGTCGCGCTGGCCGGCACCGGGCGTCGTCTACACGCCGCGCCGCTACGGCTGAGCGTCGCCCTCGAGCGGCACCCAGCTCCACGGCTCGTCCGGCCGGTCCCGCCCCACCAGGCGCCCGCACGTCGGGCAGAACAGCTCGTACGCGGCCATCGACTCGTTGCCGGTGTCCCAGCCGGTGACCACCCACGCGTGCTGCCGTCCGCCCAGGCACAACCACTGCTCGTCCGCCACGCGGCGATCGTGTCAGGCGACCTGGGAGAGCGTCGCGGACTCGTAGGGGCGGGTCTCCCACTGGTCGAGCGGGAGGTCGCCGACCGAGGCGAACAGCTCGCCCATGCCGGCCTGCATGGCCTCGGGCGACGCCCACACCGAGATGGCGACGATGCGCGACCCGTCGGGCTCCTCGAACGCGCCGATCTCGTCGAGCCCCTCGATGTGGGCCGACTTCTCACGGATGACGTCCATCGCCGCGATCATGTCGTCGCGGTGCTCGGGCTTGGGGAAGTGGACGACCTGGAACAGGACACGGGACACGGGAGCTCCTCGGCAGGGGTCGGTGCAGGGGCGGGTCGGGACGAGCCGGCGGGCACTCTCGAGCGCCGCGCCCCAGAGCGCGACGAGGACGCGGCGCCCTGAGACTCCAGCAGTCATGCCCAGAGGCCGACGGGGTTGCCGTCGGGGTCGGCGACGACGGCGATGCGCCCGTAGCCCCCGGGCAGCTCCATCGGCGGGGCGAGGGTGTCGGCGCCCAGCTCGCCGGCCCGGGTGAGCTGGCCCTCCAGGTCGTCGACCCGCACGTAGATCTTGACCCCGGTGTCGCCGGGCGCCTGCGACGACCCGATCCCGCCGGCGACGGCGTCCGGGCCGGCGCCGGTGTCGACCATCGCGTAGCCCTCCATCGTCGGGTCGGGCTCGATCGCCCACCCGAAGAGGGAGCTGTAGAAGTCCCGGATCTTCTCGGGCGACGTGCTGGTGATCTCGAAGTACGCGACGGGCTGGCCCATGGTGACCTCCTCGGTCTGTTCGGTAGTGCTTACGTTAGTGCTTGCTTTCGTCAGTGTCAACGCACGGTCGGGGTTTGGGGCCGGGCATACTCGGACCGTGCGGCGATTCCGCCGGTCGTCCCCCCGCCGGCCCCTCGACGCGGTCGAGCTCGCGGAGGCCGCGGCCCTCGGCGACCTCGTGGCTGTCGTCTGCGTGCTGACGCGGCTCTTCCCGGTCGGCCCGATCGGTACCGTGATCGCCGCCTTCCCCGCCGCCGTGCTCGCCCTGCGCCGACCCGGACGCGCGGGGCCGATCGGGGTGCTCGTCGCCGTCGTCGTGGCCTTCCTCGTCGGCGGCGTGGGTCCGGCGGGCGGCGCGGCGTCGGCGGCGTCGCTGGGCTGCCTGGTCGGCGTGGGCGCACGGCGCGGCTGGGCGACGCTGCGCACGGCACTCACCGGCGTCGTGGTCCTCGCCGTGCCGACCTCGCTGGCCGCGACCGCCGTGCTCGCCGTCCTCGCCGCCTACCGGGAGCTGGTGCTCGACCAGCTGCGCACGTCGTGGGGCGGCCTGTCCCGGGTGCTGCGCTCCGCGGGCGTCCCGGATGCCGTCGTGGCCGCCGGCGACCGCGCGGTGCTGCTCGTCACCGAGTACTGGTGGGTGTCGATCCCGGCGCTGGCGGTGGTCGGGACGCTGGTCGGGGTGGCCGTCACCGCGCTGGTGCTCCGCCGGCCGCTGCGCACGGTGCAACGCCTCCTGCCCACCGACCTCGCCGGGCGCCTGCCGGTCGGGCGCACCGGCCAGGCCGTCGCCCCGCTGCCGCTGCACCTGCGGGGGGTCACCCTGCCCTCGGGCCCGCCCGTGGACCTCGACCTCGACGCCGGCCGGTTCGTGGCCGTGACGGGGCCGAACGGGGCCGGGAAGTCGACGCTCGCGCGGGTGGTGGCCGGGCGCGCGCCCGCCGGGGGCACCGTCGAGCGCCCCGGCGACGCGGGGCTCGGCCTCGTCGGCGGCACCGCCATGGTGTTCCAGCGCCCCGACAGCCAGGTGCTCGGCGTGCGCGTCGCCGACGACCTGCGCTGGGGCCTGCCGCCCGGGCACCCCGTGCCCGTCGACGAGCTGCTCGCCCGCGTCGGGCTCGACCGCACCGGCGACCGCGACACCGCGACGCTCTCGGGAGGCGAGCTGCAGCGCCTGGCGGTCGCGGCCCTGCTCGCGCGCCGGCCCGCGGTGATGATCAGCGACGAGAGCACCGCGATGCTCGACCCCGAGGGGCGCACCGAGGTCACCGACCTCCTGCGCAGCCTCGCCCACGCCGACGGCGTCGCGGTCCTGCACATCACCCACCACGACCCCGGCGAGACCGACACGACGCTGGCGCTGCCCGGCGCCGAGGGCGGCCGCGAGGTCCGGCACGCGCCGTGGGGTCCGCCCCGCCCGGCGGCGGGCGGCACGCTGCGCCTGCGCGGGGTCGACGTCGTCCACGACGCGGGCACCCCGTGGCGCCGCCCGGTGCTCAGCGGGGTCGACCTCGACATCCCGCCCGGGCGCACGATCCTCGTGACCGGGCCGAACGGCGCGGGCAAGACCAGCCTCGCCTGGCTGCTCGCCGGGCTCGCCGCCCCCGCCCGGGGCACCGCGACCCTCGACGGCGCCCCGCTGCGCAACGGCCGCGACGGCGCGCTGCTCGCGGTCCAGCACGCCCGCCCCGCGCTGCTGCGCCCCACGGTGGGCGAGGAGGTCGAGGACGCCGCCGGCATCGGGCCGCGCACCGCCGACGCGACCCTCGCCGCGCTCGGCCTCGACCCCGCGATCTACCGCGACCGGCCCGTCGACGAGCTCAGCGGCGGCGAGCAGCGCCGCGTCCTGCTCGCGGGCCTGCTGGGCGCGGGGCCGCGGGTGCTGGTGCTCGACGAGCCGCTCGCTGGGCTCGACACCGAGGCCGCCGCCGCCGTGCGCGACGCCCTGCGCGCCGCGCGCGCCGCGGGCACCACGCTGGTCGTCGTCACCCACGACACCGCGCCGCTGGACGACCTCGGCGACGCCGTCCTGCACGTCGACGAGGGCACCGTGCACGGGCCGCCGGAGATCGTGGGGGCGTCGGCGGCGGAGACCGGGGAGCGGGAGCGCCGGCCCCGCGGCGCGGTGGGCGCCGTGCGCACGCTGCCCGGCCCGTCGCCGCTGCACCGCGTGTGGGCGGGCACGAAGATCGCGGCGCTGGTCGCGACGGCCGCCGCGCTGGCGATCGACCCCGCGTGGCCCACGCTCGCCGCCGCCGTGGCGGTGCTGCTCGTCGGGGCCGTGGCGGCGCGGCTGCCGCGCGGCGCGGTGCCCCGCCCGCCCAAGTGGCTGCTGCTGTGGGCGCCGGCGATCGTGTTCTCGACGCTCTCCACCCGCCCGCCGCTGGTCGAGGTGTTCGGCTACGAGCTGAGCATCGGCGGGCTGGAGCGCGTGGTGCTCTTCCTCGCCACGACCCTCGTGTCCCTGCTCGGCGCGGCCCTGCTGATCGCGACGACCCCGCTCGGCGCGTTCCCGCCGCTGCTCGAGCGCCTGGTGCGGGTCGGACGGCGCCTGCGCGTGCCGCCCGCGACGCCCGCGACGGCGATCGTGCTGGGCCTGCGCCTGGTCCCGCTGCTGCTCGCCGAGGGGCGCACGTCGTGGCTCCTGCTCGGCCAGCGCCGCCCCGTGGGCCGCGCGGTGACCCCGTTCCGCGAGCAGGTGCGCCTGGGCGTGCGCACCGCGATGCTCGCCTGCGCCATGGCCACCCGCCGCGCCGCCGAGACGGGCGAGGCGATCACCGCGCGCGGGGGCCCGGGCGCCGTCGCGGGCCCCGACCAACGCCCGGGCCGCGCCGACCTCGTCGTCGTCCTCGTCGTCACCGCGATCCTCGCGGCGGGGGTGGTGATCTAGGGCCGGAGTATCAGCGAAGTGGCGTCGCTGACACCCAGTGTCCGTATTCTTCCGTCGATCACAGGAGCGCGAGGACGTCGTCGACGCTCGTGGCCACGTCCACCCCGGGCGGCAGGGGCGGGCGGTCGACGAGCACCACCGGCAATCCCCGCTCGCGTGCCGCGACGAGCTTCGCCTCCGTCGCCCCGCCCGAGTCCTTGGCCACGACGAGCGTGATCCCGTACCGGTCGAGCAGCGCGCGCTCGTCGTCCAGCGCGAACGGCCCGCGGGCGAGGACGAGCTCCGCGCGCGCCGGGAGCACGTCCGGCGCCTCGATCGCGCGCACCAGGAACCACGCGTCGACGTCGTGGAACGCCTCGACCCCCTGCCGGCCGGTCGCGAGCAGCACCCGCGCGCCGACGGGGATCGCCCGGGCCGCGTCCGCCAGCGACCCCACCCGCGTCCACCGGTCCCCCGGCCCCGCGGTCCAGCCGGGGCGGCGCAGCACGATCAGCGGCGTCCCCGTCCGCGCGGCGGCGGCCGCGGCGTGCCCGGTCATCGTCGCGGCGAAGGGGTGCGTGGCGTCGACGAGGACGTCGACCTCGCCCAGCGCCGCGGCCAGCCCGTCGACGCCGCCGAAGCCGCCCGAACGCACCTCGCCCGCCGGCAGGCGCGGGTGACGGGTGCGACCGGCGAGGGACGTCGTCACGTCGCGACCGTCGTCCGCCAGCCGGGAGGCCAGCTCCCGCGCCTCCGCCGTCCCGCCCAGCACGAGGACGCGGCGGGTCATCCGGCACCCGCGACCCGCCGACGGGCGCCCGTCGCCCGCGTGTCCGGGCGAAGGTGCCCTTCGCTCGGAACAGCCCGACCCCTCACGGCCGGGCGCGCGCGGCCGAGTAGAGGTGCGAGTCGCACCCGGCGTCGGTCCCGACGACCGGCCCCACCACGATCACCGCCGTCCGCCGCACGCCGGCCGCCTCGACCTGCTCGGCGATGTCGGCCAGCGTCCCGCGCAGCACGACCTCGTCGTCGCGCGACGCCCGGGCGACGACGGCGACGGGCTCGGACGCGGGCCGGTGCTCGCGCAGCGCCGTGACCACCTCGGCGCACCGCTGCACGGCGAGGTGCAGCACGAGCGTCCCGCCCGCCGCGGCCCACACGTCGAGCGACTCCCCCGGCGGCATCGGCGTCGCGTTGGCGGCGTCGCGGGTCAGCACCACCGACTGGCCGACGCCGGGCACGGTCAGCTCCGTGCGCAGCGCGGCGGCCGCCGCCGCGAACGCCGGCACCCCGGGCACGATCTCCCACGGCACGCCCGCGGCGTCGAGGCGGCGGATCTGCTCGGCGACCGCCGAGAACACCGCGGGATCCCCCGAACACAGGCGCGCGACGTCGTGGCCGGCCTCGTGGGCCTCCACCAGCGCCGCGGTGATCTCGTCGAGGGTCATGCGGGCGGTGTCCACCCGACGGGCTCCCGGTGGGCACTGCCCGAGCAGCTCCTCGGGCACCAGCGAGCCCGCGTAGAGGCAGACCGGACTCGTGGCCAGGGCGCGCAGCCCGCGCACGGTGATGAGGTCGGGCGCGCCGGGCCCGGCGCCCACGAAGCGGACGGTCACGCGGGGTCCTTCCGGTGGATCAGCTGGGTGACGCCGGCGAGCGCGCGCCAGCCCGCGAAGCGTCCGACGGGCTCGGCGCGCTGCACCGCGACCCGCCGCAGCGCCCCGCCGTGCTCGGCGCGGAACGCCGCGAGCGCCGCCTCGCCCTCGACGGTGACGGCGTTGGCCACCAGCCGCCCGCCGGGGCGCAGCGCCTGGTGCGTCGCCCCGAGCATCCCCGGCGCCGAGACCCCGCCGCCGACGAACACCGCGTCCGGCGGGTCCAACCCCGCCAGCGCCTCCGGCGCCCGCCCCACCACCACCCGCAGCCCCGGCACGCCCAGCGCCTCGGCGTTCGCGGTGATCCGGTCGGCGCGGTCCTCGCGCGCCTCGACGCTGACCGCCCGGCACGTCGGGTGGTGGCGCATCCACTCGATGCCGACGCTGCCCGCCCCACCGCCGACGTCCCACAGCAGCGCGCCGGGCGCGGGGCGCAGCGCGGCCACCGACAGCGCCCGCAGCTCGGCCTTCGTCAGCTGGCCGTCGTGGTCGAAGGCGTCGTCGGGCAGCCCCGGCCCCCGCCCGAGCAGGGGATCCGCCGGCGTGGAGGGGCAGGTCACGGCGACGACGGCCAGCGGGTCGCCGGGCGGGTGCACCCACGTCGCCGCCTGCCCGTCCACGCGGCTCTCCGTCGGCGCACCGAGCGAGGCGAGCACGGCCAGCTGCGCCTCCCCGTACCCCCACGCCGTCAGCGCCGCGGCGAGCCCGGCGGGGGCGTCACCGTCCGGGACGAGGACCAGCAGACGGCGACGCGGCGCCAGCGCGGCCCGCACGGCGGCCAGCGGCCGGCCGACGGTCGAGAGCACCTCGACGTCCTGCACCGCCCAGCCCAGCCGCGCGCACGCCAGCGACACCGACGACGGCGCGGGCAGCACGGTGGCCTTCGGCGCGTGCGCGAGCACGGCCGGCCCGACGCCGTGGAACGTCGGGTCGCCGCTGGCCAGGACCACGAGGGCGCGGTCGGCGTGCTCGGCGAGCAGGCCCGGCAGCGCCGACATCAGCGGGGACGGCCAGGTGACGGGGGTGGCGTCCAGGGCGGGCAGCAGGTCCAGCTGCCGCGGCGCGCCCAGCACGACGTCGGCGGCCTCGAGCGCCCGGCGCGCGGGCTCGCCGAGCCCGGGCCACCCCTCGGCACCGATGCCGACCACGGTCACGCTCACCGGGTCACCTCATCACGAACGTTCCCACCCCGGCGCTGGGAGCCTCGTCACCCGTAGCGCAGCCCCGAGACGCTGAGCACCACGCGGCCGCGGTCGTCGCGCAGCAGGGCCCGGCCGCTGCGCAGGCGACGCCCGCCGTGCTCGATCTCGGCCTCGGCGTGCACCGTGCGCCCGTCGGCGGGCACCGGGCGCAGGAACGCCGCGCTCGCCTCGTCCGCGGGGCCCTCGAGCACCTCGGCCAGCGCGCGCGCCGGCAGGGACGCCAGCGCGCCGCCCTGCACCACGGCGGCGGTGTTGACGGCCTGGTCGTGGGGCGCCACGGCGTCGCGGACGAGCTGGTCGACCGCGAGCGGCGAGGCCGCCCAGGACGGGACCGACGCGCCGTTGCCCGCGGCGACCTCGTCGGCGAGCACGGCGTTGCGCCCGTGCGCGCGGGCGACCCCCCGGCCCTCGTCGTCGGTGATCAGCGCGGTGCTCAGCGCGACGCCGGGCAGCCGGTCGTCGAGGCACCCCACGGCGTGCAGCGTGCCGCCGCGGACCTCGCGGGTCAGGACGTTCAGGGTCAGGCGCAGCGTGGTGATCCGCTCGCCGGCGTCGAGCGTGCCCGTGACGGCGAGACCGGAGGCGAAGTCGCCGAGCAGCCAGAGCGCGGCGTCCACGTCCTCCGTGGGGGCGGGCAGGCTCGTCTCGACGTGCCCCGGTTCGATCGCCGTCAGCCGTGCGTGCACCGCGGCGTGCACCGGTGCGAGCGGGACGTCGTCGGCGACGACCCGGCGCAGCACCGCCAGCGGCGCCTCGCCGGCGGGGGTGCTCAGGGCCGTGCGCCGGCGCGGACGCGCGGCGTGACGCCGGTGAGCTCGGCCGCGAGGTCCCACAGCCGGGCCTGCACCTCGCGGTCGTGCGAGGCCACCGTCGAGCCGACGGGCACGGGCGGGCCGGAGATCTCCTGGAAGCCGCTGGGGCCGATGTAGGTGCCGCCGGGCAGGTCGGGCACCGTCGCGGCGTAGAGCGTGGGCTGGGCGCCCATCGCCGGGCCCTGTGCGATGACCTTGTTGAGCACGCCCATCGCGAAGTCCTGGACGGACTCGGTGCGGCTCTGCAGGTTGGTGGCGCTGTAGCCGGGGTGGGCGGCCATCGAGCGCAGCGGCGAGTCGGCGGCGAGGAACCGGTGCTCGAGCTCGTAGGCGAACATCAGGTCGGCGAGCTTCGACTGCCCGTAGGCGAGCCAGCGCTGGTAGCGGCGGCGGCGCCAGTTGAGGTCGTCGAGGTTGATGCTGCCCATCCGGTGCGCGGCGCTCGACAGCGTCACCACCCGGTCGGTGAGCACGTCGAGCAGCAGCCCGGTGAGGGCGAAGTGGCCGAGGAAGTTGGTGCCGATCTGCATCTCGAAGCCGTCGGCGGTGCGCTGCTCGGGGATGGCCATGAGGCCGGCGTTGTTGATCAGCACGTCGACCGGGCGCTCGAGCTCGGCGGCGAACGCCCGCACCGAGGACAGGTCGGCGAGGTCCAGGCGGCGCACCTCGGTGCTCCCGCGCGCGGGCCGATCGGGTCCGGCCCCGCTGCGCTGCGCGTCCGTGCCGCCGATCGCGGCGGCGGCCTCCGCGCCCTTGTCGGTGTTGCGCACGGCCATGACGACGTGGGCGCCCGCGCGCACGAGCTCGCGGGCGGCCTCGAGGCCGATCCCCGAGTTCGCGCCGGTGATCACGAACGTCCGTCCGGACTGGTCGCCGATGTCGTCGGGGGTCCACGCAGCCATGGGGGCACCGTGCCCCGCGGACCGGTGATCCAAACGGCGGTCAGTCGCGCGCGAGGACGTCGGCCAGGTGGCGGTAGACCTGCGCGTTGACGCCGAGCCCGATGTGGCTGCCGGTGACCTCGCGGCTCTCGGCGCCCTCGGGCCGGCACGCCGAGGGACGCACCTGTGCCCGACCAGGGTCACCGGGGCGCCGGTGCGGTCGGCGACCGCGGCGAGGCGGCGGTCGAGGCGGCGCACCGCGGCCTCGGAGCAGTCGACGTTCCAGGTGATGCCCGAGCGGTAGGACCGGTAGCCGATACGCCGGAGCCACTCGTGCATGACGGTGAGCGTGAGGTCGCCGGCGAGGAACCCGGGCACGAGCAGCACGGGCGCGCCGTCGCCGTGCGGGACGTCCTCGCCGCGCCAGGTGGCGGTGAGCAGCAGGTGCGCCAACTCCAGGTGCACCCGCGTCTCGCCCAGCGGGTTGCCCCACCAGCGGACCGGCGGCGGCAGCTCCCTCGCGACCACGTCCCCACCCTATGTGAGCACTTTCCGCGGCTATAGCCGCGGAAAGTGCTCACGTGGAGGTCACCCGCGGGCGTAGGTCTCCGCCGTCTTGGTCTCGAACTCGAGGGCCACGAAGGGCTCGTCGCCGAGGACCCAGGCGTCGTGGCCCGGCTCGAGCCGGTACGTCTCCCCCGCGACCAGGTCTGCCTCGGTACCGTCGTCGGCGCGGAGGTGCAGGCGCCCGGCGAGCACGTAGCCCAGGTGGGCAGCCTGGCAGCTCTCACCGCCGACGACGGGCTGGATGCACTCCGACCAGCGCCACCCCGGCTGGGCGGTGAGACGGGCGATCGTCGCGTGGCCCAGCTGGACGACCTCCATGGTCGTCTTCTCCGGCGTGCGGGTCTCGTCGGGCTCGGCCATGTTCCGGTGCTCGATGGCGGGCATCGTGGCTCCTTCGGTACTCCTGTTCTCCCGGACGGACTCCTGACGCCGCCACGGGCCGCTCAGTGTGACGGCTCGCCCGACGGCGAGCGCCCCGCGCCACCCGAATGGCGCAGCAGACCGCAGAGGACTACGACGCTCGGTGCGCGTAGGTGAGCCGCCGGACGAGGAGCTCGGCGGGGCCACGGTGCCCGGCGCGGGCGAGCACGCCCGCGCCGAGCACGCCCGCGAGCCAGGTCAGCAGCCCGATCAGCGACGCCGTCGCGACCCCCGCCACCGCCCCCAGGTCGCCGGCGAAGCGCGCGAAGACGGCCGTGAACACCACCGACTGCGCCAGGTACAGCGTCAGCGACCAGGTCCCCGCCGCGGCGACGAGGTCGCGCCCCGGCCAGGACACGCTGCCCAGCAGGCCCATCACCCCGAGCAGCCCGAGCGCGCCGGCGAACCCGCCCGCGGTGTGCGCGGCCCCCGCCAACCCGCCCGCCACCACCCCCGGCGTCCACGCCCCCGCG
>JAQSWW010000210.1 GCA_029266415.1 Actinomycetospora sp. | reverse complement strand
CGGGCACGCCGTCCCAGCGCGCCGAGCTCGAGGGCCACGGGGCGTCCGCGGTGCTGCGCGCCCTGCCGCTGCGCCCGCGCGGGGTGCCCAGCGGGGCCCTGGTGCTGGTCCGCGACGTCACCGAGGTGCGCCGCCGCGACCGGGCGCTGCTGAGCAAGGACGCGACGATCCGCGAGATCCACCACCGCGTGAAGAACAACCTGCAGACCGTCGCCGCCCTGCTGCGTCTGCAGGCCCGCCGCACCCCCCACAGCGAGGCCCAGGAGGCGCTGACCGAGTCGGTGCGCCGGGTGGCGTCGATCGCGCTCGTGCACGAGGCGCTGGCGGCGTCGGTGGACGAGCGGGTGGACATCGACGAGGTGCTCGACCGGGTGTTGCCGATGATGAACGACCTGGCGCGCCCGGACCGTCGGGTCTCGATGCGCCGCGAGGGCGAGGTCGGCGTGCTGCCCGCCGTGATGGCGACGCCGCTGGTCATGGTGGTCACCGAGCTGGTGTCCAACGCGCTCGAGCACGGGTTCGCCGAACGGTCGTCGGGCTCGGTGGTCATCGCCGCCCGGCGCACCGCCGCCCAGCTCGAGGTGGAGGTCCGCGACGACGGGTGCGGGCTGCCCGACACGTTCTCGCTCGAGCGGGCCCCGGGGCTCGGCCTGCAGATCGTCCGCACCCTCGTCGACTCCGAGCTGGCGGGCAGCCTGAGCATCCGCCCCGGCGAGGACGGCGGCACGCGCGCGGTGCTCGGCGTGCCGCTGCAGCACCGGGGTCGCTGATCACGCACGAGGGCCCCGGCGCCGTCCGGGTGGACGGGGCCGGGGCCCTCGGGTCGAGCTGTCGGTGCCGGTGGGACCGGACGCGTGGGGAGCGGGCGTCCGATCTCGGTCGGTCAGGCGCCGGTGTGCACCTCGGCCGGCATACCGCGACGCTTGAGCGCGCGGCGCTCGTCCTCGCTCGCACCGCCCCAGACGCCCGCGTCCTGGCCCGACTCGAGGGCCCACTTCAGGCACTCGGTCATGGCCGGGCAACGCCGGCACACGCTCTTGGCGCGCGCGATCTGGGAAAGTGCGGGGCCACTTGTGCCGACGGGGAAGAACAGTTCCGGGTCTTCGTCGCGGCAAGCAGCGTCGTTCCGCCAGTCCATTGCTGAGCTCCTCGGTGGGTGCGCTTCGGGGCGCGCACTCGTCGTGGTCGTCGTCGTGTCGACCTCGTCACGGGCCCTCCGTCGGGCCCGCGACCTGGCACGGAGGTCTGGTGTCGACCTCCCGCCCGCCGTCCGATCACTTCTCGGACGCCGGACCCATCCGGTCCGGACTGCGCGTCCCTCTCGGGTCGTGCGTCCTTCCCGGTATTCGCGGGGGATGCGACTCAATCTGCAGGACGTGACCAGCGAGATCGAGTGCCAAGCGGCTCGACGGACGAACTCGGTCGGTGAGTGGAATGGTGCGCACCGTCATGACCGTCCGGCTGCGACGAGCGACGATCCCGGCACGACGAACCGTCCACCCGTCCGGGACCGTGCGACGAGCGGTCACGGAGGTCCGCAGCACGACTCGATTCAGATCCCCGGGGCCGGCCCTCCGGGGCCACACCGCCGCGTCACACGACCACCCGCAGCGCCCCCGGGACCGCCACGAACTCGACGTCGCTGCGCTGTCCGAGGTGGTCGCCGTCGACCTGGAGGTTCACAGCCTCGCTCGAGGTGATGCGCAGCGCGGGCACGTCGTCGTGGCGCACCACCGAGCGCAGCCCGGTGGCCCCCTCGCGGCGCAGCACCTGGTGCACGAGGCGCAGGATGGTGGGGAGGCCGAGGTGGCGCAGCGCGAACACCCCGAGGCCGCCGTCGAACGAGCAGCCGGGGTTGGTGCGCACCGGACGGGCGCCGAGGTACGTCCACGGGTCGGTGTTGGACACCAGCGCCAGGCGCACGGCGCTCACGGGTTCCCGGCCGGGGATGTGGACGGTCAGGTCGGGCGGGTCGAGGCGGGCCCGCGTCCAGCGGCGGATCGAGGTGGCGACGTAGCGGGCCGGCGTGGCCTCACGCCCCTGCCCGCGGGCGCGCTCCATGGAGGCGATGACGTCGGCGTCCCATCCGAGCCCGGCGTTGAAGCTGAACCACCGCTCGTCGGCGCGCCCGAGCCCGACAGTGCGCGAGCGGCCCTGGGCGATCGCGCCCAGCAGGGTGTGCGTGGCCTCCAGCGGCTCGCGGGGCACGCCGAGGGCGCGCGCGAAGACGTTGGCCGAGCCGCCGGGCACGACCCCCAGCGCGGGCACGTGGTCGCCGGGACCGTCGGCGAGCAGTCCGTTGAGGGCCTCGTTCACGGTGCCGTCGCCGCCGAGGACGACGACGAGGTCCACTGCCTCGGAGCGGGCGCGGGCCGCGAGGTCGGCGGCGTGCCCGCGGTACCGGGTCTCGACGACGTCGAGCTTGATCTCGCTGGAGAGCGCGTGCGCGATCACGTCCTGACCGGCCGCCGTCGTCGTGGTGGCCGACGGGTTGGCCACGAGCAGCGCGCGCACGGCGCTCACCGTAGACGGCTCGCCCCCTCCGTCCGGGGGGTGCGGGGCCCGGATGTCGCCGACGTCTCCACCGTCCCTCCGACCCGGAGGGTGGCGACGCCTAGGCTGACCGGCGTGAGCGCTGGTCCGATGGTGCCCCGTCCCGTGCGCCTCGCGGCCCTCGGTGTGATCGCGGAGGGTGTCGTCGGCGTGGTGGTCGTCGTGCTCATGGTCGGCGCGGGCCTGCCGTTCTCGGTGTGGGGCTTCGTGGCCCTGCTCGCGCTCGCCGTCCTGGTGGCCGGGGTGGCGCTGCTGCTCGGCCGCCGCGGCGCGCGCGGGCCGACGGTGGTCGCGCAGCTGCTCGCCATCGGCTGCGCCTTCTACGCCGCCGTGCCCTCCGGGCGCCCGGATTGGGGCTTCCCGGTGCTGGTGTTCGCCGTGGTGGTGCTCGCGGGCCTGGTGTCGCGCCCGGCGCGGGAGTGGGCCGGGGGCTGAGTCCCGCGACCGGCCCGCTACCGGTCCGCGGGCGGCGGGGGCGGCTCGACGAGGCCGCCGGGGGCGTTGAGCAGGTCGATGCGGGGCACGCCGCGCTCGTGGCCCAGCACGGTCACCGACGCGGCGTCGAACGCGAACCCGACGCCGGCCGTGGCGTCGAGCCCCAGGTAGCGGGCGATGAGCACGCGCCCGGAGTGCCCGTGCCCGATGAGGACGACGTCGCGCTCGGCGAGCTCGCGCCCGGCGTCGGCGAGCACCTCGTCGAGCCGCGCGGCCACCTCGGGGCCGGTCTCCCCGCCGGGGCTGGGGTGCGTCCACACCGTCCAGCCGGGGTCGTCCTCGCGGATCTCGGGGGTCGTGCGGCCCTCGTGGGCGCCGTAGTCCCACTCGACGAGGTCCTCGCGCACGGCGTCGGGCTCCAGGCCGGCCAGGCGCGCGGTCTCCGTGGCGCGGCGCCGCGGGCTGGTCCACACCACGGGTGGCGGAGCGTCCGCCCCGCGCAGGGTCACCAGCAACCGCCCGGCGACCCGGGCCGCGTCGCGGCCCGCCTCGGTCAGCGGCAGGTCGGTCCGGCTGGTGTGGCGTCCGGCGCGGGACCACTCGGTCTCGCCGTGGCGCAGGACGTAGATGCGTCCCGTGGGGCTGGCGGTGGTCACGGCGTCCCTCCTCCCCGCTCGACGGCGGCTCGACGGCCGCTCGACGAACGAACGGCGGGTTCGCTGCTACCGACGCAGCGAACCCGCCGTTCGTTCGTGTCGCGAGCGCGGGTCTCAGCCCTTCTTGGTCTCCCAGAAGATGTCCGAGATCTCGGCGATGTGGTCGAGCACCTGCTGGCCCGACTGCGGGTCCATGGACGACTTGGCGCCGCCCTCCCCGCCGCCGGCGGCCTTGGTGGCCTTGTTGAACAGCTCGTGGAGCTGCGGGTACTTCTCGAAGTGCGGCGGCTTGAAGTAGTCCGTCCACAGCACCCAGAGGTGGTGCTTGACGAGGTCCGCCCGCTCCTCCTTGATCTGGATCGCGCGGGCCCGGAAGGCCGGGTCCTCGTTGGCCTGGTACTTCTCCTGGATCGCCTTGACCGACTCGGCCTCGATCCGGGCCTGGGCCGGGTCGTACACGCCGCACGGGAGGTCGCAGTGCGCGGTGGCCTCGAGACGCGGACGGAGGACGCGCGAGAGCAGTCCCATCTCGCCTCCCTCTTCCTGGTGGGGGATGGTGATCGTTCCGACGACAGGGACCGTACCCGTGTCGGGGACCTCCGACACGTGGAGCGCCACCGGTGAGCGGACCCCGGGAGCTGCTGATCACGCTGGTGCGACACCGCCCGCGACGGGTGCTGGTGCGCGGCGGCTCGATGGCCCCGACGCTGCGTGACGGCGACGTCGTCCTCGCCCGGCCGGGGGCGCCGGTGCGGCCCGGCGAGCTCGCGCTGGTGCGGTGGGCGTCGCGGCCCGGGCAGCTCTCGGTCAAGCGCGCGGCGCTGCCCCTCGGCGACGGGTGGTTCGCCGTGGGCGACGCCCCGGCGGCCTCCACCGACTCGCGCACCCTGGGGCCCGCCGAGGCGCTCGGCCCGGTGCGGTGGCGGTTGTGGCCGCGTCCCGGGCGGCTACGGGCGCGCTGAGCCGGCCAGCAGCTCCTCGCGCCGGGCCCGACAGGCCTCCCACGTGGGCAGGGTCCCGGTGGCGCGGGCCTGCGCCAGGGTCGGGGCGGCGGCGTCCTTGTCCGAGAGCACCAGGTCCCCGGCCGCGCACCACCGCGCCCACGGCAGCCCCAGCGCCGGGTCGAGCGGCGACACGCCGTGCTCGGTGGCGGGCGCGTACTCCCGCGAGCACAGGTAGGTGGTGACGCTGCCGTCGGCGAGCGCGAGGAACGCGTGCCCGAGGCCCTCGGCCAGGTACACGGCCTGCAGCGAGTCGCCGTCGAGGCGCACGGCGTCCCAGGCCCCGTAGGTCGGCGAGCCGACCCGGACGTCCACGACGACGTCGAGGACGGCCCCGGCGCTGCACTGCACGTACTTGGCCTGTCCGGGCGGCACGTCGGCGAAGTGCACCCCGCGCAGGACCCCCCGGCGGGATACGCTCGTGTTGGCCTGCGCAACATGCAGCGGGTGCCCCACCACGTCGGCGAACACCTCCGCCCGGTAGGGCGCCGCGAACGCGCCCCGCGCGTCGGGGAACACCGGCGGGCTGAACAGCCACGCGCCGGGCACGTCCAGCTCCCGCGCCTCCACGGCCGCCGACCCTAGAGGCCGCAGCGCGGGTGACACGCGGGACGGCCGTCGGACACGGCCCCCGCCCGCACGCCAGGATCGCGCGACCCCCGACCCCGCTTGGAGTCCCCGTGAGCGACGTCCCCCCTGACGACACGACCGACGACCAGCCCTCCCTCGACGGCCGGGACATCACCGAGGAGGAGGTCTTCGCGGCGCACGAGGCCGGCAAGCTGTCGGTGGCGCCCACCGTCGGGCTCACCGGGCGTCGCGACCTCGCCATCGCCTACACCCCGGGCGTGGCCAAGGTGTGCCGGGCGATCGCCGACGACAAGGCGCTCACCGCCCGCTACACCTGGACCCACCGCCTCGTCGCCGTGGTCTCCGACGGCACCGCGGTCCTCGGTCTCGGCGACATCGGCCCCCGCGCCTCGCTGCCGGTGATGGAGGGCAAGTCGGCGCTGTTCAAGGCGTTCGCCGACCTGGACTCGATCCCGCTGGTGCTCGAGACCACCGACGTCGACGAGATCGTCGACACCCTCGTGCACCTGCGCCCCAGCTTCGGCGCGGTGAATCTCGAGGACATCGCCGCGCCCCGCTGCTTCGAGATCGAGCGCCGCCTGGTCGAGGCGCTGGACTGCCCGGTCATGCACGACGACCAGCACGGCACGGCGATCGTCGTGCTCGCGGCACTGAAGAACGCGGTGCGTGTCCTCGGGCGCGACCTCACCGCGCTGCGCGTCGTCGTCAGCGGCGCCGGCGCCTCCGGGGTCGCCTGCGCGAAGATCCTGATGTCGGCCGGGGCGCACGACGTCGTCGTGCTCGACTCCCGGGGCGTCATCCACGCCGGCCGCGAGGGCATGAACGTCGAGAAGATCGCGCTGGCCGAGGAGACCAACCCCCGTGGCGTGCGGGGCGACCTGGCCGCGGCCCTCGAGGGCGCCGACGTGTTCCTCGGGCTGTCGGGCTCCACGGTGCCCGAGGCGGTCATCGCCGCGATGGCCGACGACGCCATCGTGTTCGCGCTGTCCAACCCGGATCCCGAGATCGACCCGGAGGTCGCGCGCAAGCACGCCGCCGTGGTCGCCACCGGGCGCAGCGACTACCCGAACCAGATCAACAACGTGCTGGCGTTCCCGGGCGTCTTCGCCGGGGCCCTCGACGCCGCGGCACGGCGGATCACCGAGGCCATGAAGCTCGCCGCCGCCGACGCGATCGCCGACATCGCCGCCGGCGACGAGGGGTTCGGGCGCGACCACATCGTCCCCAGCGCGCTGGACGCCCGCGTCGCGCCCGCCGTCGCCGAGGCCGTCGCCCGCGCGGCGTCGGAGGAGGGCGTGGTGCGCCGCCACGTCGCCGAGGTGGCCGCCGAGCACCGGTGACCCGGGTCTCAGCGGGTGTACGCGCTCGGCCGGTCGGGCAATTCCTGTCCGTCGTGCACGGCCGGTCGGTGCCGCGCGCCCGCTCGAGCTTCGCTCGCCCGGCGCAGACGAGATCCACCGAACGGCGGTCGCGGAGCGTTCGCCCCGGCGCAGACGAGGTCCACCGAACGGCGGTCGCGGAGCGTTCGCGGCGTGGCACGGACCGCTCACGGCGCGCCGTTCGCACCCTCGGTGCCCCGGTGAGCCGCACGTGGGTGACACGACGGCCCATCGGCCCAGTGGCGCTGGGCCACTCGCCGTTCGTCGTGGCTGCCGTCCGCTTCGGCGCGACCATCGGTCGGTGGTCTCAAGGTCCACCGGTCGGGGCGTGCACCCGAACGCGTGCGACGCCACGGTCGCCGCGCGGGGTCCCTCCACGGGGTGATCCCCCCGGACCCGGACCGGGTCTCCTTCGTTGCTGAGACAGACGCGGACGGTCCGTTCCACACCGGAGACGAGACACGCGCCGCGGGCGAGGAGAACGACCGTGAGCAGAGCCGCGCCGGCGCCGGGCCCTCGGGGCCTCGCCGTCGTCCGGGCCACGGCGGCGTCCCGCCGTCCCGGCACGCGCGCGACGCTGCCCACCGCCGTCGACCCCGAGGGCGCCGACCAGACCGTCGACGCCGTGGGTGCCGTGGGCACCGTGGGCACCGTGGGCGCCGCCCCGGGGGCCGTGCCGCTGCCGCCCGGCGCGGCGCTGCGCCACGACGCCCAGGGCCGCCTCGTCGAGGTCCGCGAGCCCGTCGCCCGTCTCGTCGACCCCGCGGGCGGCCTGGAGCCGCGGCACATGCTCGGGCGCCCGCTGACCGAGCTGGTGGCCGACCTCGGTCACCCCGGCCCGGACGGCCTGCTCACCGGGCGCCTGCGCCGCGTGGGGGCCTCCCCGCTGCCGGTGCGCGTGGTGGTGTGGCCGGAGGCGTGCGGTGGCGCGGTGCTCGTCCTCGTGCCCGAGACGCCGGGCGCGGTGCCCGCCGCCTCCGTGACCGCGCCCGTGGCACCCGCCGGCCGGCCCGCGCCGTCGGCGGCCGACGTCGAGCGCATCGCGGGCCTCGGGCACTGGGAGGTCGACCTCGCCTCGGGGACCGCGTCCCTGTCGCCCGTGCTCTCCGAGCTGCTCGGGGTCGACCGCGGCGGCGTGCGCCGGCCCGAGGACCTGCTCGCCGCCGTGCACCCCGACGACCGCGAGGGCCTGGCCCGGCGCTGGGCCGCGCTACTGGCCGACGGCGTGCCGCTGGACGACGAGGTGCGCCTCGGCGACGGCAGCGGGCGCATCCTGCACGTCAACGCGGGGCGGCGCAGCGACGTCGCGGGGGACCCGGCCCTCGGCACCGTGCTGGGCACCGCCGCCGACGTCACCGCCCGGCGCCAGGCCGAGGAGCGGCTGCGCGCCTCCACCCAGCGCTTCACCGACCTCCTCGCCGTCGCCCCGGTCGGGATCGCGCTCTTCGACGACGACGAGCGCCTCATCAAGGCCAACCAGGCGCTGTGCCGGCTGCTCGGCCAGGGCCCCGAGGCACTGCGCGGCTGCCGCGCCGACGAGCTGCTCGACCTCGGCGCCGAGGCCGCCGCGGGCGCCGGCCCGGCGACGCCGCTGCTGGCGCGGCCCGCGGGGTCGGCGGGGTCGGTGAGCTGGTCGTGCACCCCGCGGGCCCTGCGCACCCGCGAGCGCGGCGCCGGGGGCGCGGACGCCGCGGCGGTGTGGTGCGAGCTGCACGTGTCGGTGTCCGTGCACGACGACGGCGGCGTCACCCACCTCGTGGTGTTCACCGACGTCACCGACGCGCGGCGGGTCGAGGCGAGCCTGCGTCACCAGGCCATGCACGACGAGCTGACCGGCCTGCCCAACCGCCGCGCGCTGACCACCACGGTGTCCCGGCTGCTCGCCGGCCCCACCGCGCGGCGCACCGGCGTGCTGTTCTGCGACATCGACAACTTCAAGCGGGTCAACGACTCGCTGGGCCACGACGCCGGCGACGAGCTGCTCGTCGAGCTGGCGCAGCGGCTGCGCGAGCGCCTGCCCGCCGGCTGCGCGGCCTCGCGCAGCGCGGGCGACGAGTTCGTCGTCGTCTGCGCCGACGTCGACCTGCACGGCGGCCTGGACGCGCTCTCGGCGACG
The DNA here is from genome assembly GCA_029266415.1 of Actinomycetospora sp. Lineage (GTDB taxonomy): Bacteria > Actinomycetota > Actinomycetes > Mycobacteriales > Pseudonocardiaceae > Actinomycetospora. The sequence continues at coordinate 4,980 of JAQSWW010000210.1, read as the reverse complement.
GTCGCGGGCATCCTGCGCACGGCGATCCCGGTGCACGGCCAGCTCGTGCGCATCTCGGCGACGGTCGGGGCCGCGGTCGGCGCGACGATCGGGATCGGCGCGGCCCCGTCGGAGGCCCCGCGCCCCGACCCGTACCGCCTCGACGACGCCGCGGCGCCCGACATCGACCCCACCGACGACCCCGTCGCCCAGGTCCTGCGCCGGGAGCGCGCCACCGAGCTCGCGGGCCTCGAGCCCGCGCCGGCCCACCCCGGCACCGGCGACCTCATGCGCTTCGCCGACGCCGCGCTGTTCGAGGCCAAGAGCGGCGGCAACGGGCGGTTCGCGCTGGCCGACGAGGCGATCATGCGCGGTGCGGACGAGGCGCTGCGGATGGAGACCCAGCTGCGCGAGGCGATGGTCAACGACGAGCTGGTGCTGCACTTCCAGCCCGTCGTCGGCCCCGACGGGTGGGTGCAGACCGCCGAGGCGCTGGTGCGCTGGCAGCACCCCGAGCACGGCCTGCTGTTCCCTGACAAGTTCCTGCCCGTGGCCGAGGCCGCCGACCTGCTCGGCGACCTCGACCGGTGGGTGCTGCGCGCCGCGGTGCGCGAGGCGGCCACCTGGCCGTCGGCGCGGCCGGGCGGGACCCCGCCGTCGGTGGCCGTGAACCTCGCGGGCCTGCTGCCCGGCGACCCCGACTTCCTGCCCGTCGTCCGCGCCACGGTCGCCGAGTCCGGCATGCCGTGGGACCGGCTGGTGCTCGAGCTCGTCGAGACCTGCCTGGCCGACCTGCCGCCGCACACGCTGCGCGAGATGAACGAGCTCATCGCCGCCGGTGTGCGCTTCGCGGTCGACGACTTCGGCACCGGCTACTCGTCGCTCTCGCGCCTGACCGGCCTGCCCGCCCAGATCGTCAAGCTGGACCGCGGCTTCGTGCGTGGCGTGGCCACCGGCGAGTCCGACCGGGCGGTGGCCCGCGCGGTCGTCGAGCTCACCGCGGCCATCGGCCAGACCTGCGTGGCCGAGGGTGTGGAGGACGCCGACCAGTTCGCGGTGCTGCGCGACCTCGGCGTCCACGCCTTCCAGGGCTGGCTCTTCGCCCGCGCGATGCCGGCCGAGGCGTTCACCGAGGTGCTGCGCCGCGGCCCGCTGACCCCCCAGGACCGCGCCGCGGGCTGACACGCACGAGATCGATCCGCTCGCCGTTGTCGGGGGGTCCGGTTAGATTCTCGCGACGACGCGGTGGCCGACACGGGCGCCACCGGCGGACCCGGGGGCGGCACGTGATCGAGTTCCGGGACGTGGGCAAGCGCTTCGCGGACGGCACGGTGGCCCTGGAGTCGCTGTCGTTCACCGCGCGCGACGGCGAGATCACCGTGCTGGTGGGCCCGTCGGGCTGCGGCAAGACGACGTCGCTGCGGATGGTCAACCGCATGATCGACCCGACGTCGGGCTCGGTGCTCCTCCAGGGGGCCGACGTCGCCGACGCCGACCCGGCGCTGCTGCGCCGCGGCATCGGCTACGTCATCCAGCAGGCGGGGCTCTTCCCGCACCGTCGCGTGCTCGACAACGTCGCCACGGTGCCGGTGCTGCAGGGCCTGTCGCGACGCGACGCGCGGGCGCGGGCGGCCGAGCTGCTCGAGCGGGTCGGCCTCGACAGCGCGCTCGCGCAGCGCTACCCCGCCCAGCTCTCGGGCGGCCAGCAGCAGCGCGTCGGCGTCGCTCGCGCGCTGGCCGGCGACGCCCCGGTGCTGCTCATGGACGAGCCGTTCTCCGCGGTCGACCCCGTGGTGCGCGTCGAGCTGCAGGACGAGCTGCTGCGCCTGCAGGCCGACCTGGGCAAGACCATCCTGTTCGTCACCCACGACATCGACGAGGCCATCCGCCTAGGCGACCGGGTGGCCGTCCTGCGCGTCGGCGGGCGGCTCGCCCAGTTCGCGCCGCCCGACGAGCTGCTCGCGCACCCGGCGGACGAGTTCGTCACCGGGTTCGTCGGGCGCGACCGCGGCTACCGGCGCCTGGGCTTCGTGCCGGCCGCGTCGCTGGCGCTGGTCGACCTGCCCACCGTGCGCGACGGCGCCGACAGCGGGAACGGGGCCGCGCCGGGGGAGTGGACGGTGCTGCTCGACGGGGCCGATCGCCCCGCCGCCTGGCTGGCCCCCGACGGCGGGCGCCACGACCTGGGCTCGGTGTACGTCACCGACGCCGGCGGTGCGGTGCAGGACGGCGCCGGCACGCTGCGCGGCGCCCTCGACGCGGCGCTCAGCTCGCCCGCGCGCTGCGGCGTCGCCGTGGACGCCGACGGCCGCTACCGGGGCGGGGTCGCCGCCGACGACGTGCTCGCCCTGCTCGAGCGCGACGCCGGACGGGCCGTCCGGTGAGGGCCTTCGGCTACGACATCGGCCAGCTGGTCGTCGCCCACGTCGCGCTGGCCGTCGTCCCCGTGCTGGCCGGGCTGCTGCTCGCGCTGCCGGTGGGCTTCTGGGCGCACCGCTCGCCGGCCGCCCGCAGGGTGATCGTGCCGCTGTCCGGCGCGCTGTACACGATCCCGTCGCTCGCGCTCATCGTCGTCATGCCGATCATCCTGGGCACCGGCATCCTCAGCCCGGTCAACGTCGGGGTGACGTTGACGATCTACACGCTGGCGCTGCTCGTGCGCAGCGTCGCCGAGGCCCTCGACGCCGTGCCCGGCACGGTCACCACCGCCGCGGTCGCCATGGGCTACCGGTCCGCGGGCCTGCTGTTCGCGGTGCAGCTCCCGCTCGCCGTCCCCGTGCTCATCGCCGGGCTCCGGGTGGCGTCGGTGTCGGCGTTCTCGCTGGTCACGGTGGGTGCCCTCGTCGGCATCGACTCGCTGGGCACGCTGATGACCTCGGGCTTCGAGCAGGACTACCCGCAGATGGTCGCGGCGGGCATCGTCGGCTCGCTCGTGCTCGCGTTCGTCTTCGACGCGCTGTGGCTCGGCCTCGGGCGCGTGCTGACGCCCTGGTCGCGCGCCCGGACGGGGGTCTAGCCGTGATCGGCCAGCTCCTGGACTGGTTCGCCGCCCCGGGCCGGTGGAGCGGCGGCACCGGCATCCCCGCCCGCGTGCTCGAGCACCTCGGCTACACCCTGCTCGCCGTCGCCCTCGGCGCCGTGATCGCGCTGCCGGTCGGCGCGGTCGTCGGGCACACCCGCCGCGGCGGGCTCGCCGTCGTCGGCGCGGCCAACGGCCTGCGCGCGCTGCCCGAGCTCGGCGTGCTCGTGCTCCTGGTCCTGCTGCTCGGGCTCGGGCTGCTCGCACCGACGCTGGCGCTGGTGCTGCTGGCGATCCCCCCGATGCTCGCCGGCGCCTACTCGGGCGTGGCGGGTGCCGACCCCGGCGCGGTCGACGCCGCCCGGGGCATGGGCATGCGCGAGCACCAGATCCTGCTGCAGGTCGAGGTGCCCGCCGCCGTGCCGCTCGTGCTCGCCGGGGTGCGGTTCGCGACGCTGCAGGTCATCGCGACGGCCACCATCGCCGCCTTCGTCGGGCTCGGCGGCCTGGGCCGCTACATCATCGACGGCTTCTCCGTGCGCGACTTCCCCCAGATGCTCGGCGGCGCGCTGATCGTGGCCGTGCTGTCGATCGTCGTCGAGCTCGTCCTCCAGGGTCTGGGGTGCCTCGTCACCCCCGGCCCCGACCGCCTGCGGCTGCGCCGCGTCCCCACCCTCACCACCAGAGAGGCCCGACCGTGACCCGATCCCCGCGCCGCCGCTTGCTCAGCTCGAGCTCCGCTGCGCTCCGTCTCCGCGGGCTCGCCGCGGCCGTCCTGGCCGTGGGCGTGTTCCTCGCCGGTTGCGGCGCCGACTCCGACCCGCTGGCCACCCAGCCCGCGGCGCCCTCGGCGCAGGGCACGGTCCGCATCGGCTCGGCCAACTTCACCGAGAACCGCCTGCTGGCCGAGATCTACGCGACCGGCCTGGAGATCCGCGGCGTCACCGTCGAGCGCCGCTTCGGCATCGGCAGCCGCGAGACGTACTTCCCGGCCCTGCAGCGCGGCGAGATCGACCTCGTGCCCGACTACACCGGCAACCTGCTGCAGTTCATCAACCCGCAGGCCACGGCCACCGCGTCGGACCAGATCTACCAGCAGCTCACCACCGCACTCCCGCCCCAGCTGCAGCTCCTCCAGCAGAGCGCCGCGGAGGACAAGGACGCCGTCGTCGTCACCCGCGCGTTCGCCACGCAGAACAACCTGCGCTCGATCGAGGACCTCGCCCCGCTGTGCAGCACCGTCACCTTCGGCGGCCCGCCCGAGTTCCAGCAGCGCCCCTACGGCGTGCCCGGCCTGCAGCGGCTCTACAACTGCACGTTCCGCGAGTTCCGCGCCCTCGACGAGGGCGGCCCGCTGACCATCGCGGCGCTGCGCGACGGCACCGTGCAGGCGGCCGACATCTTCACCACCGACGCGTCGATCCCCGAGAACGACTTCGTGGTGCTCGAGGACCCGCGGGCGAACTTCGCGGCGCAGAACGTCGTACCCGTGATCAACCGGGCGAAGACGTCGGACCCGCGCGTCACCGGCACGCTCGACCAGATCTCCTCGCGCCTCGACACCGCGACGCTGACCGACCTCAACCGCCGCCTCGCCGGCCCCGACCGTCCCGACCCGGCGCAGGTCGCGCGCGACTGGCTCGCCTCGGCGGGCATCGCCTGACCGCTTCCCGGAGCGAGGGACGCCCCGGCTGCGTCACGCGCAGCCGGGGCGTCCCTCGCTCTGCACGGGAGCGGTGTCCCCCGAATGCGCCGATCACGGACGCATCTCCCCGCGAAGGATGACGCGGTGACATCAACACACCACACTTTCGGGCGACAGTGGCGACATTCGGGCTAACGAGTGCACCCGGGGTAGCGACAGCGGGTCATCAGCGACCTGGACGACACCGGGTCCTCGTCCCCGGGAGCACCCTGTGTCCTCGTCCGTCGACCTCGCGCCCGCGCGGGGGGTCCCGTCCGCACGGCACGGGGCGCTCCGC
>JAQSWW010000209.1 GCA_029266415.1 Actinomycetospora sp. | reverse complement strand
CAGCGTCCGATCCTTCCCCCACGCCCGCCACGGGCCCGGCGCAGCGTTCCCGGTCGTGACCTCGTCGAATGACGACCCGTGTGCCGCGGGGCCCGGACGTGCACGGCCCGACCGGTGCGGGTTCGCGTACGGAGAGTGAACCCGCTAGAGAATCCGGGTCATGGGGACCACGACGCCCATCCACGACGCGCTCGCCGAGGCGCTGCGCGAGCTGCAGCACGACCTCGACCTCGCCCGCGAGGTCCCGGCCGACCACGCCGAGGCCCACGACCCCGCCGGCGACCCGCCCGACGACGCCGTCGAGGACACCGGGGACCCCGACGCCACCCCCTTCCCGCCGACGGTGGCCGCCGACGCCGAGGAGGTCGTCGCGCTGGCGTGGCGGGAGGCCGACGAGCGGGACCACGCGCGGTTCGGCACCGGACACCTGCTGCTCGGGCTCGTGCGCGCCGAGGGCCGCGAGGCGGGGCTGCTGGCCGTGGCCGGTGTCACAGTCCTCTCCGCCGGTGCCGCGCTGTCGATGATCGCGTCGTCGTCGGTCGCCGAACCCGTCGAGCCGTGCGGGGACCACGACCCCGTGGCGGACACGACCGTCGCGGAGGTCCTCGAGGCGGCCGCCGAGGACGGCGAGGTCACCGCTGCGGGCCTGCTCACGGCCCTGCTCGCGCGCCCGTGGGGGCAGGCCGCCGAGATGCTCGCGGCGCTCGGCGTCGAGCCCGGCCAGCTGGCGACGGCCGCCACCGAGATCGCCGTGCGCCCGACCGTCACGCCGCGCCCGATGCCCCGCGACCCCAGCGGCCTGCTGTCCGCGGCCTGGCGTCGGCCCGAGGCGGCGGAGACGGTCGAGGCGTGACGATCACCGGTCCGGCAGGGCACGATCACGCCCATGGCGAAGCCCAGCTGGATCCGCGCCGCCGACGGTGACTGGTACCGCACGTCGGAGGTGGTCGCGGTCAAGACGCTGCCGCACCCGAACGGCGGGTTCATGGTCACGATCGAGACCCACCGCCACGACAACATCGACGTGACCGGGCGCCTCGACGACGCCGAGGACGCCGGCCGCTGCCGCGACGCCCTGGCCCGGCTGCTCTCGCAGGTCGAGGAGGGCACGGTCATCACCTACGCCGCGGGCGGGTTCGGCACCGAGTCGCTGGGCGGCTGAGGGCCCTCAGGGCCGCGGCCCGTACGCGTCGAGGAACCGGTCCCGGAACGCGTCCATCCGCCACACCGGCGCGGTGGGGTCGGGCGTCAGCCCGTCCGACCAGCCCCAGGCCCCGATCCTCGCGAGCACCGCGGGGTCGCGGCTGACGATCGAGATCGGCACGTCCCGGCTCGCCCCCGGCCCGGTGATCATCGGGTAGGGCTGGTGGTCGCCGAGGACGACCAGCACCGGGGCGCGCCCGGGGTTCAGCGCCGCCTGCCGCTCGGTCCACGCGACGAGCGTGGCGAGCGAGTACTCGATCGAGCGCCGGTACACCTCGCGCACCTGCTCCGGGGGCGTCGTGAACACCGACTCGAAGGTCTGCTGCGGGCCGTCGGCCGGCGCGAACACCGACCCGTCGCCCACGGCCTCCCACGGCACCGTGCGGGGCAGGGGCGTCCACGGCACGTGGCTCGAGGTCAGCGCGATCTCGGCCATGGTCGGCGGCGCCCCCGGTCCGCGCTCGAGGCGGTCGAACGCCGCGAGCGCGTACTGGTCGGGCATCGTCGACCAGCTGTAGCGGGGCCCGCGGTAGCCGAGGTCGTCGGCGCCGTAGGCGCGGTCGTAGCCGAAGAACGACGACCCCTCGGGCCACGGCTTCGTGGTGCCGGGGGCGACGGCGACCGCGCGCCACCCGGCCTCGTGGAACGCGCGGGTCAGCGTGAGGCGCCCGGAGGCGACCAGGTCGCGGTGACGCTGCTCGCCGTCGATCCACAGCCCGGAGAGCAGCGTCGCGTGGGCGAGCCAGCTGCCGCCGCCGGCGACCGGCGAGGTCAGCACGCCCGTGCGCGCGGCGTACCCGGCGGCGCCGAGGCGGCGCTCGCCGTCGTCGAGCACCGCGCGCACCGGCCCGGACATCGCCGGGTCCTGCAGCGCGGACATCCCGTAGCTCTCGACCACGGCGACGACGACGTCGCGCCCGCGCAGCGCGGTGAGCAACTGGTCGCCGGGCACGTCGGCGTACGCGTCCACCGACGCCTCGGCCTCGAACGCCGCCTGGTCGCGCACCCCGGTCCCGACCGCCTCCGCGCGCTCGACCGTGCGGATCGAGGTGTCGCGCGAGGCCAGCGGCACCGTCGGCACGAGCTGCGCCGACGCGGCCCACGCCACGGCCCACGCCACGGCCAGCACCGCGACCAGCCGCAGGCTCGCCGAGCGGCGCGCCCCGGCGATCCGCGCCAGCCGCGCGACCGCTCCGCCCGTCGCCACCACGAGCACCACCGCGAGCACCGCGACCAGTACCGCGACGACGGTCCCGATCGCGGGCCCGGACGTCTCGGCGACGAAGTCGTAGGCGTTGCCGAGCAGCACCGCGTCGCGCGCCGGGTCGAACGGGCGCGCGAGTGAGAGCGAGAACCCGATGTCGAACAGGGTCAGCACGAGCAGCAGGCCGAGCACGATCCCCCCGGCCCAGGCCGCGACCCGCCGCAACGGCGCCGGCAGCACCGCCGCGACGGCGAGCCCGACGACCACCTCGAGCGGCACGCGCAGCCACGTCAGCGGGGTCAGCAGCGCGAAGTCGCCGGGGGTCAAGAGCGCGACGAGCACCAGCACGCCCGCGGCGACCGTCACGACGGCGGCGACCGCCGGGCGCACGCGCACGGGGTGCTCCCCGGCGGCCCGCCAGAGCCGCACGACGTCGCGGCCGAACGACCACGCCAGCGCGGCGAGGGCGAGCGCGAGCAGCACCCGGGCGACGAGATCAGGCAGCAGCTGCGCGGAGACGACGACGAGCACGACGCCCTGGATCGCGGCCACGACCTTGCCCGAGAACAGCGGGGCCAGCTCCCCGCGCAGCCACGGCAGCACCGCGCCGGCGGCGACGAACAGGTAGCGCGCGAGCCCGATGAGCAGCACCCAGTTGCTGCCCAGCAGGCCGGCGACGTGCACCGACAGCACGAGCACCAGGACCGCGTCGAGCTCCATGTCGAAGCGCGCCCCGAACGCCGAGGCCACGTCCCGCCGCCGCGCGACCGCGCCGTCGACCCCGTCGAGCACGAGCGCCACGGAGGCGCAGGCGACGAGCGCGGTCACCGAGACGGGGTCGGCCACCAGCGCCGTCACCCCGACGATCAGCACGCCGCGGCCGAGCGTCACCCGCCCCGCGGGCCCGAGCCGGTCGACGCCGCCGCCCAGCAGCACGGCGACCAGCGCTGCAGCCGCCGTCGTGCCGGTGACCAGCCCGACCGGGCCCAGTCCGGCGCCGAACGCCAGCGCCGCGAGGAGCACCGCGCTCCCGAGGGCACCGGCGGTGAGCTCGGCGACGAGGGTCGGGGACGGGCGCGGCACGCGTGCCAGCATGACCGCCCGCGGATGGTCGGGGTGTCAGGAGGGTGCGGCGATGGCGGGCACGGCGCGGGCGTTCCGGATCGAGGCGCCCGGGCGGGCGGGGATCGTCGAGGTGCCGCTGCCCGACCCGGGCCCCGACGACGTCGTGGTGCGCACCCGCCACTCCGCGATCAGCCGGGGCACCGAGACCCTCGTGTACCGGGGCGAGGTGCCCGCGAGCCAGCACGACCGTATGCGCGCGCCGTTCCAGGCCGGCGACTTCCCGGGCCCCGTGGTCTACGGCTACCTGACGGTCGGCGTCGTCGAGGAGGGCCCGGGCGCCGGGCGCACCGTCTTCTGCCTCCACCCGCACCAGGACCGGTTCGTGGTGCCGGCCTCCGCGGTCGTCGAGGTCCCGGACGGCGTGCCGCCGGAGCGGGCGGTGCTGGCCGGCACCGTGGAGACCGCGGTCAACGCGCTGTGGGATGCCGCGCCCCGGGTGGGCGACCGCGTCGCCGTCGTCGGCGCCGGCATGGTCGGCGCGTCCGTGGCGGGGGTGCTGGCGTCGTTCCCCGGGGTGCGCGTGGAGCTGGTCGACGTCGACCCCTCCCGCGTCGCGGTGGCCGACGCGCTGGGTGTCGGGTTCGCGACGCCGGAGCAGGCGGCGGGGGAGTGCGACCTCGTGCTGCACGCCAGCGCGTCCGAGGCCGGGCTCGCGCGGTCGCTGGAACTGCTCGGCGACGAGGGCGAGGTGGTCGAGCTGTCCTGGTACGGCGAGCGCGCGCCGCGCGTGCCGCTGGGCGAGGCGTTCCACTCGCGGCGCCTGAGCGTGCGGGCGTCGCAGGTCGGGCGGGTGGCCCCGGCGCGCCGGGCGCGGTGGAGCACGACCGACCGGCTCACCCTGGCGCTGCGCCTGCTCGCGGACCCCCGCTTCGACGCGCTGATCACCGACACCTGCCCGTTCGACGACCTGCCCGACGTCCTCGCGGCCCTGTCCGCCGGCGAGCGCCCGGGCCTGGCGGTGCGCGTGAACTACTGAACGAACGCGCTGTTCGCTGCTCCTATGCGCGCGAACTCCGCGTTCGTAGGCTGCGGACCATGCCGCGCTACGAGTTCCGCTGCCGAACCTGCGCGTCGACGTTCGAGGTCGACCGGCCGATGCAGGCCTCCGGCGATCCCGCCGACTGCCCCGCCGGGCACGACGACACCGTCAAGCTGCTCACCACGGTCGGGCTGGGCGGGAAGGCCCGGACGGCCATGCCGACGGGGACGCCGCGGGCGATGGCCCCGGGGGCCGGCGGTGGCGGGGGCTGCTGTGGCGGCGCCTGCGGCTGCGGCTGATCATCAGCGCATGTTCGCCGTCACCGTCCGCGACCACATCATGATCGCCCACAGCTTCGCCGGCGAGGTGTTCGGCCCGGCGCAGGCGCTGCACGGCGCGACGTTCGTCGTCGACGCCGCGTTCCGCCGCGCCGAGCTGGACGCCGACAACATCGTCGTCGACATCGGGCGGGCCACCGAGGAGCTGCACACCGCGCTGGAGGACCTCAACTACCGCAACCTCGACGAGCACCCGGAGTTCGCGGGCGTCAACACGACCACCGAGTTCCTGGCGAAGGTGATCGCCGAGCGCCTCGCCGCGCGCGCCCACGACGGGAGCCTCGGCGACGGCGGGCGGGGCCTCGCCGGCATCACCGTGACCCTGCACGAGTCGCACGCGGCGTCGGCGAGCTTTGAGCTGACGCTCGTGTGAGCGCTTGTCCGTGCTCTGGCACGGACAAGCGCGCACGAGCGCGGAGCGCCAAGGGTCAGCGCACGATCTGCACCTCGTCGCCCGGCTCGAGGGCGGCGAACACGTCGCGGGCGTCGTCGCGCTCGAGCCGGATGCAGCCGTGGGACGCGCGGGACGTGTCGCCGGCGTGGAACGCGCGCCCCTCGTCGTCGAAGAACACCGAGTAGGGCATCGGCGCGTCGCCGATCTCCTTGCTCACGTGGTGGCGCTCCTTGCGCTGCACCGTGAACGTGCCGGTCGGCGTCGGGTCCTGCCGCGAGCCGGAGTGGACGTCCATCGGCGCGCCCGTCGCCCGGCCGTCGTCCGTGAGCCAGGCCTGCTGCTCGGAGAGGTCGACGCAGACGTCGGCGGAGTCGTCGCAGGGGACCGCCTCCGCGGCGGGCGCGGCGGCGGCGAGCGGGGCGGCGGCCACCGTGGCGGCCGCGGCGACGCCGACCGGCCAGAGGACGGTGCGGACGGCGCGGGCGGGGCGGCCGGGGGAGCGGTGGCGGCCGGTGCGGTGGGCGGTCATGGGGTGCCCCTCCTCGAGGTCGGGGACGGCGGGGCACACCGGGCGTGCCCGCCACCCCCCGACCCGCACGCCCCCGACCCCCGATCGAGTGACGGTGCGAACGGGGACTTCGCGCGCGTAGACGCAGCGAACGGCCCGTTCGCTGCGACCGGGGAACGTGCTGGAGTGGCCCTCGTGCCCGTCCTGCACGCGGTGCTCCCCGCCGACGTCGACGACCCCGCGCTGGTCAGCGGCGGGAACGTCTACGACCGTCGCGTGCTCGACGGCCTGCGCGCCGAGGGCTGGACCGTCCACGAGCACCCCCTGCCCGGCGCCTGGCCCCGTCCCGACGCCGCCGCCCGCGCCCGCCTCGACGCCGCCCTGCGCGAGGGCGAGGGACCCGTGCTGCTCGACGGGCTGGTGGCGTGCGGGGTGCCGGAGGTCGTCGTCCCGCACGCCGCCCGCCGCCCGCTCGCCGTCCTCGTGCACCTGCCGCTCGGGGAGGAGTCGCCCGACCTCGACGCCGGCGAGGGCGCGGTCCTGCGCGCCGCCCGAGCCGTCCTCGCCACCAGCGACTGGGGCGCCCGACGACTGCGCAGACACGGCGTCGACGCCGCCGTCGCCCCGCCCGGCGTCGACCCCGCCCCGCTCGCGCCCGGCACCGACGGCGTGCACCGCCTGCTCTGCCTCGGCGCCGTCACGCCCACCAAGGGCCAGGACCTGCTCGTCGACGCCCTCGCCGCGCTGCCCGGGCCGCCGTGGACCCTCGACCTCGTCGGCCCCACCGACCGCGATCCCGCCTTCGTCGCCGGCCTGCGCGCGGCGATCGCCCGCCACGGCCTCGCCGGCCGCGTCCACCTCCACGGACCCCGCCACGGCGCCGAGCTCGACGCGTTCTGGCGCGCCACCGACCTGCTCGTCGCGCCCTCGCGCACGGAGACCTACGGCATGGTGGTGACCGAAGCCCTCGCACGGGGCATCCCGGTCCTGGCGAGTTCCGCCGGAGGGCTGCCGGACACTCTGGCGAACGGCGGAGTCTTAGTACCCGCTGAGGACGTACCGGCACTCGTCGCAAGCCTGGACCGCTGGTTCGCCGAGCCGGCGCACCGCAACGGGCGACGGATCTCAGCGATATCTCGGCGTTGCAGGCTTCTCCCGTGGACGCAGACGTCGCGACGGGTGGCCCAGGTGCTGGCGACCCTGCTCGCCGACCCCCCTCCGGGCTGAGCGAGCGCCCGGACCACGCGCGCCCGGGCGCCGCCGCGGCCCCCGACTGGCTCG
>JAQSWW010000208.1 GCA_029266415.1 Actinomycetospora sp. | reverse complement strand
CCGGGTACCGGCCCGAGCACACGCTCGCGGCCTACGAGCTCGCGATCCGGATGGGCGCCGACGCCGTCGACGTCGACCTCGTCCCCACCCGCGACGGGGCTCTCGTCGCGCGCCACGAGCCGGAGATCGGCGGGACCACCGACGTCGCCGAGCGGCCCGAGTTCGCCCCGCGCCGCACCACCAAGCAGATCGACGGCACGACCTACACCGGCTGGTTCACCACCGACTTCACGCTCGCCGAGATACGCACGCTCCGCGCGAAGGAGCGCATCCCGCAGACGCGCCCGCACAACACGCTCTACGACGGCCGGTTCCCGGTGGTGACGTTCGACGAGGTCCTCGACCTGCTCGACCGCCTCGCCGCCGAGCTGCGCCGCCCCGTCGGCGTGCTGCCCGAGGTCAAGCACTCCACCTACTTCGCGAGCCTCGGCCTGCGGGTGGAGCCCGGGCTGGTCGAGACCCTGCGCCGGCGCGGCCGGGACGGCGCGGACTCCGGGGTGATCATCCAGTCGTTCGAGACAGCCAACCTCCGCGCGCTCAGGACGCAGGTCGCCTGCCCGCTCCTGCAGCTCGTCGACGCCGCCGGCACCCGGCCCGCCGACCTCGTGGCCGCGGGCGACCCGCGCACCTCGGAGGCCCTGGTGACCCCGCAGGGTCTGCGGGAGGTCGCCGGCTACGCGACCTGGCTCGGCCCGACCAAGGAGCTGATCATCCCGCTCGGGCCGGACGACGCCGCGGGCGCGCCGACGACCCTGGTCCGCGACGCGCACGCGGCGAACCTGCGGGTCATGCCCTACACGTTCCGCAACGAGAACGAGTTCCTGCCCGCGGGCCGGCGACGGGGCGGACCGGCCGCTCCCGCGGACACCTACGGCGACGCGTTCGGCGAGTACCAGCAGTACGTCGCGTTGGGAGTCGACGCCGTCTTCAGCGACGACCCCGATACCGCGCTGGCCGCGGTGACTCCTTAGGGCGCGAGACGCCGGTCGATGTAGCACCAGCGCCACGTCTCGTGCGGCTCGTGCGAGCGCATGACGGCGTGGCCGGTGTCCTCGTGGTGCTTCGAGGCGTGGCGGTACGGGCTGGAGTCGCAGCAGGCGACGTGCCCGCAGTCGAGGCACTTCCGCAGGTGCGCCCACGCCGTGTAGCCCTCCGCCCGGCAGTCCGGGCAGATCAGCGTCTCGCCCTCGCTCGCCACGGCGCTCGGAGCCGGGTCCGTGGCGATGCCCTCGGGACCGATGGTCAACAGGTGTTCGCAGGCTCCCACCCGCACGAGTCTACTGGCCGACGTCTCGGGTAACCGTTTCTTCCCGCCCCGGACCGACGCCGATCGCCGAGACCGGCGCCCCGGAGAGCTGCTCGATCCGCTCGACGTAGTCGCGCGCCTTGGCCGGCAGGTCGGCGAAGGAGCGGCAGGCCGAGATGTCCTCGAACCAGCCCGGCATCGTCTCGTACACCGGCACCGCGGTCGCGACGTCGGCCTGGGTCATCGGCATCTCGTCGACCCGCTGCCCGTCGACCTCGTAGCCCACGCAGATCGGCACGTTCTCCAGGCCGGAGAGCACGTCGAGCTTGGTGAGGAACAGGTCGGTGATGCCGTTGACCCGCACCGCGTAGCGCGCGATCACCGCGTCGAACCAGCCGCACCGGCGGCTGCGGCCCGTGGTCACGCCGAACTCGCCGCCGGTCCTGCGCAGGTACTCGCCGTCGGCGTCGAACAGCTCGGTCGGGAACGGGCCCGAGCCGACGCGGGTGGTGTAGGCCTTGAGGATCCCGATCACGCGGGTGATGCGCGTCGGCCCGATGCCCGAGCCCGCCGAGGCCCCGCCGGCCGTCGGGCTCGACGACGTGACGAACGGGTAGGTGCCGTGGTCGACGTCGAGCAGCGTGCCCTGCGAGCCCTCGAGCAGCACGGTCTCGCCGCGCTCCAGGGCGTGGTGCAGCGCGAGGCGGGTGTCGGCGATGCGGTGGGCGAAGCCCTCGGCGTGCCCGAGCAGGGTGTCGGCGACCTCGTCGACGTCGAGCGCGCGCCGGTTGTAGATCTTGACGAGGATCTGGTTCTTGAGCTCGAGCGCCGCCTCGACCTTCTCGCGCAGCAGCTTCTCGTCGAGCAGGTCCTGCATCCGCACGCCGACGCGCGCGATCTTGTCCTGGTACGCGGGCCCGATGCCGCGGCCGGTGGTGCCGATGCGGGCCTTGCCCAGGAAGCGCTCGGTCACCTTGTCGATGGCCACGTGGTAGGGCGTGATCACGTGGGCGTCCGCGGAGATCAGCAGCTTGCCCGTGTCGACGCCCTTGGCCTCCAGGCCCGCCAGCTCCTCGAGCAGGACACCGGGGTCGACCACGACGCCGTTGCCGATCACGTTGGTGACACCGGGCGTCAGGATTCCCGACGGGATGAGGTGCAGGGCGAAGTTCTGGCCGTCGGGCAGCACCACGGTGTGCCCCGCGTTGTTGCCGCCCTGGTACCGCACGACCCACTGGACCTGCTCACCGAGGATGTCGGTGGCCTTGCCCTTGCCCTCGTCGCCCCACTGGGCGCCGATGAGGACGATGGCCGGCATGTGACACTCCCTGGGTCGACTCCACTGGTCGCACGGGAGTGCGGGCCGCCCCGTGCAGCGGAAGGGTAGTCCACGCGTGTGCTCCGGCTCGCCCTCACGGGGGCCCGTGGTGCGCGTGGTGACCTGCGGGGACACCGCCCGGGCCCGCTGGGGCCCGTCGCTGGCCGACGCGGCGGTCCCCGCCGACGACCTGCCGGCCCGGCCCGCCCGCTCCGACGTCGACCCGCTGCTCGACGCGCTGCCCGACGACGCGCGCCTGGTCGTGGCCGGTGACGACGCCGCGCTGGCCGCCGTGCTCGTGCGCCTGCTGCGTCGCGAGCGCCTGGCCCTCGCCGTGGGCGTGCTGCCGGCCGCCGACTCGGCCGCCGCCGGGGCGTGGGGTCTGCCGACCGACCCCGGGGCGGCGCTCGCGCTCGCCCGCACGGGCACGGCGCGTCCGGCCCCGCTCGTGCGCGACGACCACGGCGGCGTGGTCGCCGGGCGCCACGAGGTCGGTGCGTTCCACGGCGCCGTCTACTGCGACGAGCACCGGGTCGCCGAGGGCGACGCCGCCGGCCTGGTCGTCACGCCCGACCCCGAGGCCGGGGTCGCCGTGACCGTCACCGGCCCGCGCCGTCTCGGCGGCCTGCGCGCGGGCCGGGTCGCGACGCGGGTGGGTCGCGCCGTGCAGCTCGGCTGCCGGCCGGGCGTCACCGTGGTCCGCGACGGCGTCCCCGCCGACCGGCCGGTGACGCGGCGCAGCTGGTACCGCCACACCGAGGACTGGCTGCTCGTCCGGCCGTGACGCGTGGCGTTCAGTCCTCGGGCGGGGTGAGCGGCACGGTGACGACCAGGACCTCGTGCAGGCCCTCGGCCGCGTGCTCGGCGCGGCGGCGCTCGGCGTCGGCCCGCGCGGAGTCGCGGTCGAAGGGGCCGAAGGCGTCGGTCTCGCCGGTGATCGGGTCGGCGACGAGCACGACCCAGGCCGCGGGGCGCTCGCCGACGACACCCGGGCCGCCGATCGGCTCCGGATCGACCCCGCCCGCGGCGTGCCCCGACACGTCCACCACGGCCGGAACCTACCCCGCGGTCGGTAGCTGGACGTGAGGCCGACGCGCCCGGTGATCGCCCCACCGCGACGACCGGCGAACAGGTCGCCGATCGGGCGGCTGGTCGGCTCCGGAGCGCGATCACCCGCCACCGTCGGTGCCCACTTCGTGCGGATCACGCATGGCCCCGGGGCGGCGGGGTACGCCAGTGACATGCTCGCCGTGGTGGTCCTGGTCCCGATCGCACTCATGATCCTGGCGGTCTCGCTCGAGCGCTTCGAGGCCGTGGCCACCCGCGTCGCCCCCGCTCCGCGCGCTCCCCGGGGCACGGCTCCCGCCCCGGTCGACCCCGCGCCGCAGCTGCGCCTCGTCCCGGGCGCCGGCACCGACGCCGTCGAGCCCGCCGCCGACGAGTACCTCCGCCGCGCGTCCTGAAGGCCCTACCCCTCCGGGTCCGACCGCGAGCGCCCCGCCGCGGTGACCGCGTCCTCGCGGTCCATCCCGGCGGCCACGAGCAGGTCCACCAGCATCGACCGGAGCTGGGCGAGCACCACCTCCGCCGAGTAGCCCCCGCCCGACGCCGGCACCACCGCCGCCGTGTCGAGCAGCGCGACCCGCGCCCCGTCGGTCGACTCGCCGGTGGTCAGCTCGTGGCGCAGCACCCCCACCGCGTCGGCGAGGCGACGCAGCACGACGACAAGGTCGGCGTCGGGCCGCTCGTCGTCGCGCAGGGATGCGTGCGCGCGCCGGGCCAGCACCCGCGCGTTGCGCAGGGCCAGGTCGACCGGCCGCACGGCGGCCCGGAGGCGGGCCAGCTCGCCGCGGTGGCGCCGGCGCAGCGGGGCGATGGTGGTGATCTCGAAGCCGGCGTCGACGGCGTCGGCCAGCGCGTCGACCCGTCCCTGGGTGGCCCGGGCCCGCTCGAGGACGGCGGCCGCGGCGTCGGTGTCGCCCGCCTCGAGGGCGTCGGCGACCCCGGCGAGCACGGCGCCGAGCTCGTCGAGCAGCGCGTCGAGCCCACGCCGCGCCCGGGTCAGCGGGTGCGAGGGCAGCGTGGCCGCGGTGAGCAGCCCGATCGCCGCCCCGATGAGCGTGTCGATCCAGCGCGAGAACGCGGCCGTGGTGCCCGGCGGCTGCAGCGTCGCGATCAGCACCGCCGACACCGCGGCCTGGTTGAGCAGCAGCGCACCGACGTCGAACAGCAGGGCCGCCAGCAGCGCCAGGCCCACGACCACGCTGATCTGCCACCAGCCCGGCCCGATGACGACGACGATGAGGTCGCCGACCGCGACCCCCACGCTGACCCCGACGGCGAGCTCGACCGAGCGCCGCAGCCGGTTGGTGACCGAGACGCCCAGCACGAGCACGCACGCGATCGGCGCGAAGAACGGCAAGTCGTGCCCGACGACGTCGCGGGCCACGAGGAACGCCAGGCCCGCCGCCAGCGCGCACTGCAGGATCGGCAGCCCGGAGTCGCGCAGCCGCCGCGAACGGCTGTGCGCGATACCGCGCAGGCGGTCCACGGCGGGCCCGGGGCGGTCGGTCAGCGCCGGGTCAGGACAGACCCAGGGCGTCGAGAGCCTTCGGGTCGCAGTCGGCGACCAGCGCGGTGCACCGCTCGACCTCGTCGGTCTCGCCGATGGCCTCCGCGGCCTTGGCCAGCGCGGCCACGGCGCGCAGGAACCCCTGGTTGGGCTCGTGGTCCCACGGCACCGGACCGAAGCCCTTCCAGCCGTTGCGGCGCAGCTGGTCGAGCCCGCGGTGGTAGCCGGTGCGCGCGAAGGCGTAGGACGTGACGTGCTCGCCCGCCGCGCCGGCCCGCTCGGCGAGCGCCGCCCAGCCCGCGCTGTAGGTCGGGTGGTCGGCGACGACGGCCGCCGGGTCCTCCCCGGCCGCGAGACGCGAGGCCGGTTCCGGGGACTCCGGGAGGTAGGTGGGCTGGGGTCCGAGCAGGTTGTGCCCGTGGCCCGCACCGGGCCCGGTCGGGATCGTCATGCGGCCATTGTCCCGCCGGGCCGGCCGGGATCAGCGGCCCAGGGTCTGCCCGGTCGAGCGGAGGTTCTCGCAGGCCGTGACGACGCGGGCGCCCATGCCCTTCTCGGCCTCCTTGAGGTAGCTGCGCGGGTCGTAGACCTTCTTGTTGCCGACCTCGCCGTCCACCTTCAGCACGCCGTCGTAGTTCGAGAACATGTGCCCGGCGATCGGACGGGTGAACGCGTACTGGGCGTCGGTGTCGACGTTCATCTTGATGACGCCGTAGTCGAGGGCCTCGTGGATCTCCTCGAGCAGCGAGCCCGAGCCGCCGTGGAACACCAGGTCGAACGGCTTGGACCCGTCCGGGAGGCCGAGCCTGCGGGCCGCGACCTCCTGGCCCTCCTTGAGCACCGAGGGCCTGAGCTTGACGTTGCCCGGCTTGTAGACCCCGTGGACGTTGCCGAAGGTGGCCGCGAGCAGGTAGCGGCCCTTCTCGCCGCCGCCGAGGGCGTCGACGGTGTGCTCGTAGTCGCCCGCGGCCGTGTAGAGCTTGTCGTTGATGTCGTTGGCGACGCCGTCCTCCTCGCCGCCGACGACGCCGATCTCCACCTCGAGGATGATCTTCGCCTTGGCCGCCTCGGCCAGCAGCTCCTGGGCGATCTCGAGGTTCTCGTGCAGCTCCACCGCCGAGCCGTCCCACATGTGCGACTGGAACAGCGGGTTCTGGCCGGCGTTCACGCGGTCCTGGCTGATCCCGAGCAGCGGGCGGACGAAGCCGTCGAGCTTGTCCTTCGGGCAGTGGTCGGTGTGCAGCGCGACGTTGATCGAGTACTTCTCGGCCACGACGTGGGCGAACTCGGCCAGCGCGCTGGCGCCGGTGACCATGTCCTTGACCGACTGGCCGGAGCCGAACTCCGCGCCGCCGGTGGAGAACTGGATGATCCCGTCGCTCTCGGCCTCGGCGAAGCCACGCAGCGCCGCGTTGATGGTCTCCGAGGACGTGCAGTTGATGGCCGGGAAGGCGAAGCGGTTCTCCTTCGCCCGGTCCAGCATCTCGTTGTAGATCTCGGGGGTCGCGATGGGCATCGTCGTGCCTCCCAGGAGCTCTCGACACGGCCGGTCACCGCGGGTGCGGGCGGCGGACTGCGGCGCAGTATGACGCAGCGCCCGGTCCCGGCGCTGCGTCGTCGGGGTGTGACGCCGTCACCGTGGTGCGCCCGGGTGTGGTGCCTGGGCCGCGCGGGTGACGATCAGCCGGGCCCTCGTCCCCACCGGGACCACGGGTGGTGAACGGCTATCGTCGGTGACGTGGGCCATGCCGGGGAGAGCGCCGTGGAGCGCACGCTGGGCAGCCTGCGGGCGATCGACGCGGTCGCCCCGCCGGACGCGCAGGTCGCCCATCCGTCGGCCCCGCCGGTCGGCCCGCCGCCCGGTCTCTTCGGTCCGCAGGCTCCCGCACCGGTCGCCA
>JAQSWW010000207.1 GCA_029266415.1 Actinomycetospora sp. | reverse complement strand
GCCGATGAGGACCGGGTTGTTCTTGGTCCTCCGGGAGAGGACCTGCATGACCCGCTCGATCTCCTTCTCCCGGCCGATGACCGGGTCCAGCTTGCCCTCGCGGGCCGACTGGGTGAGGTTGCGACCGAACTGGTCGAGCACCAGGGAGGACGACGGGGTCCCCTCGCCACGCTGGCTGCCGGACTCCGCAGGCTCCTTGCCCTGGTAGCCCGAGAGCAGCTGCAGCACCTGCTGGCGCACACGGTTGAGATCCGCGCCGAGCTTGACGAGCACCTGGGCGGCGACGCCCTCGCCCTCGCGGATGAGCCCGAGCAGGATGTGCTCGGTGCCGATGTAGTTGTGCCCGAGCTGCAGCGCCTCGCGCAGCGACAGCTCCAGCACCTTCTTGGCGCGGGGGGTGAAGGGGATGTGGCCGGACGGGGCCTGCTGGCCCTGACCGATGATCTCCTCGACCTGCTGGCGCACGCCCTCGAGGGCGATGCCCAGCGACTCGAGGGCCTTGGCGGCGACGCCTTCGCCCTCGTGGATCAGCCCGAGCAGGATGTGCTCGGTGCCGATGTAGTTGTGGTTGAGCATCCTGGCCTCTTCCTGGGCCAGGACGACCACCCGCCTCGCGCGGTCGGTGAACCTCTCGAACATTCGTCACTCCTGACTGCTGCGCCGGCGGTCCTCCACCGAGTGTCCACGAAGGAACGGCCCGGTGGCCCCTTGGCTGGTGCCCGATGACGGATCGGGACCCCCACGGTGCCCGAACTGCAGAAGCACCGTAAGGCCATCCTAGTCGTCGCGCGTGACGTCACGGGACGGCGACGGTTGCACCACCGTGACGGCGGACACGCCCGCCGACATCCCGGACCGGTCGGCCGGGGTCACGCCCGGTGCAACGACGCGACACGTCCCGCGCATCCCGTGACGGTGTTCGCGACGGGCGAACCACTCGGCAGGGGTCAGGGTGCCGGCGGGTAGCCCATGACGTCGAGGATCAGCGGCGAGACGTTCGTGCGCGGACCGGCGCCCTCCCGGCCGATCGCGAACGGGACGAAGGGCAGCCCGTTCGCGGCCAGCGGGTCGGTCCGGTCCATGACGTGGAAGTGCAGGTGCGGCGCGCTGGTGTTGCCGGAGTTGCCCAGCTTCCCGATCACCTGGCCGCGCCGCAGCTGCTGGCCCATCGCGAGGTTCAGCGGGTTGCCCGTCGCCAGGTGGGCGTAGAAGGCGTAGTGCCCGCCACCGGTGTCCTGCACGACGTGGTTGCCCCCGTACCGCTGCAGCGTCAGGCCGTTCGGGTTCACCCCGGGCGGCTGCTGCGGGAGGTCGCTGACCAGCCCCACGACCGGCCCGTCGGCCACGGCCAGGACGTCGGACCCGACGTAGGGGTAGCTCGCGATGTCGGTCGGCGGCCCGGTCATCATCCGGCCGGACGCGTCGGCCCGGACGTAGTCGATGGCGAAACGCTCCGGCGCCCACAGCTGCCCGTCGATCGGACTGACGGCGCCGCGGTGGGCGCCCAGCACGCAGCAGCTGTCGCCGTCGACCCACCCGCTGCCGATCAGCGGCGGCGAGATCCGCGCCGGTGGGGTGCGGTCGACCGTCGCCGCGGCCACGGGTTCGGTGAGCGTCGCCGGGACCAGCGGCGGGCTCGGCTGCGCGAACGCCACGTCGATGCGGTGCTCGAGGCGGGCAGGGACGGGGTCGGTGGGCGCCAGCGACACGTCCAGCCAGATCAGTCCGCCCTGCCCGCCCTGGAGCTGGCGGTTCCCCGGGTCGCCCCCGAGCGGCTTGGCCCAGGCGGATAAGGCGTCGCCCTCCAGCCGCAGCAGCGACCGGCCGTCGCCGAGGACCTCGACGGCGTTCACCGTGGCCGGCAAGGTCAGGATGTTGGTCACTTGAAGCTCGTAGGCCAGGTGGACGCGCCCGTCGGTGGCGGGCACCGGGATCGGCGCCGCGAGCACCGAGGCCGCGACCGGCGTGAACACCGACACACCTCCGGGCACGGCGTCCGCGGCGGACGGCCCGCCGAACGGGCCCCCGACGGTGCCGGCGACCGGCGACGGGCTCGGCGGGGCGGAGCCCGCCCCGGGACCACCGCAGGCCGCCAGCACCGTCACCACCGCGAGCAGGGCGCCCACGACCGCCGCCCGCCCACCTTCGCCCATGCGCACTGCCGCCTCCGGATGCCCGAGCCCACGGCCCCGGATGTCGAAGATCCGACGGGACCGTCGACGCCGGACGCTAGGGCCCGCATGATCGACGTGCTGTCACCGCGACGACACCGAGGCTGGGCCGTCCAGGTGAAGGGCAGCGAGTCGATGGACCAGGGAGTGGCGACGTGACGATGACGGTGTCGGCGCCGGACGCCCGCGCCGAGCGGGTCCTCCGGGCGTGTCCCCAGCTGCGCGAGCTCGGCGCCGGGACGATCCGCGCGCTCGCGGCGGCGTCGACCGTGCGGCACTACGCCGCCGGCGAACCGGTCTTCCTCGAGGGCGGGCCGGGCGACGCGATGTTCGTGCTGCGCCAGGGCGCGGTCGTCGCGCGCATCAGCTCGGCGGAGGGGGACGTCATCGACCTCGGGGTCGCCACCGAGGGGCACGCCTTCGGCTACTTCGAGGTCCTGCGTCCCGGCCCGCGCACCGAGGACGCGGTGGCGGTCCGCGACTCGACGGTGGTGGTCGTCCCGGCAGCGGCGGCGATGCGGGCGCTGCGGACCAGCCCGGACACCCTGCTCGCGCTCGCCCGCGACCTCGTCCGGATCGTCAGCCTGCAGAACCGTGCCCGCTCCGGTCTGCGCCGCCCCGTCGAGCGTCGCGTCGCCGCGCTCCTGCTCGAGCTCGCCGCCGGTCGCGACGTCGTCGACTTCGGCGGGCCGCAGTCCCTGCTCGCGCAGCGCCTCGGGATCGCGCGCCAGAGCCTCAACGCCGCCCTGCGCACCCTCGCCGGGCGAGGTCTGCTGACCGTCCACGCGGGCGGGCGGGGCGCGACGCTGGACCGCGCCGCGCTGGCCGTCCACGCCGCCGGGCCGTAGCCGGGCGCGCGTCGATCACGCGGGTCGGCACGCCTCGACCACGTGCGCCGTCATGGGGGCGGTGAGCGGGCCCGGGCCGACGATGTCGGTCAGAGCGGCCGTGAGGCGCGCGACCGTGGTGTCGAGATCGCCGTGCCGGGTGAGCTCGGCGCGCACCGGCGAGCCGGTGGCGTAGCCGACGGCGATCTGTTCCGGGCCGTCGGCCCGACCCTCGAGGGTCACGGTGTCGATCGCGACGACGTCGAGCCCGCCGGCGCGCAGGTCGTCGGCGACGCGCGCGGTGTCCGCGTAGCCGTGGGGAACCCGTTGCAGGAACGTGGGCGCGTCGCCGGGGAAGAGTCGCTCCAGGGCGCGGACGAGGTCCCGCTCGAAGCCGTGGTCGGCGAGGGTGCCCCAGGTGCTGAACAGGAACCTGCCGTGCGGGACGAGCACGCGGCCCACCTGCGCGTACGCCGCCGGGCGGTCCGGCAGGAACATCACGCCGAACCCGCACACGACCAGATCGAACGATCCCGGCGGGAACGGCGGCTGCGCGGCGTCGGCCACCCGCCAGGTCGCACCCGGCACCCGGGGCTCCGCGAGCTGCACCATCGCCTCGTTGAGGTCGCTCGCCGTGACGTGCGCGTCGGGGCACGCGGCGAGGAGCTCCGCGGTCACGACCCCGGTGCCGGCGGCGAGCTCCAGCACCCGCCGCGGCCCGTGCGCGGCGGCGCGCCGGGCCAGCTCGCGGGCGAACGGGCGGAACACCGCGGGCACGAGGCAGCGCGCGTAGACCTCCGGCATCGACCCGACCCAGCGGGTGCTCCCGTCACCGCTCATGGCGGGGTTGTCCCAGACGGGCCGCGACGTGACAACCGCCGCCGATGCGGCGCCCCCTAGTGCGCCTTGTGGTAGGCCTCGGAGACCTCGCTGGGGATGCGGCCGCGCTCGGAGACCGTCATGCCCTGCTTGCGCGCCCACTCGCGGATGGCCTGGTTCTGCTCACGGTCGACCGCGGCCCGCCCGCCCCCGCTGCTGCGGCGCGAGGAGGCCGCCGGGGCCGCCGCCCCGGACTTGCGGCGCCCGCCGCTGCGGCGGGCGTGGGCGACGTAGTCGGCGAGGACGTCGCGCAGCGCGGCGGCGTTCGACTCCGAGAGGTCGATCTCGTACGTGGCACCGTCGATGCCGAACTCGACGGTCTCGTCGGCCTCCGACGAGTCCAGGTCGTCGACCAGGGACACCACGACTTTCTGCGCCATCGCGCGACCTCCCGGGATCTCGACCGAAGAATGGTGGCCGGACCCTATTTCCGCGGCGCATCGTTTGTCGAGTGACGCGCGCCGCTCCGCACGGGAAGCGTTAATTGCGCGTCAGTCGGGGACCGCGCGCGAGTCGGGCACGACCACGGCGAACATGTCGGACAGCGCGGCGAGGCTCGCACTCTGCAGCGCCGACGCCGACACCGTCCCGTCGGGTCCCGGGAGTGCGCGCGTCGCGGTGGCCGCGGCCACGACCGTCGACGCGAAACCGGCGTTGAACGCGGCGCGGGCGGTGGAGTTCACGCACATGTGCGTCATGAACCCGGCGAGCACGAGATTCTGCGCCGACCGGCCGCGCAGGTGTTCCTCGAGATCCGTCCCCACGAACGAGTTCGGGTAGTTCTTGACGATCCGGTGCTCGCCCTCGCGCGGCGCCACCCGGTCCACGATCGCGCCGCTCTCGCCGCGCACGTCGTAGGGCGTGCCCTCGCCGGCGTCGTGCTGCACGTGGACGATCGGGATGCCCGCGCGACGCGCCCGGTCGAGCAGCGCGGCCGCCTCGTCGATGGCGGGCTCGACGCCCTCGAGGGCCATGACGCCGCGGGTGTAGGTGTTCTGCAGGTCGATCATCACGAGCGCGGAGTCGCGCAGGCTCGCCGGTGTGGCCGGGAGGCCCGTGAGCTCGCGCAGGGTCGTGGACGGATCGGTCATCGTCGGCTCCTTCACCGCCGGGGGGGTGGACGGTCTGAGGTGCGGGGACATGGGAGGGGCGCCCTCGCGGCACGGCACGCAGCGGGGGCGCCCCTCGTCGTACTCGGTCGGACCGGGCGAGCGCCAGCGGTCGCCCAGCTCGCGCACCTCGTCGTCGGTGAGCAACCGGGAACGGATGAGGAACCGCACGCCCTCCGGTGCCTCCACCGAGAACCCGCTCCCGCGGCCCGCCACGACGTCGACCGTGAGGTGCGTGTGCTTCCAGTACTCGAACTGCGAGGCCGACATGTGGAAGCCGACCGGCTCCTCCAGGCCCGCCACCGCCAGATCGGCCAGGTGCACGTCGGAACCCCCGAGCCGGAAGTCCCCGACCGGATAGCACATCGGGGCGCTCCCGTCGCAGCACCCGCCGGACTGGTGGAACATCAGCGGCCCGTGGATCGCGGTGAGGCGTACCAGGAGCTCGGCGGCCTCCGGACTCAGGGCGACGCGCGACGTCGTGCCCACCTCCGACATCAGAAGAAGCCGAGCGCGTTCTGCGCGTAGCTCACCAGCATGTTCTTCGTCTGCTGGTAGTGGCCGAGCATCATCTTGTGGTTCTCACGGCCGATGCCCGACTGCTTGTACCCGCCGAAGGCCGCGTGGGCCGGGTAGGCGTGGTAGTTGTTCACCCAGACCCGGCCGGCCTGGATGTCGCGGCCCGCGCGGTAGGCCGTGTTCGCGTCGCGCGACCAGACGCCGGCGCCCAGCCCGTAGAGGGTGTCGTTGGCGATCGCCATGGCGTCGGCGTAGTCCGAGAAACGCGTGACCGACAGCACCGGCCCGAAGATCTCCTCCTGGAAGATGCGCATCGAGTTCCGGCCCTCGAACACCGTGGGCTGCACGTAGTAGCCGCCCGCGAGTTCGCCGCCGAGGTCGGCGCGCTCCCCGCCGGTGAGGATCTTCGCGCCCTCCTGCCGGCCGATGTCGATGTAGGACAGGATCTTCTCGAGCTGGTCGTTCGAGGCCTGCGCGCCCATCATCGTGTCGGTGTCGAGCGGGTGGCCCATGCGGACCTGCTCGGCGCGCTTGACGCCCTGGGCGACGAAGTCGTCGTAGATGCCGCCCTGCACCAGCGCCCGCGACGGGCAGGTGCACACCTCGCCCTGGTTGAGCGCGAACATCGCGAAACCCTCGAGGGCCTTGTCGTAGAAGGCGTCGGTCTCCGCGGCGACGTCGTCGAAGAAGACGTTGGGGCTCTTGCCGCCCAGCTCGAGCGTGACCGGGATGAGGTTCTCCGACGCGTACTGCATGATCAGCCGGCCGGTCGTGGTCTCGCCGGTGAACGCGATCTTCTTGATCCGGTTCGACGACGCCAGCGGCTTGCCCGCCTCGACGCCGAAGCCGTTGACGATGTTCAGCACGCCCGGGGGCAGCAGGTCGGCGACGGTCTCGAGCAGGACGTGGATCGACGCCGGGGTCTGCTCGGCCGGCTTGAGCACCACCGCGTTGCCCGCCGCGAGGGCCGGGGCCAGCTTCCAGATGGCCATGAGGATCGGGAAGTTCCACGGGATGATCTGGCCGACGACGCCCAGCGGCTCGTGGAAGTGGTACGCGACGGTGTCCTCGTCGATCTGCGAGAGCGAGCCCTCCTGTGCGCGGATCGCGCCGGCGAAGTAGCGCAGGTGGTCGATCGCCAGCGGGATGTCGGCGGCCAGCGTCTCGCGGCAGGCCTTGCCGTTCTCCCAGCTCTCGGCGATGGCGATCTTCTCGAGGTTCTCCTCGATCCGGTCGGCCATCGTCGTCAGCAGCCCGGCCCGCTCGCCGACGCTCGTCTTCCCCCACGCCTGCGCCGCGCCCTCGGCCGCGTCCAGGGCCTTCTCGACGTCCTCGGCCGTCCCGCGGGCGACCTCGGTGAACGTCTGTCCCGTGACCGTGGTCGGGTTCTCGAAGTACCGACCCTTCGCCGGCGCGACGTACTCGCCGCCGATGAAGTGGTCGTACTGGGGCTTGTAGGAGACGACGCTGTCCGCCTCGCCCGGCGTACGTGGCCATGGGTGTCCTTCCGCCGTCCTGCACGAGTGGTCGCGGACGCTAGGGACGCGGGGGTTGCACGAGCGTTGCCACGCATCTGCGGACCATCATCTTGTCTACGGACCGCGGGCGCGGGTTCGATGAAGGGTGCCTAAGAACCGCTCCTGCAGCATGCTCGATCCGGGCCCGCCGCGTGCCCACGACCCTGCTGGGGGCGCCGGTCGCCCTGCTCGGGGATGGTCACGCGCTCCGGCCACGACCCGCCGGGGCCAGCCGCGAGCACGCGGCCGCGCGGGTCAGCAGCGCCCCGGGCCCGCCGCGCAGGCCGTCGAGGTGCACCTGGTTGCGGGCGCGCAGGCGCTCGTCGCGTTCGACCATCCGCCCGCGCAGGGCCACCTCGGCGAGCTCGGCGGCCGCGCGGACCAGCGCGAGCGTGCTGGGGTGGAACGTTCGCAGCGGGCCGGTGAGGTCGACGGCCGCGACCACGTCGCCGCTGTCGGGGTCGTGGATCGGGGCGGCCGCGCAGGTCCACGCGCGGTAGAGCCGCACCAGGTGCTCGGCGGAGTGGATCTGCACGGCGCGCCCGGAGGCCAGCGCGGTGCCCATCGCGTTGGTGCCGATCGCGTCCTCGCTCCAGCGCGTGCCCTCCACCAGGGCGACGTCGTCGGCGCGGCGCAGCACGTCGGCGTGGCCCTCGCGCCACAGGATGTGCCCGCGGGCGTCGGTCACGATCATCATGTGGACGGCCTCGTCGGCCACGTCGAGCAGGGTGCGCCGCAGCATCGGCAGCACCGGGGCCAGCAGGTGACCGCCGCGGAGGGCGTCGAGCTCATCGGCGCCGAAGACCTGCCGGGGCCGGCCGTGGTCGGGGTCGACGCGCGCGTCGAGCGAGCGCCGCCACGACGCCGAGACGACGTCGCGCGGGGCGTCCGGGCTCGCCGCGCCGGACAGGACGGCGTCACGGATGCGCTCCAGGTAGCAGGCGCGCTCCAGCGGATCGGAGGGCGGTCGCGCCCGCTCGCTGCCCGGCATCGCCGGTGTCGGCGAGGAGCGCGACCACCTCGCGGTCGCGGTGCGCCGCGCGGTGCTGCGCCACGGCGACTCCGAGGCGGT
>JAQSWW010000029.1 GCA_029266415.1 Actinomycetospora sp. | reverse complement strand
TCGGCCATCATCCGCAGCGAGAACTCGGTGGAGAAGATGCAGGTGTTCTGGCCCTGGTCCTCCTTGAGGATGTCGGCCTGCACCGTGCCGCGGACGTTCCGGTAGGCGTGCTCGGCGAGCTCCGCGCGCTCGTCCTCGCTGGGCGCCCGGCCCTCCCGCTCGGTGAACGCGTCCACCTGCTGGTCGACCGCCGCGTTGAGGAAGAACGCGAGCATCGCCGGCGCCGGACCGTTGATGGTCATCGACACCGACGTCGTCGGCGAGGTCAGGTCGAACCCGGAGTAGAGCACCTCCATGTCGTCCAGCGACGCGATGGACACCCCGGAGGTGCCGACCTTGCCGTAGACGTCGGGCGGGGTGGCCGGGTCGTGGCCGTAGAGGGTGACCGAGTCGAACGCGGTGGACAGGCGCTTGGCCGGGGAGTCCTGCGAGAGGTAGTGGAAGCGCCGGTTGGTGCGGAACGCGTCGCCCTCGCCGGCGAACATGCGCGCCGGGTCCTCGCCCTCGCGCTTGAACGCGAACACCCCGGCGGTGAACGGGAAGTGCCCGGGCAGGTTCTCCCGGCGCAGGAAGCGCAGGATCTCCTCGTCGGCGGTGAACGGCGGCAGCGCGACGCGGTTGACCTTGTTGCCCGACAGCGTCTCCCGCGTGAGCTGGGTGCGCAGCTCCTTGTCGCGCACGTGCACGACCATCTCGTCGCCGGCGTAGGCCTCGACCGTCTCGGGCCACGCGTCGAGCAGGGCTGCCGCGTCGCCGGGCAGGTCGCGCTCGGCCTCCGCGAGCACTGCGGGCAGCTCGCCGCCGTCGCGGTCGCCGAGGGCCTCGACGGCCGTGCGCAGGGCCGCGCGGCGCCGGGCCGCGGCGACCATCGCCTCGGTGCGCTCGTGGTAGCCGCGGACGGTGCTGGCGACGTCGGCGAGGTAGCGGGCGCGCTCCGGAGGGATCGTCGCGGCGTACTCGGTGGACGTCTTGGTGTCGGGGATCGTCAGCCGGCCCTCGCCCACCGACATCCCGTGCTCGGCGAGCAGCGAGCGCAGGTGGCCGTAGAGCGCGGTGACGCCGTCGTCGTGGAAGGTCGCGGCGCTGGTGCCGTAGACCGGCATGTCCTCCCACGAGGCGCCGAACGCGTCGCGGTTGCGCACGAGCTGGCGGGCGACGTCGCGGCGGGCGTCGTCGGCGCCGCGGCGCTCGAACTTGTTGATCGCCACGACGTCGGCGAAGTCCAGCATGTCGATCTTCTCGAGCTGGGATGCCGCCCCGAACTCCGGCGTCATGACGTAGAGCGAGGCGTCGACGTGGTCGACGATGCCCGCGTCGCCCTGGCCGATGCCCGGGGTCTCGACGATCACGAGGTCGACGCCCGACGCGCGCAGCAGGGCGATCGCGTCGCCCAGGTGCTCGGGCAGCGTCCCGCCGCTGCCGCGCGAGGCCATGGAGCGGACGTAGACCTGCGGCCCGCCGAGGGCGTTCATGCGGATGCGGTCGCCGAGCAGCGCGCCGCCGCCCTTGCGGCGGGTGGGGTCGACGGCGAGCACCGCGATCCGGAGCTTGTCCTCCTGGTCGAGGCGGAACCGGCGCACGAGCTCGTCGGTCAGCGACGACTTGCCCGAGCCGCCGGTGCCGGTGATGCCGAGGACGGGGACGGCCTTGCCCTCGACGGTCGACGCCGCGCGCTCGCGGACCTCGTCGGGCAGCGCCCCGGCCTCGGCCACGCTCAGCGCGCGGGCGAGCGTCGCCGGCTCGCCGGCGAACACGCCGTCCCAGCTCGACGGCGGCTGCGCGCCGAGGTCGACGTCGCAGGCCCGGATCATCGTGTTGATCATCCCGGGCAGGCCCATCCGCTGGCCGTCGGTGGGGGAGAAGATGTGGGCGACGCCGTGGGCGTGCAGCCGGTCGATCTCCTCCTGGACGATCACGCCCCCGCCACCGCCGTAGACCTTGACGTGGCCCGCACCGCGCTCGCGCAGCAGGTCGACCAGGTACGAGAAGTACTCGACGTGCCCGCCCTGGTAGGAGCTGATCGCGACGCCGTGGGCGTCCTCCTGGATCGCGGCCGTGACGACCTCGTCGACCGACCGGTTGTGCCCGAGGTGGATCACCTCCGCGCCCTGGCGCTGCAGGATGCGCCGCATGATGTTGATCGCCGCGTCGTGCCCGTCGAACAGGCTCGCCGCGGTGACGAAGCGGATGGGGTGGGTCGGGACGTACAGCTCGTCCGTCATCGTTCCTCGCAGTCCGTGTCGGCGCCTCGGGGGAAATAGTAGGACGTCATAGCTTTTCGTGGTGAGCGACGCCGGTCACTCCCGGAGCGGGACGGTGAGCACCGACACCCGCCCTCCGGTTCGCCGCCGACGACGCGTCGGCGCGGCCCACGGCCGTCGTGGGTCGGGTCGCCGAGTCCGACCGGAACACCGCGGTGCACGGTCGAGCCCCGGCTCCGGGCGCACCGACGATGTACCGACCCGGCTGCCAGCAGGGGTACCCGCCGGGCACGGCGCCCTACGGCCAGGCCCCCTACGGACAGGCGCCGTACGGTGCACCCGGCCACGGCCCGCCCGGCCATCAGCCACCCCTGCACCGGCGACCTCACCGTCCGGCTGATCTCGCCGCAGGGCACCGCGATCACGGTCGCGGACCCGGCGACCTGCAGCCGGTCGGCGCCGCAGTGCGCCCGGCAGCCCGCTCGCCCCGTTCGTCGGCGAGGAGGCCGGGGGCGAGTGGCGGGGCTCAGGTGGTGCGCTCGGCCTGCAGGGCGAGGACGCCGACGAGCGAGCCGGCGCCGAGCATCTCGCCGGCGAGGGCGAGCCGGACGGCCTCGGCGAACGGGATCCACGTCGCGTGCCCGGGCTCGTGCGGATCGAGCGGGAGCTCGCCGGGCGCGGCGCCGGTCCACACGTGCACCGACATCGGCGCCTCCGCGCTCCCGGGCAGCGGCTCGAACGCCACGAGCGTGCGGCCCGGGCCGTCGGGGCGCCAGCCCGTCTCCTCGGCCGCTTCGCGCGAGGCGGCGACGCTGGGGTCCTCGCCGGGTTCGACGATCCCGCCCGGGAGCTCCCAGCCCTCGCGGTCGATGACGTGGCGATGGGTCCGCAGGACGAGCACCCGGTCCTGCGCGTCGAGTACCAGCGCGACCGCGACGCGGGAAAATATTGCCCGATCAAATGCGAAGCGGTCGCCTGCCGGAGCAGTAACGTCCTCCATCTCCACTCGCAGCGTGCGCCCGGCGTACGCGGTGTGGCGCGAATGCACGACCCAAAGATGGTCCGAACGTGGGGTGTCTTGGGTCATGCGCTCGGGTAGTTGGCAGGCCCGGCCGTCCGGTCGGCCATCGGCAGAGGAGTCACCTTGATCGTTCTCGGCGTCATCTTGATCATCGTCGGGGTGTTGCTCGGCATCCAGATCATCACCACCATCGGCGCCATCCTGGCTGTCGTCGGCCTCATCCTCACCATCCTCGGCGCTGTCGGGCGTGGCGTGGGTGGTCGGAAGACGTACTTCTAGCCCGACCCGGACCAGACGCGCCCGTCCCCACCTCGGGGGCGGGCGCGTCCTGCGTTCGGCGGATGGTCACGCCGTCGCCGCATCCCGCTCGCCCCGCCCGCGGCCGCCGCGAGCGCGCGGGTCGAGGGACCGCCGGCCATCGGCGCGGCGATCGCGGGGACGTCGAGCGGCGGCACCGTGGGCACCCGGCCGTCCTGCCCCGCCGGCGTCCCGCTGATCAGCCCTCGCCGCGGAACGGGAACTCCCGGACCGCCTCCCACGGGCCGCCCCGGTAGCGCCAGAGGGCGAGGCCGACGACCGTCGCCGGGTACGGCGTGTGCGACGCGACGAGCTCGGCGAGCGTCGCCTTCGCCGTCCCGGGGTCGACCTTGTTCTGCACCGTGACGTGGTGGTGCGGCCGCCGGCTGTCCTGGCGGGTCAGGTCGCCGGCGAAACGCCGGGCGATCGCCGCGTGCACGGTGTCGAGCCCCGGGGCCTCGATCCGGTAGGCGACGCCCCGTCCGAGCGCGAAGGGCGCCCGGACCCGGCCGGCGATCGGCGGGCGGGCCGCGACCTCGTCCAGCGCCGCGACGACCTCGTCCGCGCGCTCGCCCGGCAGGGCGTGGAACAACGTCAGGTGCGCGCCGACCACGAGCCGCCGCGACGGGAACAACCGCCGGCGCTGCGCGTCGAGCTCGGCCTGGGTGTGTTCGTCGAGCAGCGCCGAGACGATCAGGGGATCGGTGTCGGTCACGGCGTCGGTCCTGGTCCTGGTCCGGCCGCCCAGCCCTCCGGGTCGTCCCACGCCTGCAGGGTGCGTCGGCTGGTGAACCGGAGCACCTCGCCGGTGCGCGGGTCGGGGAACGCCAGCTCGCGGGCGAGCAGCTGCAGCGGCGCGCGGAAGTCGTCGAGCGGGACGTCGCGCACCTGCGGGTAGAAGGGGTCGCCGAGCAGCGGGAGGCCCAGCGAGGTCATGTGGACCCGCAGCTGGTGGGTGCGACCGGTGCGCGGGGTGAGCCGGTAGCGGGCTCGGGCGGGAGTGGCGGGGTCGCTGCGGGCCTCGATCAGCTCGACGAGGGTCTCGGCGTTCGGCTCGCCGGGCACCTCCTGCGCGGTGAGGACTCCGCGCTCCTTGGTGATGCGGCTGCGGACCACCCGCGGCAGGGCGAGCGACGGGTCGTGCGGGGCGACCGCCTCGTAGACCTTCTCGACGCGCCGGTCGCGGAACAGGTTCTGGTACGTGCCGCGCCGGGCGGGGTCGACGACGAACAGCACGAGGCCGGCGGTGACCCGGTCGAGCCGGTGCGCGGGGCTCAGGGCCGGGAGCCCGAGGCCGTGGCGCAGCCGGACCAGCGCGGTCTCGCGCACGTGGCGCCCGCGCGGGATCGTGGCGAGGAAGTGCGGCTTGTCGACCACGACGATCTCGTCGTCGCGGTGCACGACCTCCGGGGCGAAGGGGACGGGCGCCTCGTCGGGCAGGTCGCGGTGGAACCACACCACCGCCCGCGGCACGAACGCCGCGTCGGGAGCGAGCGGGCCGTCGTGGTCGACGATGCGGCCCTCGGCGAGCATCGCGTCCACCCGCTCGGCGGGCACCGGCAGGCGGTCGACGAGGTGGTCGCGCAGCGTCGCCCACGGTCCCTCGTCGGGCAGGCGGACCCGGGCGGGGTCGAGCCCGTCGCGCGGCGGGAGCGGGGGCGCGACGCGGGGCACGTGGCCGAGGGTACGGCCGACGATCAGATGAGGGCGCGCCCGAGGCCGGCGGCCAGCCGGTCCAGGGTGGCCTCGGGCACCACGCGGTAGTCGGGCTCTCCGCGGTGGCGCCACATCCGCTCCGCGAAGGTCCAGGCCAGGTCGCGGGTGCCGGTGACGAGGATGTCGCCGAGCACGTTGCCCGCCCGGTCGAAGACCGACCCGTGCCCGCCGACGTCCGACCACGGGGCGTCGAAGGAGTTGCAGAGCTCGTCCATGTTGCGCTCGAAGATCGTGTTGATCGCGAGGTAGTCGTCGTACTGCTGGCGCGGCGTGCCCAGCGGCACCCGGTGGTTCTCCCAGACGTCGAGCAGGGCGAAGGCGAGGTCGAAGTTGACGTGCGCGTTGACGCCGGCGGCCGCGAAGCGCCACGGCTCGGTGTCCTCGTCCTGCCGGCGGTCGAACAGCAGCTCCCAGCACTCGGGGGCCGACCGCCGGGTGTGGGCGACGAGGGCGTCGAGGTAGCGCCGCGCGAAGGCCACGTCGAGCTCGATGATGAAGTCGCCGGGGCAGGAGAACAGCTCGCCCGCCCGGTAGCCGTCGAGCACGTCGACGGTGATCTGGTGGTAGAGGCGGGTGAAGCAGGCGATGCCGTCGTCGTGACCCCGCGGCCCCAGCGCCGCGGCCCGCTCGGCGAGGCGCGCGAGCACGTCGACGACCTTCGGCACCGTCGTGGGTCGCGGCTCCGCCAGCTTCGCCAGCGCGGCCAGGTTCTTCTCAGCCTTCTCGGGCACGGCGACCTCTCTCGGGTCTGGTGGGACGCGCGCGCACCCGCTGGAGGAGGGCGGCGGCCTGGGTGCGCGAACGGGTGCCGGTCTTGGTGAGCACACGGGAGACGTGCACGGCGACCGTGCGCTCGCTGATGAAGAGGCGCTGGGCGATCTCGCGGTTGGACAGGCCCTCGGCCAGGACCGCGAGGATCTCGTGCTCGCGCGGCGTGAGCCCGGCGAGCTCGGGGGCCCGGCGCTCGGCGGCACCGCGGGCGGCGGTGACCGAGCCGCCGGTGACGACCGCGTCGCCGGCGTGGGCGATGTCGATGCGCGCGCGGCGGGCCAGCGCCGAGATCTCGTCGAGGAACGGGCGGGCGCCCATCGCGGCGGCGGTCTCGGCCGCCGCGCGCAGCACCCGCGCCGCGTCCCCGTGGCGCGCGCCGGTGACCAGCAGGGCGTCGGCGCGGCGCAGCAGCGCGTACGCGGCGGGGTAGGGGTGCAGCAGCCCGCTCCAGGTCTCGGCGACCTTCCCCCACGCCACCGGGTCGGGGGCGCCCGCCGCCCGGCCGGCCTCCGCGCGGCACATGTGGACGTAGGCGAGCACGGTGCGCCGCAGCGCCGGCACGGTGTGCGGGACCCGGCCCTCGAGGTGGGTGACGTGGTGGCCGAGGCGCTCCATCGCGGCGCGGTCGGTGGCCATGCCGTGGGCGACGGCCTCCGCCTCGGCGCGCAGCCCGTGCCATACCAGCGGGGCGACGAGGAAGACGTCGTCCGGGGTGTGCTCGGCGACGTCGAGGCCGCGGGCGACGAGGTCGCGCGCGAGGTCCGGGCGTCCACGCCACATCTCGATGCCCGCGCGCAGCGTCAGCAGCGGCACCCGGTAGCGGGAGGCGACCGTCCCGCGCCGGGGCGCGACGGGGGCGTCGGCGTCGGCGTCGGGGTCGGGGTCGTCGGGCGCCCCGGCCGGCGGCGCGTCCTCGCCCGTGCCGTCGAGGGCCAGCAGGTCGACCGCGCGCAGGTCCTCGTCGGCCTCGACGAACTCGCCGCGCCCCACCTGCAGCCGGCAGCGGGAGAGGCGGACCTCGAGGGCGTCCGCGCCCGTCGGCCGCAGCGCCCAGGCCTCGTCGACGGCGTCGGAGGCCTCCGACCAGCGCCCGAGCCGGAACAGACCGTTGGCGGCGGTGGCCAGCAGGCGCACACCGACCGAGCGGGCGAGCCCGAGGTCACGCATCCGCGCCACCCCCTGGCGGGCGATCTCGACGCCCTCGTGCAGCTCTCCGAGCGGGCCGGAGAGCAGGTCCGCCCACGCCTGGTACGCCCGCCCGACCGCGGCCGGGTCCCCGCTGCGCTCGGCGATCATGAGGCCCTCGGCGACGGCGGCGAGCCCGGCGTCGGGGTTCTCCAGGTAGGCCAGCGCGAACCCGAGCGTCGCCAGCATCGGCGCCTGCTCGGCCTGCTCGCCGCCGGCGCGGGAGACCGCCAGCGCACGCTCGGCCTCCTGCCGGGCGCCCGAGACGTCCCCGGTGATCAGCAGCGCCTCCGCGTACGCGGCGTGCACCGAGGCCAGCGACGGGTCGTTCCCGGCCCGGCCCGCGGTGCGCCCGGCGTCGTGCAGCACGGCCACCGCGTCGGCGGTGCGCCCGGCGTCGAGCAGCGAGCGGCCCAGCCGCACGACCGCGGGCAGCTCGCCGGCGCTCGCGCGGGCGGGGTCGGGCACGAGCCGCCGCAGGAGGGTGACCGCCGCGTCGTACTCGCCGGCGAGCTGGGCGGTGTCGGCGGCGTGGCGCAGCAGCACGCCCGCGTCGCGGTCGGCGGGGGGCAGGGCGCGGGGCGTCCGCCCCGGGAGCAGGCCGGCGGCCGGGGTCGCGCGCTCGGTCGAGAGCTCGAGGGCGGCCATCCAGTGCCGGTGTGCCGTGCCGAACTCGTGCATCCGCTCGGCGACGTCGGCGGCGTGCACCACGGCGGGCAGTGCCCGCTCCGGGTCGTCGGCCCGCGCCCAGTGGTGGGCCCACCGCAGCGTGATCGCGGGATCGGCGGTGCCGGTCGCG
Source organism: Actinomycetospora sp. (assembly GCA_029266415.1). Taxonomy (GTDB): domain Bacteria; phylum Actinomycetota; class Actinomycetes; order Mycobacteriales; family Pseudonocardiaceae; genus Actinomycetospora. Next base: position 36,034 of record JAQSWW010000029.1, on the reverse strand, counting down.
GCGGTGTCCGCGCCGCCCGGCCCCATCGCCGTCTCGAGCGCGAGCGCGTAGCGCCGGTGCAGGCTGCGGCGCTCGCCGGGCATCAGCTCGCCCGCGACGACGTCGCGCATCAGCCCGTGGCGCAGCTGGTAGGCCTCGCCCTGGGGGTCGACGGTCACCATCGCCGCCTCGGCGGCCTCGCGCAGGGCGGTCAGCAGGTCGTCCTCGTCGGCCCCGACCACCTCGGCCAGCAGCCGGTGGGCCACCGGCTCCTCGCCCAGCGAGAGCGCCGCCACCTCCGTCTGCGCGCGGCGGGACAGGCCGGCGAGACGGCCGAGCACCAACCCGCGCAGGCCGGGGGACAGGCCGTCGGCGGCGCCCTCGGACACCGCGGCGAGGGTCTCGGCGACGATGAACGCGTTGCCCCCGGAGCGGTCCCACACCAGGGCCGCGAGGTTGTCGTCGCCGCCCTCGCGCCGCACGATGCCCTCGACGTCCTCGCGGGGCAGCGGGCCCAGCTCGAGGGTGCGCACGGCACGATCGCGCGCCAGCTCCGGCAGCATCCGGCGCAGCGGGTGGCCGGCGTCGAGGGCGTCCGAGCGCGCGGTGGCCACCACGAGCACGGGCTCCTCGCCGAGGTGGGCGACGAGCGAGACCAGCAGCTCGCGGGTGGTGCGGTCGGCCCAGTGCAGGTCGTCGACGACGACGAGGACCGGCGCGGCGTCGGCCAGCTCCACGAGCACGCGCCGGACGAGCTCGAGCAGGTGCCCGCCGGACGGCATCGGCGCAGCCGGTCCGGGCTCGAGCAGCGGGGCCAGTTCGGCGCGTCCCTGCTCCAGGACGTCGCGCGCGGTCCGGGCGGCGGGCGGGGCGTCGTCGGGCGTGCGCAGCAGACGGCGCAGGCCGGTCGCGACGGGCCAGAGCGGGAGCTGCTCGCCGACGTCGACGGCCGCGCCGGAGACGACCAGCCCACCCTCGGCCTCGACGCGCGCCGCCAGCCCGCGCACGAGCCGCGACTTGCCCGCGCCGGCGTCGCCGGTGACCACAGCGGTCAGCGCGCCCGTCCGGCACGCCCGCTCCCAGCACCGGGCCAGCACGGCGGCGTCGGCGGCGCGCCACACCGCGTCGCCGGCCGGGTCCGTCACCCCCACCACCCCGGCATCCCGAGGACGCTAGGCGGCCCCCGGGCGCGGCGTCCAGCGGTGGAGGTCGCCGCCGGGCGGCCTAGTCATTTCTGCTGATGTGGCCGCGCTGGTTGATCGGCGAAGCTTCGTGACGAGGGCGGGACGACGGTCGTCGGGGATGATGGGGGGGTCGTCGCTCGGACGTCCTCGCTCGCCCTGGTCCCTGCGGCCGGGCGCGCGACGGGAAGGGGAGGCGGGGCTGCAGAGCCTGCTCCGGGGGGATGCCGGCTCGCCCCGTCTCCCCTTTCCCGGCGCTCAGCTCCAGAGGCGCTCGGTGGCGATCGCCGCGCCCGCCGACAGCGCCCGGAACTTCTCCCACACCACGGTGGGGTGCACCTCGGGGGAGTAGCTCGCCCGCGACGAGAACCCGCAGTCGGCGCCGGCGACGACGTTCTCCCGCCCGACGCACGAGGCGTACCAGCCGATCATGTCGGCGATCAGCTCCGGGTGCTCCACGTAGTTCTGGGCGTGGCCGAGCAGGCCGGGGATCAGCACCGCGCCGTCGGGCAGCGGGAGCTCCTGCCAGATCTTCCACTCGTGCATGTGCCGCGGGTTGGCCACCTCGAACGAGTAGGCGCCCACCTGGATGCCGAGCATGTACGGCGCGACCTCGGCCATCCCGATGTCGTGGATCCGCGGGCCGTGGTTGAGGCCGTAGCAGGTGTGCAGCCGGACGCGGTCGGTCGGGATGCCGCGCAGGGAGTGGTTGACGATCTCCGCGTGCTCGCGGGCGGTGCGGTCGCGCTCGGCGGCGTCGAGGGTCGGGTCCGAGAGGATCTCGATGAGCCACGGGTCGTCGACCTGGAGCAGCAGCCCCGCGTCGACGATCGCCAGGTACTCCTCGCGCAGGGCCTCGCCGACCGCCTCGTAGTACTCGCGCTCGGAGGCGTAGTACTCGTTGCGACCGAACCCGCGCGGCGAGGTGGAGGGCATGAACGCCTCGACGACGCCGCTGACCCCGGCGAGGGCCTTGTGCAGGTTGGCGATGTCGGTCTGCAGCTCGTCGTGGCCGGTGTAGCGGACCGGCCCGACGCAGGCGATGCTCTGCATCGGCGCGACCGTCTTCGTGTACTTGCCGAGGTAGCCCTCGTAGTACTCGGGGAAGGCGTCGATCTCCACCTGCCACGACGGCGGGAGCAGCCGCTCGCCCGAGTCGGGGGCGAAGCCGTCGAGCCGGCGCTGGATGTAGGTCGCGAAGCTGACCTTGCCCATCTCGCCGTCGGTGACGACGTCGATCCCCGCCTCGCGCTGCCGGGCGACGACGTCGGCGACGGCCTCGGTCACCTGCCGGGCGAAGAGGTCGTGGTCGTAGGGCCGGCCGTGCTCCTTCTCCCGCATGGTGTCCAGCAGGGGTTCGGGGCGGGCGAGGCTGCCGACGTGGGTCGTCAGGACGCGGTCGGTGCTGCGCTGCATGGTCACCGACGCTAGGAGCGCCCTTGCGCGCTCGGCACCACCGCGTTCCTCCCAGCCGAACACGCGCGGTCACCTCGGAACAACGACGCCCGCGTCGGGGTTGGTCGGGGGCGTGACCGAGAACCAGGTGGAGTCCAGTCCGACCGGCTGGGTCCGCGAGCAGACCGAGACGATCGTGCAGAACGGCACCACGGAGGGCGTCGAGGTCCGCGGCGCCCCGGTGGTCCTGCTGACGCTGCGCGGGGCGAAGACCGGCAAGCTGCGCTACACCCCGGTGATGCGCGTGGAGCACGACGGGAGCTACGCCGTCGTCGCGTCCAAGGGCGGGGCGCCCGAGAACCCCGTCTGGTACGCGAACATCCGGGCGTACCCCGAGGTCGCGCTCCAGGACGGCATCGAGACCCGCACCTACGTCGCCCGTGAGGTGTCCGGCGACGAGCGGGCGCGGTGGTGGGAGCGCGCCGTCGCGGTGTACCCGCCCTACGCCGACTACCAGGCGAACACCAGCCGCGAGATCCCGGTGTTCGTGCTGGACCCGAAGCCGTAGCGCCGGGTCAGCTGCGCGCGCGCTCCAGGTCCGCCGAGACGCGGGCCGCGGCGCGGCGCAGGCCCTGGACGACGGCGGGCTTGCGCGGCCCGAGCACGCGCGAGGTCACGCCGACCACCGACAGCGCCGCCACCGGGTGCGGGCGCCCGCCCCGGGTCAGTGTGATCGGCGCCGCGAGCGACGACCAGCCGGGCTCGAACTCCTCGCGCGAGGTCGCGTAGCCCTGCTCGCGGGTCTGGGCGAGGATCTGCCGGTACCGCAGCGGGTCGACCACCGTGAACGGCGTGTACCGGCGCAGGCCCCGCTCGAGGATCGCCGTGACCAGCGCCGGGTCCGCGGCCGCGAGCACGCGCCCGGTGCTCGACGAGTGCGCCGGGTTGCGGCGGTGCTCGCTGCGGAAGCGCACGTTCATGCCGGCGGCCTCGGTGCGCTCGACGTAGAGCACGTCGGTGCCCACCAGGACGCCGAGCTGCACGGTCTCGCGCAGGAGCTCGCGCAGGTCGCCCATCGCGGGCAGGGCCACGTCGCGCAGCATGAGCCGGTCCACCGCGAGCTGGCCGTACTCGAACAGCCGCAGGCCCAGGCGGTAGCGGCCCGAGCCGGTGCGCTCGAGCAGCCCGCCGGTGGCCAGCGCGGCGAGCATCCGGCACGCGGTGCTCTTGGCGATGCCCAGGCGCGCGGCCACCCGCGTGGCGCCGAGCTCGGCCTCGTCGGCGAAGCAGTCGAGCACCGCGACGGCGGTGGACACCGACCGCAGCGGCGAGTCGTCCTCGGGCGGGCCGCCGGTGTCGAGGTCGAGCGGGGGGAGGGACAGGACGCTCACGACGGCAGGCCTCCCGCGTCTTCCCATCTCGGGAACTCGTCGGGCGGCGGGACGTTCACCTCGGTGACCCGGTTGCGGTAGGAGACGAAGGCGCTGCGGGCGCCCTCGCGCACCTTCACGCGGATCTCCTCGGTGTTCAGCGGCTCGCCCGGGTCGTAGCCGTGCGCCCAGGTGGCGAACGCGCGCATCGGCCCGGAGTGGGTCGCGGCGAGGATCCGGCGGTGGCTGATCGAGCCGTCGGGCTGCGTCGACTCGGTGATCAGCCGGTGGAACCCGCGCCAGAAGCGGCGCACGCACATCGCCGGCGGCTCGAAGTACATCATCGGGACCGTCAGCCACTCCTGGATCGGGTCCGCCCCGCCCAGCTGCGTGCGGTAGAAGCGGTCGATCTCGACGAGCCAGCGCGGGCGGTCGCCGACGGCCAGGCGCTCGAGGGTCTCGTTGGTGGCCTGGTACTGGCGGAACGCCGAGGTGACGTCGCGCAGGCCGTCCGGGGTCCAGACCCCGAAGTTGCGCAGCTCGGGGATCGGCTCCTTCTCGGTGATCTCGGCGTCGATGCCCCACATCTGCAGCCCGTCGGTGACCCCGCGGTAGAGCTGGTCGGCGGTCTGGCGCGCCCGGTTGGTGTCCGCGCAGACCAGCCGCACCCGGTCGCCGGCGTCGAACCGGCGCGCCAGCTCGTGGCCGCGCCGGTGGGCCTGCCAGCCGCCCATCGGGGTGAGGCCGGCGTCGGTGGAGTAGCCCTGGGTGATGCCGTGCCGGATGATCGAGATCTCGCAGACGATCTTCTCCGACGCGCGGCGCTCGATCGGGGCGGCGATCTCCTTGCCCCGGCTGGCCTCGGCCAGCTCCGGGGTGAAGTGCTTCCCGTCGTACTCGACGGTCCCGGTCGCGCCGACCCCACCGCGGTCGCGGAAGCGGCGCAGGTACAGGGGCAGGCCCCCGTGATCGGTCTTCTGGCTGCCCTCGGGCGGGGCCTCCGGCGCCGCCGGCGCGGCCGCGGCGCTCGCCCGGTCGGACTCCGGCGCCTTTGCGTCCCCGCGGCGCGCGCGGTAGCGCGACAGGTAGTCCGGGGCCTCGTACCGGTGGACCGCGCGCGCGTCGGGCCGGTCGTCGAGGGACGCGGAGCGCAGCGGAGCCGGACCCTGGTCGATGCCCGTCACGAGTGCACCGTGAAGAAGCGCTCGTTGACCTGGCGGTGGTAGTAGAAGATGGCGCGCCCCATCTCCTCCTCGGTCCAGGTGATCGGCTCGAAGTCGGGATCGACCCAGTAGCCGCCGGTGAAGAGCTCGTTGCGGTTGCCCGCGGGGTCGAAGAAGTACGTCGTGTACCCCCGGGTGACGCCGTGCCGCGTGGGCGCCACGTCGATGTTCACCCCGTGGTAGGCGAGCGTGTCGGCGGCGTCGCGGATGCCGTTCCAGTCGTCGAGCCAGAACGCGAAGTGGTGCAGCGCCCCGTTCGGGCCGGTGATGACCGCGATGTCGTGCGGGGTGTGCGAGTGCTCGAGGAACGTCGCGAGCTGGTGGCCGTCGTTGGCGAGGATCTGCTCGGTGAGCCGGAACTCGAGCAGCTCGCAGAAGAACGCGGTGAACGCCTCGACGTCCTCGGCCATGACGAACAGGTGGTCCAGGCGCGGGGGAGCGATCCCGATGAGGTCCTGCGGCCGGGGCGGCGGGTTCGTGCGCGGCAGCATGTTGCCGATGCGCTCGGTGCCGTGCGTCAGCTCGACCAGGTGGCCCGAGGGGGAGTCGAAGCGGATCGCCTCGCCCCAGCCGGGGCCGAGCTCGCGGGCGGCATAGCGCTTCACCGGCACGCCGGCGGCCTCGAGCTTGGCGGTGAAGTGGTCGAGGTCCGAGGCCTCGTTGAGCTTGAACGACATGTGGTCGAGGCCGTAGGTGGGGGCCTCGCGCAGGATCACCGAGTGGTGCTCGCGCTCGTCCCAGCACTTGAGGAACACCCGCGGGGCGCCGTCGCGCTCGTCGCGGGCGGTCTCGATCAGGCCCAGGACCTCGGTGTAGTAGGCGGTGGCGAGCTCGAGGTCGGGGACCCGGACCTCGACGTGCTGCAGCCGGATGATCCGGTCGGAGGTGGTGGCCACGGTCGTCTCCCCTTACGTGTGCATCCGCAGGAACCGCTGGCTGACGACGTTCTCGTAGTAGAAGAGGCCCTTGCCGAAGTTGTCCTCGGTCCAGGTGAGGATCTCGGTGTCGGGGTCGACCCAGTAGCCGCCGGTGAAGACCTCGTTGCGGATGCCGAGCGGGTCGAAGAAGTAGATGGTGTTGCCGCGGGTGACGCCGTGGCGCGTGGGGCCCTGGTCGATCTGGACGCCGTTGTAGGCGAGCGTGTCGGCGGCCTTGCGCACGTGGTCCCAGTCGTCGAGCCAGTACGCCCAGTGGTGCAGCGCGCCGTTCGGGCCGTTGACGATGGCGATGTCGTGCGGCGAGTGGGTGTTGCCCGCGAGCCACACGCCGAGCTGGTGGCCGTTGCCGTCGAGCACCTGCTCGGTCATCCGCATGCCGAGCACGTCGATGAAGAAGCTCGCGGCCTCGGCGACCTCCTCGGCGTTGACCAGCATGTGGTCCATGCGCGGCGGCGCGATACCGGGCAGGTCGGGCGGCGGGGTGGGCGAGGGGTTGCGCTTGCCCAGGATGTTGCCGGTCTTCTCGATGTCCCAGACCAGCTCCATGATCTGGCCGGACGGCACCTCGAAGCGGATCGACTCGCCCTGGCCGATCGCGCCGCCGCGGCTGACCCGGGACGTCGGGCAGCCGTAGGCCTCGACCTTCTTCTCGAACTCGGCGAGGTCGTCCTCCTGCTCGACGCGGAACGTGAAGGAGTCCAGGCCCGTCCGCGGGTTGTAGCGCATCCGCAGCGAGTGGTGGTCCTCCTCGTCCCAGCACTTGAGGTAGACGGTGTCCTCGGTGCGCGCCACCTGCTGCAGGCCCATCACCTCGGTGTAGTACGCGGTCGACAGGTCCAGGTCGGGCGTGCGGACGTCGACGTGGGCCAGGCGCAGGATCCCCATGCGGCGGCTCCCTCTCGAGCGGGCCGAGCTTCCTTGACTCCGCGACGCTAACCGCCCTAGCGTTCCGCTAGGAAGCACAGGCGTTCCGCTTTCCGGAACGCGGGGGGTTGACGGAGGTGGTGGGCGTGGCGGATCCGATGGCGATGCGTCGCGCGGTCGCCGGCTACGTCGAGGGCATCCACGGCGCGTACCTCAAGCAGGCGTCGACGTTCCCGCCCGCGGTGCAGGGGCGGCTGCCGCTGCTGGCGGCGGGCCGGTTCACCGTCGCCGCGGTCGGCGCGCGCAACCTGCACGTCCTCGCGACCACCGAGAGGCTGGGGCCGCCGCGCGGCCAGGAGGTGGAGCTCTCCGGCGCGCTCGAGGGCCTCGAGTGGACCGTGCGGTTCTACGATCCGGTGGTCGTGCCGGCGCTGGGGCTCATCGACGAGTCGGCGGGGCCGGCGTCGGAGGAGGTCCGGGGCGCGCTCGGCATCGGAGGCGCTGGTCGACGAGATGGAGGGCGCCGCGGTCGCGGGCCTCCCGCGCGCCCAGGTGCTGCTCGCCCGCGCGATCCGCCCGCACGACGCGGCCGTCGGCGAGGCCGTGGACGCCTCGCTGCGGCCCGGCGCGACGCCGGATCCGGACGGGGTGCGCAAGGTGCTCCTCGAGGCGTTCACCCGGGAGCCGGCGTGAGCGATGCGCCGCTGCAGACCGTCACCAACGCCGCCCGGCTACTCAAGGCGTTCCTCACGCGCGAGGAGTCGCTGGGGGTCTCCGAGCTCGCGCGGCGCCTGGGGCTGGGCAAGAGCGCGGTCCACCGGCTGCTGACCACACTGGCGGCCGAGGGCCTCGTCGAGCAGGACCCGGGCACGGGCGGCTACCGGCTGGGCCTCGTGGTGTTCGAGCTCGGCGAGGCGGTCCGCGTCCACATGGACCTGCACGCCGCGGCCGGCTCCGTGCTCGCCCACCTGCGCGAGGAGACCGGGGAGTCCGCGCAGGTCGGCATGCTCGACGGCCACGACGTCGTCTACGTCGACCGGCTCGAGTCCAGCCACGCCCTGCGCCTGTTCACCGAGACCGGCCGGCGCGTGCCCGTGCACTGCACCAGCTCGGGCAAGGTGCTGCTGGCCTTCGCGCCCGAGCCGGTGCGCGAGCGCTTCCTCGCCACCGCGGCGCTCCAGCGCCACACCCCGCACACGATCACCGACCCCGACGAGCTGCGCCGGGCGCTGGGCACCGTGCGCGCCCGCGGCTGGGCCGACGCCGTCGACGAGCGCGAGCTCGGGATCGCCTCGCTCGCCGCGCCCATCCGCGACGTCCGCGGCGCCGTCGTCGCCGCCATCGGGATCGGGGCCCCGGTCACCCGGTTCAAGGCCATGCACCGCAAGCGCCTGGCGCGCACCGTCGTCGAGGCCGGCGAGGCCGTGTCCCGGCGTCTGGGCTGGTCGGAAGCAGTCGTCGACGGCGCCGGCTCCGCTGCGCTCCGCGTCGCACCCCCCCTGCTCGAGAAGGAGAGCTGAGTGCCCGTCACCGACGCGGCCGCGAAGGCGCGGGCGCTGTACGAGGCGCGCCGCACCCGCGTGCCGATCGCGCCCTTCACCGACGCCGAGCCCGACCTGGACATGGCCGACGGCTACGCGATCCAGCAGGAGCTGGTGCCGCTGCTGCTCGCCGACGGAGACCGGGTCGTGGGGCACAAGGTCGGCGTCACGTCGGCGGCGATGCAGAAGATGATCGGCATCGACACCCCCGACCACGGCCCGGTGCTCGCGTCGACGGTCTACCGCGACGGCGACGCGATCCCGCTGTCGCGCTTCATCGCGCCCAAGGTCGAGGCCGAGATCGTGTTCGTCCTCGGGTCGCGGCTGCAGGGCCCGGGCGTCACGCCCACCGACGTCGCGCCGGCGGTCGCCGGGGTCGCGGCCGCGATGGAGATCGTCGACTCCCGCATCGCCGACTGGCGCATCAAGCTCGCCGACACCGTCGCGGACATGGCGTCCAACGGCGCGGTCGCGGTGTCCTCGCGGCTCGTCCCGCTGGCCGGGCTCGACACCCGGCTGATCGGGATGACGTTCACGCGCAACGGTGAGCTCGTCGACACCGGGGCCGGGGCGGCCGCGCTCGGCGACCCGCTGGCCGTCGTGGCCTGGCTGGCCAACGTGCTCGGCGAGGTCGGGGTGGCCCTCGAGCCCGGTCACCTGATCATGACGGGCGCGCTGCACGCCGCCGTGCCGCTGGCCGCGGGCGACGTGTTCCGGGCCGAGTTCGACCGGCTCGGTCCGGTCACGATCAGGGTGGAGGGCTGACATGGCCGACGTGCAGGAACTCGCGGCGCGGCTGACCAAGGCCGTCGCCGGACGGACCGCGATCGACCCGCTCACCGACGACGTGTCCGACCTCGACCTCGAGACCGGCTACGCCGTGCAGCGCGTGCTGCGCGAGCAGGCCGGGCCCCGGGTCGGCTGGAAGCTGGGCGTGACGTCGCGGGCCAAGCAGGCCCAGGTCGGGGTGTCCGACCCGGTGTTCGGGTTCCTGCCCGGTGCCGCCGCGCTGGACCTGGGCGCGCCGCTGCGCACCGGCGAGCTGATCCAGCCCCGCGCCGAGCCCGAGATCGTCTTCGTGCTGGGCCGCCACCTCGCGGGCGAGTACGTGACCGCCGCCGACGTGCTGTCCGCGACGTCGGGGCTCGCGGTGGGCATCGAGATCCTCGACTCCCGGTTCCGGGACTACCGCTTCACGATGGCCGACGTCGTCGCCGACAACACCTCGGCCGCCCGGTTCGTCGTCGGCACCCCGGTGCCCGTGGCGGGGATCGACGTGCGGCTGGTCGGCGTGCTGCTGGAGAAGAACGGCGAGCTCGTGGCCACGGCCTCGGGCGCGGCGTCGCTGGGTCACCCGGCGGCGGCGGTCGCCTGGCTGGTGCGCCGCCTCGCCGCGTCGGGCGAGGGCCTGGCCGCCGGCGAGGTCGTGCTCTCCGGCGGCCTCACCGCCGCCACCCCCGTCGCCCCCGGCGACGTCGTCACCGTCTCGATCGACCGCCTCGGGACGGTCGAGCTCGCCTGTACGTGAGCGATCTTCCCGGTGATAGCCGCGAATTCCGCTCACATAGCAACGGAGGCCGACCGTGCCGCTCGTGCAGATCACCCTCGCCCGGGGCCGCAGCCCCGAGCAGCTCGCCGCGCTGGGGGAGGAGGTGACCGCCGCCGTCTCGCGCGCGGTCGGGGCGCCCGCCGGGAACGTGCGTGTCGTCGTCACCGAGTGCGAGCCCGAGCACTGGTTCGTCGGCGGGGAGTCGCTGGCCGAGCTCCGGGCGTCCGGGAAGCGATGACCCTGGTGCGCGTCGAGGGGCCGGGCGTCGTCGAGAGCGACGACGGCCGGCGCTTCGTCGTGCTCGCGCTGCCCGACGGCCTGCGGGTGGTCGACGCGCGGTGCCCGCACAACGGGGGGCCGCTCGAGGAGGGCTGGGTGCGTGGCGACGACGGTGACCGGGTCCTGGTCTGCCCCTGGCACTGGTACCGCTTCGACCTCGACACCGGCGCGTGCGACACCTCCCCGCAGCACGTCCTGGGCGTCCACCCGGTCCGCGAGATCGACGGCGTGACCTACGCCGACGTCGGCGAGCCCCCGCGGCCGATGTCGTGGTCGGAGCGCCTGCGCGCCCACGCGCGGGAGTGATCGCCGGCCCGGCTCGTCCGGTTCGCCCGGTCCTCGCGTCTGCCACCCCGGACGTCACCCGGACGGCCCAGCGATCGCGGTCTCGGGGTGGGGCGTGGGCGTCCCCCACGGACCGTATGCTCCCGCGCGTGTCCTCCCCCTTCGGCGGTTCCGGGTCCGAGGACCCCCAGCGCGACGAATCGTTCGGCTCCCAGCCGACGCAGTACGGCCCGCAGGCCGACCCCTCGGCGTGGGGCGGGCAGCAGCAGGGCCAGTACGGGCAGCCGGGGCAGTACGGCCAGTCCGGCCCGCAGCCCTACTACGGCGGCCAGCAGCAGGGCTACGGCCAGCCCGGGTACGGGCAGTCCGGGCCGCAGCCGTACTACGGCGCGGGCCAGCCGCAGGGCTACGGCCAGCAGGGCTACGGCCAGCAGGGATACGGCCAGCAGGGATACGGCCAGCAGGGATACGGCCAACCGGGTTACGGCCAGCCGGGCTACGGGCAGCCCCCGTACGGGCAGCCGTACGGCCAGCCCGGGTACGGCGGCTACGGCCAGCCGCCCAAGAAGAACAAGGCGCTGCCCTGGATCCTCGGCGGCCTCGCGGTGCTGGTCCTCGTCGTGGTGGGGATCGTGCTCCTCGTCGGCCTCGGCGCGAGCGGCCCGGTGACGGGCGCGTCGCAGCGCGCCCTCCCGATCCCGGACGCCAGCCCCGCCGGCGTCACGGACACGATCACGCTGGACGGCTCGGGCGAGGTCTCGGCGATCCAGGTGGGGGTGTCGATCACGCACCCCTACACCTGCGACCTCGTCGTCACCCTGCGCTCGCCGCAGGGCCAGGAGGTGACGCTGGCCGACAGCAACGACTGCACCCGCGCCAACCCGAACCTCAACCTGCAGCTCGACAGCCGCCAACCGGGGAGCCCGCTCGCGCCCCTCGTGGGTCAGCCGGTCTCGGGCGCCTGGTCGCTCACCGCGGCCGACGGCGTCGCCATCGACCGGGGCAGCCTCACCAGCTGGAACATCACCGCGGAGAGGTGACCGACGCAGCCTGCCGCATCTCCTGGGCGCGACGATCAGTGATCGGGTTCGTGGCCCAGCGCCGTCCCGCCGGTCGTGGTGATCTCGCCGGTCCAGTCGCAGGTCGCGCACCAGCAGTAGAAGCGGCGCTGGTCGCCCTCCCAGAACTCGTTCGCGAGCCCCAGGTCCCGCGCGCACGCCGGGCAGAAGCGCGGGGCGTCGCGGCGGTGGGCTTCGACGTCGGCGGCGAAGCGGCGGTCGACCCGCGCTCCGGGTGAGCCGTCGGGCACGGTCACCGGGGGATCAGCCCCGAGTCCACCTGCGCGTCGGTGCCGGGCGCGAGGGTGGCGGTGCCGATGCCGCCCTCGGGGGTGAACGACGGGCGTCCGGCGTCCTTGTCCGCGGCGACCCGGTCGGCCGCGGAGATGTGGACCGACCGGATGGTCTCGAGCGCCGGGGAGTGGCGCGTGGAGCCCATGGCGCAGAAGTCCAGGGCGAACTCCGCGGCGCCCGCGTGGAACTTGTCCTTCTCGCAGGGCAGGTCGATGCGCTCGTGCGGCTCGCGGATCGTGCCCAGCGGGTCCTCGCCCTTGGCGACGGCCTGCATCGCCTGCCGGAACATCTTGCGCAGCATGGCCACGCCGATGTCCGAGCGGCCCAGGTGCTCGGTGGTGCGGTCGGTGATCGGGCCCTGGGTCACCCAGGCCATGATGTCCTGGCCCTCGACGTAGTCGACGACGTGGTTCCCGCGCTCGTCGAACACGGGGATCTCGTAGTCGGGGATCGCCTGCTGCGCCACCGGCTCGTAGCCCTCCGGGGCGTGCACGGTGTAGAGCATGAACCGCGTGGTGGTGCGGTTGATCGGCACCCGGATCTGCATCTGGTGGATGCCGCCGCCACCGACGCGCATGTTGTAGGGGAAGACCAGGGGGTGCCCGACCTTCCAGTCGTCGTTGTCCTCGCTCGCCCCGGCCAGCACGCGGCGCTTGATGATGCCCCACTCGAAGGCGTCGAAGCCGATGCGCTGGTGCTTCTTGCCGAACGACGCCGGCGCCTCGAAGCCCTCGTGCCGGCCGATGAACTCGAAGTAGCGCCCGTGCAGGTGCTCGACGTGGTGCGGGTCGACGGCGTTCTCCATGACCTGCACGTAGTTGCAGGGGATGTCCGCCCAGCCGATGTCGCGGAACCCGTCCATGACGTAGACGTCGAAGCGCGGGAGCAGCGGGGCCGGGTCGGGCCCGACGTAGGCCCACACCAGCCCGCCGAGCTCCTCGACCTTCCCGGCGGTGGCGCGCACCCGCTCCTGGAAGTTGGTGTTGTCCTTCTCGGCCGGCTGGTCGGTGCACGCGCCGTCGGTGTCGAACTTCCACCCGTGGTACGGGCAGCGCAGCCCGTCGCCCTCGACGACGCCGTAGGCCATCGAGGCCTTCCGGTGGGGGCAGGGCTCCGGGATGATCCCGTACTTCCCCGACGGCGAGCGCCACAGCGCGAAGAAGTCGCCGAGCAGCTCGACGCGCTTGACGGGGAACTCCTCGAGCTCGCGGGTGAACGCGACCGGGTACCAGTAGCGGCGCAGCACCTCGCCCATCGGCGTGCCGGCCTCGACGGCGGTGAGTTCCTCGTTCTGCTCGGCGGTCAGCACGGTGCCCTCCCGGGTGTGTGGCGGTGATCCCGACGCTAGGGAGCCGCCCGGGGCGGGAGAAGGCTGGTGTCCCGCTCCGCGGGATGCCCTCAGACGCGTCGCCGCTCGATCGCCCGGCGCGTGGCCAGCAACAGACCGGGCACCACCCGGCGGTGCACCGCCGACGCCGCGCCCCAGATCGCGGGCGCGGCCGGGTGGTCGTAGGCCATGACCGTGGTCAGCGCGAGGTGGCCGTCGCCGTGGTGGACGATCAGCTGGGCGCGGCCCCACCAGGTCTCCGCGTGGAGGCGGATCCAGTCGTCGCCGGCGCCGTCGATGCGCCACCCGGCGACGCGGTCCGGGGACGGCCGGGGGTCGATACGCAGCATCAGCGTCCGCCAGATCGCCCGGGCGCGGGCGCCGCCGACGTCCTCGAACATGACCCGGGCCACCTGCTCGGGCGTCCACGGGCCCGGGTCGGTGGCGAGCACGTCGTGGTCGAGGTAGGCGGGGTCGTGCAGCGTGCTGCGGGCGCGCACCGCGGCGGGGGCGTCCGCGACGCCCACGTGCTCGGTCACCTCCTCGTGCGACCGTCGGGTCGCGGGCGGGCGGCCCAGCGCCGCCCAGGCGCCGAGGGCGGCGACGACGGGGAACCCGCTGGTGGGCACGAGCACGCTGCCCGTGACGCCGAGGGCCGTCAGGACGCCGCCCGCGGCACGGTCGCCCGGCGTCACGGTGCGCCCGACGGTCCACAGGGCGGGCGCGGCGAGCAGGAACCAGAACGCGGTCGCGCGGTCGCCCCGGTCCCCGACGGCGCCCACGACCGCACCGGGACCCCGCTCCCGCACATCCCGGGCGGCGTCGGCGAGGACGTCGCGGTACTGCTGGACGCCGACCGCGGCGTGGCCGACGGCGACGACCTGCAGCGCCCGGCCCACCGCGCTCACCGGGCACCCCCGGCGGCCGTCACGGGCGCGTCCTCGACCAGCAGGGCGATCCACCGGTCGGCGTACCCGGCCAGCCCGCTGCCGGAGGGCGCGAGCGACGGCGTCGCGTGCACGAGCTGGGCGTGGCCGAGGAAGGCGCTGTAGGCCATGACCGCGCGCTCGCGGGCGGCCTCGTCGTCGTGGCCCAGCGCGGCGAACTGGGCGGCGAGGTACTCGAGGCGCCGCGCGGTGACCCGCGCCAGCGCCTCGGCGACGTCCGCGTCGTCCACGCTGGCCTGCAGGGCGAGCTCGACGTCGGCCCCGGGCCCGGAGGTCTTCTGCAGGGCGCCGAGCAGCAGCGTCCGGAGACGCTCGCGCGGCCCCTCGACGGCCTCGACCCCGGCGATGACGTCCTCGGTCTCGCGGCGTTCCCAGAGCGCGAGCGCGGCGCGGACCAGGTCGCCGCGCGAGGAGAAGTGCCAGTAGAAGCTGCCGCGCGTGGCGCCGAGGACCTTGGACAAGGGCTCGACGGCCACGGCCGCCGCCCCGCCCCGGCCCATCGCCGCGAGCGCCGCCGCGGCCCAGTCGTGGGCCGTGAGCTGCCGTTTCTCCGCCGCCATGCGTCCGTACAGTACTGTACGGAATCGGCACCGTACAGGGGTGTACGGAGCCTCAGGCGCCCGTGCGACGGAAGCGCCGCCGGTAGGCCAGCGGGGAGAGGCCCACGTCGTCGGCGAGGTGGGCCCGCAGGGAGGCGGCGGTCCCGAGGCCGGCGGCCGCGGCCACCCGGTCGACGGGCAGGTCGCTGCCCTCGAGCAGGTGGCGCGCGCGGGCGACGCGCTGGGCGACCAGCCACGCGTGCGGCGAGGTGCCCGTCTCCGCGCGGAAGCGCCGGGTGAAGGTCCGCACGCTCATCGACACCCGCGCCGCGAGCCCGGCGACGTCGAGCTCGGCGTCGAGGTGCTCCAGCGCCCACGCCCGCACCGCCCCCGTGGAGCCCTCGCGGTCGGCCGGCAGGGGGCGGTCGATGAACTGCGCCTGACCGCCGTCGCGCCACGGTGCCACGACGAGGTGGCGGGCGACGGCGTTGGCCACTTCGGCGCCGTGGTCGCGGCGCAGCACGTGCAGGCAGAGGTCCAGGCCGGCGGCGAGGCCCGCGGAGGTCGCGACGTCGCCGTCGTCGACGAACAGCACGGACTCGTCGACCTCGAGGTCCGGGTGCAGGCGGCGCAGGGCGTCGGCGTGGGCCCAGTGGGTGGTGGCGCGGTGGCCGGCGAGGCGCCCGGCGGCGGCGAGCACGAACGCCCCGGTGCAGATCGAGAGCCAGCGGGCGTGGGCCGGGACGGCGTCCAGCGCCGCCTGCACGTCGGCCGGCAGGACGCCCTCGCGACGGGCCGGCGCGAAGCGGGTGCCCGGGACGATGACGGTGTCCGCGACCGCCAGGGTCTCCGGACCGTGCTCGAGCAGGAGCGAGAACCCGGCCGTCGTCGGCACGCGCTCGTCGAACCCGCAGACGCGGACGTCGTAGAGCGGCTGCCCGTCGGCCTCGGCGGCGCCGAAGACCTGGGGCGGGATCTGCAGGTCGAAACCGATGACCTCGGGCAGGGCGAGGACGGCGACGACGTGGCGAGGGCCGGACATGGCCGGATTCTTGCACGAGGTGGCGTTCGGGCCACTGGTCTGCCGGGTCCCGGCGCCGCATGATCGACCCTCGTGACCGAGACCGCCCCGGTGCGCCCGATCCGCCGCCACACGTCCGCGTGGCCGTGGGCGGTGGCCGCGACGGCGTTCGTGACCCTCCTCGGTGCGTCGGGCTTCCGCTCCGCGCCCGGGGTGTTCATCGACCCGCTGCACGCCGAGTTCGGCTGGTCGACGGCGACGATCTCGTCGGCGGTGTCGCTGAACCTCCTGCTCTACGGCGTCGTGTCGCCCTTCGCGGCGGCGCTGATGGAGCGCTTCGGGATGCGGCGCGTCGTGTCGATCGCCCTGGTGCTCGTGGCCGCGGGCAGCGGGCTGACCGTGTTCATGGGCGAGGTCTGGCAGCTGGTCCTGCTCTGGGGCGTGCTCATCGGGGTGGGTACGGGGTCGATGGCGCTGGCGTTCGTCGCCGTCGTCACCGGGCGGTGGTTCGTGCGCCGGCGCGGGCTCGTCTCCGGCGTGCTCACCGCCGCCCAGGCCGCCGGGGGGCTGGTGTTCCTCCCGCTGATGGCCTCGCTCGCCGGGTCGGTGGGCTGGCGGGGCGCGTCGCTGCTCATCGCGGCGGGCGCCCTGCTCGTGGTGCCGCTGGTCCTGCTGTTCCTGCGCGACCGGCCCGCCGACGTCGGCACCGTCGCCCACGGCGCGGACCCGGGCGAGGAGCCGCCCGAGGAGGTCGTCGTCGGCGGCGCCTTCCGTCGCACCCTCACCGTCCTGCGCGACGCCGCGCGCACCGGCACGTTCTGGCTGCTCGCCGGCGGGTTCGCGATCTGCGGGGCGACGACGGTCGGGCTGCTCAACACCCACTTCGTGCCCGCCGCCCACGAGCACGGCATGCCCGCCACCACCGCGGCCGGGCTGCTGGCGGTGGTCGGCGTGTTCGACGTCGTGGGCACCATCGCCTCGGGCTGGTTCACCGACCGCGTCGACCCGCGCAAGCTGCTCGCCGCCTACTACGTGCTGCGCGGCGCGTCCCTGGCGTTCCTGCCGTTCCTGCTCGCGCCGACCGCGGCGCCGCCGCTGTGGGCGTTCATCGTCTTCTACGGCCTCGACTGGGTCGCCACGGTGCCGCCGACCGTGGCCCTGTGCCGCGAGCGCTTCGGGTCCCGCGCGCCCATCGTCTTCGGCTGGGTGTTCGCCGCCCACCAGATCGGCTCGGCGATCGCGGCGGTCGGCGCCGGTCTGATCCGGGACGTCACCGGCACCTACGACGGCGCGTGGTGGTCGGCGGGCGCGCTGTGCGTCGTGGCCGCGGGGCTCTCGCTGGCGGTGCGGCGGGAGCTGGCGTCGGTCCGCTGACGGCGCCGCACGTTCCGGTTAGCGTGTCCCGCATGGCGGGACGGCCGAGCTGGGAGCTGGGCTCGGTGCGCAACGCCGCGCGCCTGCTCAAGGAGTTCTCGATCGCCGACCGCGAGCTGGGCGTGGCCGAGCTGGCCCGCCGGCTGGGGCTGGGCACGAGCACCGTGCACCGGCTCCTGGCCACGCTCGCGGACGAGCGGCTGCTCGAGCGCGGGCCCGCGGGCACCTACCGGCTGGGGCTCGCGGTCCACGAGCTCGGCGCCAGCGTCGCCCCGCACGTCGGCCTGCACGAGGCGGCGATGCCCGCGATGGCCGGCCTGCGCCACGCCACGGGGGAGACCGTGCAGCTCGCGGTGCTCGACGGGCTCGACTCGGTGTACGTGGAGCGGCTGGAGAGCCCCCACACCCTGCGGATCTTCGCCCGCGTCGGGATGCGGCTGCCGGCGACGACGACGAGCACGGGCAAGGTGCTGCTCGCCGCGCTGCCGCCCGAGGAGCTCGACGCGCGGCTCGCGCACTGGACACCCGAGCGCCCGACCCCGCACTCGATCGCCGACCCGGCGACCCTGCGCCGGCGCCTGCGCGAGATCGCCGACCGGGGCTGGGCCGACAACCGCGAGGAGAGCCGGCTGGGCGTGGTGTCGGTGGGCGCGCTGGTCCGTGACGGCGCCGGCGAGGCGGTGGCGGCGGTGAGCGTGGCGGTCCCGGTCGACCGGGCGGCCGCCGCGACCCTGCGCCGCTACACGACCCTGGTCACCGACACCGCCGAGGTGATCACGCGGCGACTGGGCGCTGCCGCAGCAGGCTGACGAAGGCGACGAGGCCCAGCACCGCGACGATCCCGGCGAAGACGACGCCTGCGGTGACCAGCCCGAACGCCGCGGAGGCGACGCCCTCGCCGATCACCGGCAGCGAGATGCCGACGTAGAGGACGAGGAAGAAGCTCGACGCCACCTCGCTGCGCCGCTCCGGCGGACTGCCGGCGTTCACGGCCCCGAGGCCGGCGCGGAAGCCCATGCCCTGCCCGAGGCCGGCCACCGCGGCCCCGGCGACGAGCACCCACAGCGTCGCGAGGGCGAGCCCGGTGCCGACGACGAGCACGCCGGCCACGAGGGCGGCGCAGCCGATCAGCAGGGCCGGGCGGAGGCCGACCCGCGACGACCCGACCTGCCCGACCGTCGAGGCCCCGAGCAGGGTGAACACGACGAGGCCGGTGACGAGGTGGTCCGGCTGCCCGATCACCTGGGTGAGGAAGGCGGGGGAGACGGCGGTGAAGAGCCCCAGCACGGCGAACCCCGCGAACCCGGCGATGGCCGCGCGGACGAACACCCCGCGGACCTCGGGCGGCACGGAGACGGTCTGCGGCCGCCAGCGCACCGGGCCCTCGGGGGTCTCGATCGGCTCGGCGATCATCCAGACGGCCACGCCGGCGACGAGCACCATCCCGATGTGCACGAGGTAGGGCAGGTACAGCGGCGCCGGGGCGTACTCCGCGAGCGCCCCGGCGACGACGGGACCCAGGCCCAGCCCCAGCATGTTCACCGCGGCGCCGAGCAGGCTGTAGCGGTTCTGGCGGCCCTCCGGGGCCATGTCGACCAGGGCCGCGGTGGCCGTGCCGGTGAAGATGCCGGCGGACAGGCCCGACAGCACCCGGCCCACGAACAGCGCGGTGATGCTGTCGGGGACGAGGAACACGGCGCTGGAGACCGCGGCGAGCACGAGCCCCGGCAGCAGCACCGCCCGACGTCCGACCTGGTCGGAGAGCCGCCCGAACAGCAGCAGCGCCGCGGTGACGCCGACCGCGTACGCCGCGAAGATCACCGTGACCATGACCCCGCCGAACCCGAGCTCGCGTTCGTAGATCGGGTAGAGCGGCGTCGGCAGGGTCGCGCCGAGCATCGTGACGAGGAACGCGCCCGCGACGACGGCGGCCGCGGCGGGTCCGCGCAGCCCGCGCTGGCCGCGCTGCCCCGAGCCGGTCGTCCCGGTGGTGGTCTCGGCCGACGAGCTGATGGTGTCCTCCGTCCGGTCGTGCGCGACGGAGCGCGTGTTCCCCCGCCGCCCGGGCGTCACGCCTGGGCGGTCGGGGGTCACACGGCTACCGGCCGGGGATCGGCCGGCCGGAGAACAGGTACTTCTGGGCCAGGGCCACCGGGTCGTAGGCCGCCGGGGCCGCCTCCTCGGGCGCCGCGGTCACCGTCACCGGGCGGGTCTGCACGATGCAGACCGGGTCGCCGGGGCGCCGGTGCCGGCTGATCACCCACTCCACGTCCACGGGGTGGCCGTAGTGGTCCTCGATCGACCGCACCGCCGACGCGATCGCCTCGATCTGCTCGGTGTCGAGCACCTGCCGGTCGGCGAGCTTGGCCGGCATGTCGATCTCGGTGACCGCGCCGACCGCGAAGTCGAACGCCGAGACGATCCGCTTGTGCGCGACGTCGTATTTGAGGACGCGGCCGTCGGACTTGCCGATCTCCACGTGGTCGGGGTCGACGAGGCCCTGGACGATCGCCTCGCCCCAGCCCCAGCTGGTCTCGATGACGATGCGGTCGGCCTTGCCGGTCACCGGGTGCACCGAGAACGCCACGCCGGACGCCCGGGCGTGGATCAGCTCGATGACCCCGACGGCGATCGGCATCGCGTGGTGGCTGATGCCCTGGCGCAGCCGGTAGGCCAGCGCGCGGGCGGTGAACAGCGAGCCCCAGCAGTTGCGCACGGCGTCGAGCACGCGGTCGATGCCCGAGACCCCGAGGTAGGTGTCGAAGATGCCGGCGAACGACGCGTCGGCAGCGTCCTCGCCGGTGGCCGACGAGCGCACCGCCACCGGCACGTTGACGTCGACGCAGCGCAGGCACAGCTCCTCGTAGGCCTCGGTCAGCCGCCTCGTGAGGTGCTCCGAGACCGGCGTCTCGCGGAACATCGCACGGATTTCCGCCGACGCCCCCTCCACCGCCGCGTCGTCCGGCGACCCGCCGAGCCGCATGATCACCGCGTCGATGCGGTCGTCGAGCCCCGACTCGCGGCAGTGCCGCGCGTAGGCGTCGACGGTCACGGCGAAGCCCTGCGGGACCTGCACCCCCGAGCGCAACAGCTCCGCGAGCCGGCCCATCTTCGAGCCGCCGGCGCGGATCGCCCGCTCGGGGTCGACCTCGTCGAGCCAGACGACGGCCTCGCAGCTGTGCACGGCGTCCGTGCCGTCGGCGGGGTCGGTGGTGTCGGTCGGTCCGGCGAGGGTCATGGCTACCTCCGGGGCGGCGGTCACCCGGCGACCCCCGCGGGGGCCGCCGCGGTGTCCGCCGTCGTGTCCGCAGTGGTGGTGGACTTCGTGAGGATCGTGACGGTGCCCGTGGAGCCGTCGACCTCGATCTCGTCGCCGTCGCCGATCGAGAGCGTGGCGACGCCGACGGCGGTGACGGTGGGGACGCCGTACTCGCGCCCGACGATCGCGGCGTGGGAGAGCATGCCGCCCCCGTCGCAGACGGCGCCGGCGATCTTGCCGAAGGCGGGCGTCCAGTTCGGCGACGTCGACTCGCAGACCAGGATCGAGCCGGGCTCGAGGCGGTGCAGGTCGTCGGAGGACTGCAGCACGCGGGCGATGCCGCGCGCGGTGCCCTTGGCGGCCGGGACGCCCTTCATCACCGTCTGCTTCGCGGCGTCCGGGTTCTGCACGGCCTTGATCGAGCCCGGGTTCAGCCCGAAGATCTCGATGAGGACCGGGTCCTCGACCGCCTCGGGGATCGTGCCGAGCACCTTGGGCATCTCGCTGCGCTTGGCGCGCCAGTGGTCGAAGTACTGCCGGCGCTCGCCCACGAGGCTCCGCAGCTCGCCGGAGTAGGGCGCGCGGCCGCTCGCCACGTCCAGGAGCTCGGGCCAGAACAGGTAGAGCATGTCGTCCTGGTGGTCGGCGCCCTCGCGCCGCGCCAGCTCCTGGCACCCCCACCGCAGCGGCAGCATGACCTTGAGGTCGATGTAGTAGTTGTGGTCGTCCTGCCACCAGGGGAAGTTGGCCTCCTGGTTGGACTGCAGGCCGGCGTCGAAGACGGCCTGCTCCTCGCGCGTCAGCCCCGACCGCGCGTTCTCGATCGCCTCCGCGCGCTCGGCGAGCGCGTTGCGGGAGGCGGCCTCGAAGTCGTGGGCGTCGTCCTTCTTGAGGAACGTCTTCACCAGGCCGAGCGGGATCGTGTTGTCCTCGATCCAGCTCGGGACGCCGACGTCGCAGGTGGCTTCCTGGCGCCAGCCGTAGACCTGCAGGAAGTCGTCGAACTCGGTGAGCCAGGTCGAGGCGGCGCCGCCGTGGCGCCTGAGCGCGGCGCGCAGCTCGTGGGGCTCGTGGGTCTCGAAGACGTCGGCGAGCCCGGCGGCGCGCGCCCGCATCGCGAGCCGGTAGAGCTCGCGGTCGGTCTCCATGATCTTGGTGTCCTCGCCCTGGAGGAACTTGCCGATGTCGCCCGGGTCGATCCCCATGTCGGCGCAGGCGCCGTAGAAGCCGAGGAAGTTGGCCAGCATCGGGTACATGACGCCGAAGTGGATCTCCATCGAGCGCTTGTGGTACCGCCGCGCCTGGCCGAGGAGGCCGGTGAGGTCGGGGGTGCCGGCGAAGTCGACGCCGCGGAAGTACTGCCAGGTGGCCTCGAGCTCGTCGCGGCCGGCGTCCCAGATCGAGCGGTAGTTGTGCAGGAAATGGGGCAGGTTGGTCGCGATGCGGTTGGCGCGGGCGCCGATCTCGCGGGGATCGGTCTCGGGCAGGGCGCAGCCGTAGAGGTGGGTGCCGGCGAACCGGGCCGTGATCCCGCGCCCGGGCGGCAGCGGCAGGGACTCGGCGGCGTGCTGGGTGCCCCAGCAGTACCCGTCGCCGCTCCACAGCGTCGCCGCCAGCGGGGTCAGCCCGCGCGACCAGTGGAAGTCGAGGAACCAGAAGCCCTGCTCGTCGCCGGGCCGGAACGGGCTCGCCCCGTCCACGATGTACGGCATCTCGAAGTGCTCGGGCTTGAACCCCGGGTACCACTCGCCCGTGGCGAACTCGTCCACCGGCACCACGTTGGCCATCTGGTTCCTCCTCGAACGATGAGCGCCCGGTCACCGTTCATCCGATCAAGCTTGTGATGCAAGCAACACGTTCCGCCAACGCGAACGTTGCGCGCCCCCGAACGGACCGCTGGGGGCGCCGGCCGGGGGTGCCTAGGGTCGCGGCCGTGGATCCCGCGCTGCTGCTGGACATCGGCGGGGTGGTCCTGCGCTCGGGCCACGAGATGATGGCGCTGCTCGGGGGGAGGCGTCCCGAGCTGGCGGGGGAGACCGACCGGCGCGGACGTCTGGGCCCCGTGCCCGACCCACGGTGGGAACTGGCGCTGGCGGGCACGCTCGCCGAGCGCGCCTACTGGGCCGAGCGGGCCGCCGGCCTCGGCGTCCTCGCCGGCGGCGGCACCGACATCCCGGCGCTGATGGCGCTGCTCTACGACGAGGACGCCCTCGCCGTCGACGGGCTCGTCCGGCCCGAGGCCCGCGCGCTGATGCGGGACGCCGCCGGGGGCGGGCGCACGGTCGCCGCGCTGACCAACGACCTGGCCGCCTTCCACGAGGACGCCGACCTCACCCGCCACCCCCTGTTCTCGCTCTTCGACCCGCTCGTGGACGGCTCGCTGACCGGCGTGCTCAAGCCCGACCCCGGGGCCTACGCGCTCGCGCTCTCCGCGCTCGGTGACCCCGACCCGGCCGACGTCGTGTTCCTCGACGACATGCCGGGCAACGTCGCCGGCGCCCGGGCCGCCGGGCTGACCACGGTGTGGGTCGACCTCGAGGACCCGGGCGCGGCGTTCGCCGAGGCGCGCGACCTGCTGCGCCTCGCGGTGGCGGCGTGAGCCCGGCCGAGCCCCTCGCCGTCGTGGTCGGCGCGACCGGCGCCCTCGGCGGCGCGATCGTCCGCCGGCTGCGCGCCCGCGGGGTGCCGGTGCTGGCCGTGGCCCGGTCCGGCGAGGCGCTCGCGGCGCTGCACGCCGACGACGAGGGCGTGCTGACGTGCACCGCCGACATCGCCGACGACGCCGCCGGCCCGGCGATCGCCCAGGCCCTCGCGGCGCGGGATGCGCCCGTGCGCATGGTGGTGCAGGCCGCCGGGCTCCCCGCCGTCGGCCCGCTGGACACCGTCGACCCGGCGGCGCTGGGTGCGGCGGTCGCGCTCAAGGTCGGCGGGATGCTGCGTCTGGTCCGGGCCGCCGACCCCTGGCTGGGCGAGGGCTCGCGGCTCGTCGCGCTCGGCGGGCACTACGGCGCCGAGCCCTCCCCGCACGTCCCGGGCGCGGGGGTCACCAACGCCGCGCTGGCCAACCTCGTCCGCCAGCTCGCCGACCACCACGGCCCCCGGGGGATCACCGCACACCTGGTCGCGCCGGGCCCCGCCGACACCGACCGCCTCCGCCGGCTGTCCGCCGACCGCGCGACGGCCCGCGGGGTCGACGTCGAGGAGATCCTCGCCGAGCGCCGGGCCGAGTCCCCGCTCGGCGCGCTCGTGACCCCCGACCAGGTCGGCTGGGCCGTCGCGACCCTCCTGGACCCGGAGGCCGCCGCGCTCACCGGCTCGACCCTGGCCCTGGACATGGGGGCGCGGCGGGGCCTTTGACCTTCGGTCTCGTGCGCGCTTCCCCGTGCCCCGACACGGAAAGGCGCTCACACCTCAGCCCAGCGCCTCCGCCCGCCGGACCACCGCGTCGACGAGAGCCGGCCCATGGCCCAGCACGGCGTCGTTGTGGTCCGCGCCCGGCACGGCGACGACCTCGCCGCCCGCCGCCTGCGCCACCGCCCGGCTCTGGGCGGGCGGGATGAGGCTGTCCGCCTCCCCGAGCACGACGGTGGTGGGCACCCGGGCCCGGCCGACGGGCTCGGCGACGGGGAAGCGGTCGATCAGCAGCCACCGCACGGGCAGGTACGGGTAGAGGCGCTCGCCGATCGACGGCAGGTCGACGAACGGCGAGCGCAGCACCAGCCCGCCGACCGGCGCCTCGGTCGCGAGCCGGGCCACGACCGCCCCGCCCAGGCTCTCTCCGAGGTAGAGCAGGCGCTCCGGCGCGACGCCGCGCTCGCGGACGAGGTGGTCCCGGGCGGCGCGGGCGTCCGCGAGCAGCCCGTCCTCGCTCGGGCGCCCCGGGTTGCTGCCGAACCCGCGGTAGTCGAACAGCAGGACGTCCAGCCCCTCCGCGCGCAGCGCCGCGGCCAGGGGCGCGCGCAGCGACCGGTCGCCGGCGTTGCCGTTCGCGACCAGCACCGTCACGTCCCGCCGCGGCCCCTGCGCCGGGACGAACCAGGCGCCCAGCGCCGGCCCGTCGGCGGCGGTCAGGACGACGTCCTCGGCGCCGGGGAGGGCCGTCGCCGCCGGCGGGACCGGGCCGGGGGAGGGCAGGTAGACGAGCTGGCGCTGGAACAGCCACAGGCCCGCGACCAGGGCCACGACACCCACCACGAGCAGGCCGGCGACGAGGGCGAGGGGTCCGCGCACGCGGCCAGTCTGCCGGGAGCCGATGCCCGGTTCCTGGCCGTACCTCCCCTCCTGGTACCCATGTCGGGGGAGGGGGTGGCGCCGGTGGAGGTCGCACTCGTCGCCGAGGAGGCCGCGGGGGTGCGCACGCTGCAGCGCGTCGCGCGCAGCAGCCACCACGTGGCCGTCGTCCTGACGGCGAGCCCCGCCGAGGGGGCCGGCGTGACCGTCGCGTCGACGGCCGCGCAGCTCGGGGTGCCGACGCTGCCCGCCGCGCGCGTCCGCGACCCCGGCCTCGCCGACGACCTCCGCGCGCGGGGTGTCGACGTCCTGCTCAACGTCCACTCCCTGCACCTCGTGCGCCCCGAGGTCCTCGGTGCGCCCCGGGTCGGCGCGTTCAACCTCCATCCCGGCCCGCTGCCCGAGGTCGCGGGGCTCAACGCCCCGAGCTGGGCGATCGCCCGCGGCCACGAGGAGCACGGCGTCACACTGCACTGGATGGAGCCGGGGATCGACACCGGCGACGTCGTCGAGGAGGTCCGGTTCCCGATCACCCCGGACGACACGGGGCTCACCGTCTCGGTGCGGTGCATCGCCCGGGGGCAGGAGCTCGTCGACCGCCTCCTGGGCCACCTCGACGCCGGGCCCGACGCGATCCCGCGGCACCCGCAGGACCTCGCCGCCCGCCGGTACTACGGGCGGGGGGTGCCGCACGACGGTCGGGTGCCGTGGTCGGCGCCGGCCGACGAGGTCCTCGCGTTCCTGCGCGCCTGCGACTACGGGCCCTACCCCTCCCCGTGGGGCACGCCCCGGACGGGGCGAGACGGCGACGAGATCGGCGTCCTGCGCGCGGAGGCCACGGGACGGTCGTCGGCCGGCCACGTCCCCGGCGAGGTCGACCGGGACGACGAGGGCCCGGTGGTCGCCACCGCCGACGCGTGGGTCCGGCCGCGGCGCCTGCTGGTGGGCGACCGGGCGTGCGAGCCCGCCGAGGTCCTGCGCCCCGGGGACCGGCTCACCTAGACCACCTGCAGGCCCAGCGCGCGGCACACGTCGGCGGCCTGCTCCGTGGAGACGATCGCGCCGCGCAGCACGGCCGGCGTCTCGGGCGTGATCTCGCCGAGGTCGGCCCCGCGGAGGTCGGCGCCGGTCAGGCGGGCGCGGCGGAGGTCGGTGCCGCGAAGCTTGCTGGCGGTGAGCACGACGTCGCGCAGGTCGGCCCCCGAGAGGTCGGCGTCGGAGAGGTCGACGCGGTCGAGCCGCCAGCCGCGCAGGTGGGCGTCGGCGAGGCGGGCCAGCGCGAGCGAGCAGCCGTCGACGGTGAACGTGACCGCGAGGTCGCGCCGGCCCGAGAGGTCGGCGCCGACCATGCGGCAGTCGCGGAACGCGGTGTCGGTGAGGTGGGCGCCGACGAGCCGGGCGCGCGAGAGGTCGACGCCGGTGAGCACGGCGTCGGTGAGGTCGGCGTCGAGCAGGTCGGCGCCGGCCAGCGACCCGCCGTCCACGTGCGCCCCGTCGAGCACCGCGCCCCGCAGCCGCACGCCCGCCGCCTGCGGGCGGTCGAGCGTCGCGCCGGCGAGGTCGACGCCGGGGAGGTCGAGCTCCTCGAGCACGCAGCGGCGCAGCACCCACGGCGTCCCGTGCCCGCGGTCCAGCCGCTCGCGCACCCGCTCGGGGTCGGCCGTCGTGAGGTCGACGTCGGACACCTCGGGGCCCGCGTCGAGCGCGGCGAGCGGGTCGGTCACGGGCTGCAGTCTGGCGGCTCAGCCCGGGATCCCCGCGCCCGAGGGCACGCCGGCCGTGACGTACTCCTGGTAGCGCTCCTCCCAGGGCGGGGTGCGCCCGGTCGAGGGCGGGTCGACCGCGGCGCCGGTGAGGGCGTCGAGGCAGACGTCCCAGCCGGCGGCGTTGCGGGCGGCGGTGTCGCGCTCGGCCAGCAGCGTCGTGAACGTCAGCAGCGTGCCGTCGTCGGTGCCGGCGAGCTCGAAGACCAGCTCGTCGCCCTCCCAGTCGAGCGCGAGCCGGCGGACCGGCTCGACGGCCAGGACCCGGCCGGCGGTCTCGCCGTCCTCGCCGTCGAAGGTGAACCGGACGCTCCGGCCGACCTCCCACGCGTCCACGTGCACCCGGGCCGGGAACCAGGTCGCCAGCTCGTCCGGATCGGTGATCATCGTCCAGACGCGGGCCGGCGGGTGCGGCAGGCGGCGCTCGAAGCGCAGGGCCGGGCGGCCCTCGATCTCGAGGTAGGTGCCGGTGGCGCTCATGCGGGGTCCTCTCGGGTCTCGTGTTCCTCGAGGCGCCGGGCGAGGGCGTCGAGGCTGTCCGACCACATTCGCCGGTAGGGCGCGAGCCAGGCGTCGAGGGCCGCCAGCGGGGCCGGGTCGACCTCGTAGACCCGGCGCTGGGCGTCGGCGCGCACGCGCACCAGACCCGCCTCGCGCAGCACCCGCAGGTGCTTGGACGTGCTGGGCTGGCTGAGGTCCAGGGCGTCGACGAGCTCGCCGACGGCCCGGGGCCGCTCCCGCAGCAGGCCGAGCACGGCCCGGCGGTGCGGGTCCGCCAGGGCCGTCCACGTCCCGGCGTCGGGCTCGGTGGTCACGGCGCCGAGTATGCTTCAACCGGTATATACCACGCAAGGCATGGACGTCAGGACCTGCGGGGCTCGACGTTGCGGTTGGACCGGAACAGGTTGTCCGGGTCGTAGGTCTGCTTGATGCGGGCCAGACGGTCGTACCGAGGACCGTAGGTCGCCCGCACCCTCTCGTCGCCCTCGTCGGCGGTCTGGAAGTTGACGTAGTTCCCACCGGTCGAGAACGGCCGGACGCGTTCCCACCCGGTCCGCACCCAACCGGGGAACCCCTCGGCGCCCGGGTGCCCCGGTTCCCACATACCGGTGATGCCGAAGACGAAGCGGGCGTCCCGGTTGCCGACGGCGCCGTCGTCACCGTCGTGGTCGCCGATCGCTCCGCCGAGGTGGAGGAAACCGATCTCGGCCTCCGGGATCGGGCACTCCGCGAACAGGTCCCGCGTCGTCGCGAGCAGTTCGTCGGTCAGCTCGGCGACGAACTCGTTCTTCCAGTAGTAGTGGTGGCCCTTCGGCTCGCCGTCGTCCAGGTAGGACTGCACCTTGGTGTAGGGCATCGGCCCGACCAGGTCGACGACCGGGTCGGGCAGCGCCCGGAGGGGTGCGAGCGCTGCGTCCGCGCCCTCGGGGGCGCCGCTGAAGCAGACGACCATGGCGCAGACCTTCCGCCCGTGCCACGGCTCGGGGACGAACGGTGCCGGCGGGGCGTGCAGCATCAGCATCCAGACGCTGAGCTCCCGGGGCGCCTCGGCGGCGATC
Source organism: Actinomycetospora sp. (assembly GCA_029266415.1). GTDB lineage: Bacteria > Actinomycetota > Actinomycetes > Mycobacteriales > Pseudonocardiaceae > Actinomycetospora. Next base: position 8,059 of record JAQSWW010000029.1, on the reverse strand, counting down.
GTGCGGTACGCGGCGAGGACCTCGTCGGCGCGGTCGAACGGCCACAGGATCAGCCCGCCTTGGACGATCGGGCCGACCTCGTGCAAGCGGAACGTGAACGAGGTGACGACGCCGAGGTTGGCGCCGGCCCCGCGGATCGCCCAGAACAGGTCGGGGGACTCGTCCCGGCTCGCCCGCCGGACCCGGCCGTCGGCGGTGACGATCTCGACCTCGAGGAGGTTGTCGACCGTCCACCCGAACCGTCGGCTCAGATAGCCCAAGCCGCCGCCCAGCGTCAGCCCCGCCACCCCCACCTCCGAGATGAAGCCGAGCGGGGTCGCGAGTCCGTGCAGCTGGGTCTCGCGGTCGACCTCGCCGAGCACGCACCCGGGCTGCACCGTCGCCGTCCGGGCGACCGGGTCGACGTCGACCCCGCGCAGCGCTGACATGTCGAGGGTGAGCCCGCCGTCGACGAGCGCGGTGCCGGCGATGTGGTGGCCCCCGCCCCGGACCGAGAGCGCGAGGCCGTGCTCGCGGGCGGCGTCGACCGCGGCGACGACGTCGGCGGTCCCGGTCGGGCGAACGACCAGGGCGGGCGTCTTGGCGATCATCCCGTTCCAGAGCAGGGTCGCGTCCCCGAAACCCTCGTCGCCCGGGCGGAGCAGCGCGCCGCGCAGGCAGGCCCGGAGCCGGTCCGCGACCTCGTCGAGGGGGGTCATGCTCAGGGCGGTGGGTGTGGGTGGTGACATCGGTGCCTCACCTCGACGCGGGTGGCTCGGGACTCCACGACGGTAGGAACCGCGGGCCCGGCGCCGCATCGGGCGGGATGTGCAGGTCGTGCGAGGGCTTGTGGGTCGTTCGGTGCAGCGAGCTACACGAGCCCGTGCTCGTAGGCGTAGGCCGTGGCCGCCGCGCGGGAGGACACGCCGACCTTGGCGAAGATGTTGGCGAGGTGCCGGGCGACGGTCTTCTCGCTGAGGACCAGGTCCGCGGCGATGACGCGGTTGGTCCGGCCGGTCGCCACGAGGCGGAGCACCTGCACCTCGCGCTCGGTCAGGCCGCCCACCGGGTCCACCGCGCGGTTCAGCGCGGCCACCCGGGCGAGGTCGGGTGCGGCACCGAGTGCGGCGAACACCCGCCGGGCGGCGTCGAGCTCCATCTCCGCGGCGTCGTCGTCACCGAGGTCCCGGCAGGTCATCGCGAGGAGCACCCGAACCCGGGCCGCGTGGTGGGGGACGTCGAGCTGGTGCCACCCCCGCCAGGCCGCGCGCAGGGTGGCCAGCGCGTCCACCGGCCGGCCCTCCGCGCGCAGGACGGCGCCCGACGCCTGAGCCGCCGTCGCCCGCAGCAGCTCGACGTCCGACCGTGCGGCGAGCACGGCGAGCTCGTCCGCCGCGGCGCGGGCCGCTCGCGTGTCGCCGGCCGCCAGCAGGACCTCGACCAGCGCGGCCAGCAGTGCCGACCGGTCGGGTGCGGGCGCCTCCGCGAGCGCGCGCCGCAACGCCGCGGCCGCCACGTCACCCCGGCCCTGCGCGAGTCGCAACAGCGCCAGCCCGGGCTGGGGCTGGCGGCCCCACCGGGAGCACTCGCGGTACGCCGCTTCCGCCTCGGCGACCCGCCCGTGCAACCGGTGCAGCTCGGCGACCTGGTAGAACGCCCCGCCCGCCGCCGGGTGCCCGGACGGCTCGGCCTCGTGGCGATCCGAGAGGGCGACGAGGCGCTCGCAGGCCTGACCGGCCGCTGCGGCGGCCTCCGACCAGGCCCCCTGGAGCACCAGGATCTCGGCCCGGTGGACCAGGCACTGGCCCCGGAAGGGGACCAGGTCGGGCTGCGCGGCGCACCACTGCGTCAGCGCCGAGGTCCACGCCCGGGCCCGCCGGAGGTCGAGGATCTCCTGGCAGGCCTGGATCACCGCGCAGTAGGCGATGCCGGCGACGACGGGTGACAGCTCGTCCGCCGTGGCGGCGACCATCACCTCGTCGAACAACGCCGCGGCCTCGGGAAACCTGCCCGCCGCGGCCTGCGCCTCGCCCCGCCCGAGCCGTCCGAAGGCGCACAGGTCCGGGTCGCCGAAGCGCTCACCGAGCTTGCCGACCCGTTCGTACGTGGCGTGCGCCGCCGCTGGATCGCCCGCGCCCAGCTGCGCGAACGCGGCCGGCACCAGCAGGTAGCCCTGTTCGGGACAGTCGTGTCCGCCCTCGTCCAGCAGCCGGCGTGCGCGACCCAGCCACCCGCCGGCCCGGATCTCCTCGCCGCGCAGCAGCAGACCGAAGCCGAGCCAGAAGGCGCAGCGGGCTGCCGCGACCTCCTCGCCGCGCTCCAGGCACTCGCGGTGACCGCGCTCCCGCAGCGCGTCGCACACCCCGTCCCGGCCGGTCAGGTAGGCGGCGGTGGCGAGCCGCTCGAGGTCCGCGGTCCCGAGACCGGCCTCGTCGTCGGCGTGCGACAGCTCGGCGTAGGCCTCCTGCCACCTCTTCCGGCGGAAGGACTCGCGACCGCGGTCGAGCGCCCGCCGGGGTGCGGCGCCGCGCTCGCGGCCGGTCATCTTCCCCGTGCGGCGATCTCGTCCCGCCGCGCCCCGGAGGCCGGCACGCCCCCGATTCCCCAGTCGTCGGGCGGGACCTGGATGATCCGCCCCCGCACCCGCGACCGGGTCGCGCCGAGGACGTCGACGAGCAGGTCGGTCAGGTCGGCGAGGAGGCGGTGGCGCTGCTCGACCGGCCGGCCCTCGAGGACGACCGCGGTGAAGTACGGGGCCGGCGCGCCGCCCGTCGCGCCGCCGACCGCCCAGTGCTCGCGCGGGTGCAGCGTCGCGTAGGCCCGGATGCGCTCGAGCGGTGACTCCAGCACCTCGGCGTAGCGCCGGCTCGCGGCCTCCAGCAGGCGGGCGATCGCCGCGGGGGCGTGGTCGCCCTCGACGAGGTGGACCTCCAGGACCGGCACGCTCAGCCCTGCTCCCGCTCGCGGGCGAGCTCGAGGGCGACGTCGATGATCATGTCCTCCTGGCCGCCGACGAGGCCGAGCTCGCCGCAGCGGCGCAGGATGTCGGGGACGGGGACCTTGTAGCGCTCGCCCGCGTGCTCGGCGTGCAGCAGGAACGACGAGTAGACCCCGGCCCAGCCCTGGGTGATGGCGTTGCGGTCCATTTTGGGCCAGCGGTGCAGGTAGGGGCGCACGACGTCCTCGGCCGCGTCGAGCAGGGCGGTGACGTCGAGGCCGGTGGCGATGCCCATGCGGTCGAACACCGCGGCGAGCACCTCGGTGGGGGAGTTCCCGGACCCGGCACCCAGAGCGCACAGGGAGCCGTCGATCTCCTTGACCCCGACCTCCGCGGCGATCACCGAGTTCGCGACGCCGAGCGAGAGGTTCTGGTGGCCGTGGTAGCCGACCCAGGCCTCGTCGCCGACCTCGGCGAGCAGTGCCTCGAACCGGGCGCGGGCATCGTGCATGAGCAGTGCGCCGGCGGAGTCGGTGACGTAGGGGCACTGGCAGCCGGCGTCGACCATGATCCGGGCCTGCTTCGCCAGGTCCTCCGGCGAGGTGCGGTGGGCCATCATGAGGAACCCGACGGTCTCCATGCCCAGGTCGCGGGCGACCCCGAAGTGCTGGGGGGAGACGTCGGCCTCGGTGCAGTGGGTGGCGACGCGCACGATGTCGGCGCCGGCGTCGCGGGCGCGGCGCAGGTCCTCGACGGTGCCGATGCCGGGCACGAGCAGGACCGCGATCCGGGCCCGGGTGGCCTCCTCGCGGGCAGCGGCGATGAGCTCGAGCTCGCTGGTGTGGGAGAAGCCGTAGTTGAAGCTGGAGCCGCCCAGCCCGTCCCCGTGGGTCACCTCGATGACCTCCACCCCGGCGCGGTCCAGCGCGCGGACGGTGTCGCGGACCTGCTCCACGGTGAACTGGTGGGCCTGGGCGTGGGAGCCGTCGCGCAGGGTCGTGTCGGTGATGCGGACGTCGTGGGCGATCTCCGGCCGGCTCACGCCGCTGTCCTCACCGCGGCAGTTCCGCTCCGCTTCATGCCGCCACCTCCGTCATGTCCGCCGCCACCAGCTCGCCGACCTGCGCGGCCGCGGCGGTCATGATGTCGAGGTTGCCGGCGTACTCGGGCAGGAAGTCGCCGTTGCCCTTGACCTCGAGGAACACCGCGACTCGCCCCTGCCCGCCCCACTTCTCCGACGGCGGGTCGAACTGGGGCTCGGCCCGCAGCGTGTAGCCCGGGACGTACTGCTGGACGCGCTCGACCATCGCGTGCACCGAGGCCGCCACCGCGTCGTGCTCGGTGTCCGGGGGCAGTGAGCAGAACACGGTGTCCCGCATGATCATGGGCGGCTCGACCGGGTTGAGGATGATGATCGCCTTGCCGCGCTCGGCGCCGCCGACCTCCTCCACCGCCCGTGCGGTGGTCGCGGTGAACTCGTCGATGTTGGCCCGCGTCCCCGGCCCCGCCGAGCGGGAGGCGGCCGACGCGACGATCTCGGCGTAGGCCACCGGCGCGACGCGGGACACGGCGGCGACGATCGGGATCGTCGCCTGGCCACCGCAGGTGATCATGTTGACGTTCGGGGCGTCGAGGTGGTCGGGCATGTTGACCGCCGGGCAGACCATCGGCCCGAGGTGGGCGGGGGTCAGGTCGATAGCCCGGATGCCGGCCTCGGCGTAGCGCGGGGCGTTGGCCGCGTGCGCCTTGGCCGACGTGGCCTCGAAGACGATGCGGGGGAGGGTCGGCTGCGCGAGCAGCCAGTCGACCCCGTCCGCCGACGCCGGTACGCCCATCGCGCGCGCCCGGTCGAGCCCCTCGGACTCGACCACCCCGACCATCGCCGTGACCTCGATCCGCGCGCTGCGCGCGAGCTTGGCCAGCAGGTCGGTGCCGATGTTGCCCGGGCCGACGATCGCGGCCGGGACCTTCGCGGGCGCACTCATGGCGTCACTGTGCACCGGCGATCACCGTGGTGGAACCACCGCGTTCCGCTCCGTGGGACTGCGCCGGGGACTGCGCCGTCGACGCGGCACCACCGGGGCCGCGGCGCCGGGTCCGCGGACGGCGAGCCGGGCCCGGTCCGCGGCGGCGACCACGTCCTGCGCGGTCCGCCGCAGCACCGCCCGGGGGAACAGCGTCGTCGGACCGGCGACCGAGAGTCCCCCGAGGGGACGGCCGTCGCCGTCGACGACCGCGGCGGCCACGGACGTGCGGCCCGCCTGGAACGACGACGACACCACGTACCCGGCCGCGCGGCCGGCGGCCCGCTCGTCGGCGAGCGCGGCGGGGTCCGGGGCGGGCACGCCCTCGTCGCGGCAGAGCCGTGCGACCCGCTCGTCGACCTCCGCGGGCTCCAGCCGCGACAACGCCGCCTTCCCGCAGCCGCCCCGCCAGGCCGGGGCGCGCAGGCCGACGCGATTGTCCATCGGCGCCCGGATCGGCCCGGCCTCGCGGTGGAGGTAGACGAGCCACCCGCCGACGAGCTGCCCGACGTGGACCTCCTGGCCGGCCACGCGCAGCAGACCTCCGAGGGAGCCCTCGACGGCGGCGACCAGCCCGGTGCGCTCGATGATCTGGCCGGCCAGGCCGACCAGCAGGGGTCCGAGCCGCCACCCGCGTCCCGGCACGGTCTCCAGGAGCCCCTCGGCCGCCAGCGTCGCGGCGACCACGTGGACGGTGGAGCGGGCGATGCCGGTACGGGCCGCCAGGGCGCGGGTGGACAGCACGTCGACGCCGGGGTCGAAGGCGCGCAGCAGGGCGGCCGCCTTGCCGACCGCGGACACCATCGGCCGAGTTTCCGCAGCGCAGGCAGCCATGTCCAGTCCCCACCGTGTCCAGCCCTGCGGGACACGACGCTGGGTCCGGGTCGCCCGCCCGCCCTAGCGTCCGCCGGCATGGCGCGCGTCTTCCAGGTCCCGGCCGGCAGCAGCCGGTCCGGTGCGCGGCGTGCGGCGGGGACGCCCGCCGGCCCGGCCCCGGCGCCGGCCCGCGCGTCGGGCGAGCAGAAGGCCGGCATCGTCGCGGGCTACCTCGCGCCCCACCCGCCGCACCTCGTGTACGCGGAGAACCCGCCGCAGAACGAGCCCCGCTCGACGGGCGGCTGGGAGGTCCTGCGCTGGGGCTACGAGGAGCTGCGCCGCCGGCTGCGCGCCCACCGCCCCGACGTGCTCGTGGTGCACGCGCCGCACTGGATCACCATGGTCGGCCACCACGTCAACTGCGTGCCGAACCCGCGCGGGATCTCCGTCGAGCCGATCTTCCCGCACCTGTTCCGCTACCACTACGACTTCCGCACCGACGTCCAGCTGGCCGAGGCGATCGTCGACGAGGGCGCGAGCGCCGGCCTGGTGACCAGCGCCCTGCGCGAGGAGGGCGTGCGCGTCGACTACGCGACGATCGGCGCGCTGCACCTGGCGAACCCGACCTGGGACCTGGCGGTCGTCTCGCTCTCGGCCAACAACAACCCGTACTACTACTCCGACGCCTCGCTCGCCGAGATGGAGACGCTCGGCGCCGCGACCCGCCGCGCGATCGAGCGCACCGGTCGGCGTGCGGTGCTGCTGGCGTCGAACTCGCTGTCGCACCTGCACTGGGACACCGAGCCCGAGCTGCCCGAGGACATGGGTGTCGAGCGTCCGTTCACCCACGCCCAGTACGCGGGCGACATGGAGCTGCTGCAGACGATCCGCGAGGGCCCGACCTCGCGGCTGCGCGACGCGGTGCCGAAGCACATCGAGGCGACGTCGTCGGAGACCAAGGCCGGCAGCCTCACCTGGCTGCTCGCCGCGATGGGCTGGCCCGCGATCGCCGGTGACGTCCTCGCCTACGGCACCGTCATCGCCACCGGCAACGCCGTCGTGGAGTGGGTCCCGTGATCCCCGCGGCGCTCGTCCCGGCGATGCCGCACCTCCTGGCCGGCGACCCCGCCCCGAGCTGGGCCGAGCTGGCGACCGCGACCCGCACCGTCGGCGACCGCCTGCGCGCCGCGGGCGTCGACACCGTTCTCCTGCTCTCGACGCAGTGGTTCACCGTCCTCGGGCACCAGGTCCAGTGCGACGCGCGGCTGCGCGGCCGGCGCACCGACGAGAACTGGTACCGCTACGACTTCGGCCACCTCGAGCACGACCTCGCCGTCGACACCGAGCTCGCCCACCGCTGGGCCGACGCGATCGACGCCGCCGGGATGCAGGCCCGCCGCACGCTCTACGACGGCTTCCCCGTCGACACCGGCACGATCGTCGCCTCCCGCCTGCTCGACCCACGGAACCAGGGCCGCTGGGCGATGGTCTCGTGCAACCTGTACGCCGACCCCTCGGCGATGGCCGCGGTCGCGGGCGCCGGGGTGCGGGCGGCGCGGGACCTGGGCCGCCGGCTCGGGGTGGTCGCGGTCAGCGGGCTGTCCTCGGGCCTGACCGGGCGCTGGATCACCCCGGCCGAGGACCGCGTCGAGGACGTCCACGACCGCTGGAACCGGAAGGTCCTCGACGCGATCCGGGCCGGCGACCGCGCCGAGGTCCTCGCGATGAGCCCGCAGTTCGGCGAGGCGGCGCAGGCCGACAGCCAGTTCCGCGCGTTCGCGTTCCTCGACGGAGCCGGGGCGGTCGACCGGCCCGGCGAGGTCCTCGCCTACGGCCCGATCTGGGGCACGGGCGCGGCGGTCGTGTGGTGGGGCAACCAGGAGGAGACCTGATGGCACGGGCAGTGGGGTTCATCGAGGCCGAGGGGTTCGTGCCCGTCTTCGACGCGGTCGACGCCATGGTCAAGGCGACCGACGTCGAGGTGCGCGGGGCGGTGCGGCTCGGCGGCGGGCTCGTCGCCGTGGCGGTCACGGGCGACCTCGCGACCGTCGAGGAGGCCGTCGAGGTCGGCGAGGAGGTCGCCCGCGCGGTCTCCGGGCGCACCGTGAAGTCGATCGTGTTCGCGAGCCCGTGCACGCCGGTCCAGGCGCTGGCGGGCGACATGTCGATGGTGGGGAGCTAGTCGTGGCCGAACGGGGCAGCGGGGCGATCGGGATCCTCGAGACGCGCGGCGTGGTGGCGCTCGCCGCGGGCATCGAGGCGATGATGAAGACCGCCGACGTCGAGGCCGTGACGATCGACC
>JAQSWW010000028.1 GCA_029266415.1 Actinomycetospora sp. | reverse complement strand
GACAAGCTCATCAAGAGGGCGAGCCACAAGCAAACGATCCACCGAGGACCACCACAGATCAACATCGAGAAGCCCGCCGCCTAAGTCAACGGCATTGGGATCGACCCCGACCAGAGACCCCGACCCGGCGGACGACCACGCGTCCCCACCTAGCCCACCGGCCTTGACCGCCGCTCCGCGACGCGTCGGCCCTACTGCAGGTAGTCGTGCACCTGCTTCTCGGTCGCCTCACCCGGGTCGCCGCCGAAGTCGCGGCCCGCGCGGCGGCGGCGCAGCACGTCCCAGCACTGGTCGAGCTGCTCCTCGATGGCGCGCAGGCGGGCGCGATCGTCGTCGTCGATCTTCTCGCCGTGGGAGCGCAGCCGGTGCTCCTCGTCGACCAGCGTGTGGATGGTCTGCAGGGTCTCGTCGTCCGCCATGGGCCCGACTGTAATCAGCTGCGGACCAGAGCCACGAGGTCCCGCACGCCGGCGTCGGGCAGGTACGCCCGCCCGATCCCCAGCCCGACGCGCGGGAGGTCCGCCTCGTCGCGGTGGACGAGGAACATCGGCGCGTAGCGGGGCTGGAACTTGGCCTTGAACTGGTGCAGCGAGCGGAACCCGTAGTACGGCTCGAGCAGCGCGCCCATGCGGTCGAGCACGCGGTCGAGGACGTCGGCGCCCTCGGCCTCCTCGGTGCGCGCGAGCGGCGCGCCGGAGAGCGAGAGGAACCGGGCGCCCTCCTCCTGGAACGTCAGGCACGCCGAGGCGATGAGGTACTCGACGACGGCGCGGAACCCGTCCTGGCGCCGGCGCATCACGTCGAGGGTCCAGCCGACGATCTCGGGACCGTCCGCCCCGCCCGGCCCGTACACCGGCAGCCACGACGTGACCCCGTGGATCGTGCCCTCGGCGTCGACGGCGAGCCCGGTGCGGACCTCGGGATCGAGGGCCTCCTCGACCCCGCCGAGCGTGAAGCCCATCTCGGGCAGGCCCTTGTCGCCCACCCACTCCTCGGAGATCGCCCGCACCTGCGCGACGACGGCGCGCGGCTCCTCGTCGAGCCGCACCATCCGGTGGGTGATCCCCGCCTTGCCCGCGCGGTTGAAGGCGCTGCGGACGTTCTGCCACGGCTTGCCCTTGAACTCCAGGCCGTCGAGGTCGATGAGCGTGTCCTCGGCGACCTGCAGCGTCCGCCACCCGTCCGCGCGCGCCTGCTCGGCGAGCTCGGCGGTGGTGGAGAACAGGCACGGCACCCAGCCGGCGCGCTCGGCCATGGCGCGGAAGTCCTCGAGCGCGGCGGCGCGGTCGGCCGGTGCGACGACGGGGTCGCCGAGGGCCACCGCGACGCCGGCGTGCACCCGGTACGCGGTGACCCCGCCGTCGGTGTCCCCGGCATCGTGGGTGAGGTAGCGGTTCTCCGGCCACGTCGTCATCCACGACAGCGTCGAGCCGCCGTGGCGGTGCAGGGCCTCGCGGGCGACCTCCGGGCCGGTGCCGGCGCCCCGCTCCCGCCGCCGCAGGCGCCGCCGCGACGGCACCGCGAAGGCGTGCCGGCCGACGACCAGCCACACCAGCAGCGCCGACCACAGCACGGCGTTGGGCACGAACACCGCGAGGCCCACGAGCTCGATCTGGTCCATCTGGTCGGTGAGCTGCGCGAACACGACGGCGCCGACGACGAACAGCCCGAGCAGCGCGTACAGGCCGCCGAGGACGAGCCCCAGGACCCAGGCGAGGCGGCGCCCGCGGCGCAGGCCCTCGGCCAGCAGCAGCGAGACGGCCACGGAGATCGCGGTCTCGACGACGGTGGAGTCCGACGCCGTGTTCCCGAGCGGCCCCACGACCGGCACCACCAGCGTCAGCACCCGGATCGCCGCGATGACGAGGACCCCGACCGCGGCGACCAGCCGCCACTCGCGCCGCCCGGGGTGGCCGGTGGGGACCTCGCCGGCCCGCGCGATCCGGCGCCCGAGAGGGAGGGCGACGGCCAGCACGAGCACGTGCTCGACGTCCGCGAGGTGGCCGAGGAACAGCAGCCCCACCCCTGCGACGCCGACGAGCACCAGGCGCAGCCGCAGCCGCCAGGGGGCGGCGAGCGTCGCCGACGCGACCGCCACCACCGCGAGCACGCCGGCCGACATCCCGGCCGTGAGGGCCCCGGCGACGGCGACCGCCCACACCCACCCGGTGGCCGCGAGCGCGGCGACGAGCGCGATCGTCACCGCGACCGCGGCGACCTGGCCGACGACGAGCACCACCGCGGTGCGCCGTGAGCCGAGCCGGCCCTCGCCCCAGCCCACGCCGAGCGCGACGAGGACGAGGCCGAGCCAGGCACCGACGGGGTGGGCGCCGACGAGGGCGGCGGAGGCCACCGTCCACGCGTGGCCCTCCGCCAGCGACGGCACCCCGGTGGCGACCGTCGAGCCCCAGGAGCGGTCGGCGAGCGGGCTCCAGAACGCGCCCGTGGCGATGCCGGCGACGACCATCAGCAGCAGCGTCACCGCCGTGACCGGCCGCCGGCGGGCGACCGCGAGGGCCCGCGCCCCCACCTCGCTCGTCCGGGACCGGGTCGGCGTGGTCTCCGCAGGCGCGGTCACCGTCATGGCGAACTCCTGGTGGTCACGGATCGCGACGAACTCGTCGCCCGGTGCGGCCGCACGGGTGAGATCGACACCGAGTCTGCGGGCCGGGACCCGGAAAGACAATCCTCAGGGTGATCGAGACCTCGACGCCGACGTCGCCGACCGTCACGATCGCCCGTGTGGACGGAGATCCCGACGACGCCGGCGCCCGTGACCGGCGCCTGCTGCTGCTCTCGGTGTGGGCGTCAGCCGCGTTCGCGGTGCTGTCGTCGGTGTGGGGTGTGCTCAGCGGCTCGTCGATGATCGTGTTCGACGGGCTCTACTCCTTCGCGAGCATCGGGCTCTCGGTGCTCGCCGTCCTCGCGCTGCGCACCTCCCGCCGCGGGGCGGACGAGCGCTACCCCTGGGGGCGCGAGGTGTGGGAGCCGGTGACCGTGGTGGTCAAAGCCTTCGCCCTCGGCGCGCTCTGCGTCTACGCCGTGGTCGGCGGGGTGGCCGACCTGTTCGCCGGCGGACGCGAGGTCGCGACGGGGTGGGCCCTGCTCTACGCCGTCATCGCCACCGCGGGCGGCGGGGTCGTCACCCTCCTCATGCGCCGTGGTGGGCGGTCGGACCTGGTGCGCGCCGAGGCGGCCGAGTGGGTGGGCGACACGCTGCTCTCGGTCGGGGTGCTCGTCGGGTTCGTCATCGCCGCCGTGCTGATGGCGGCGGGACGACCGGACATCGCCGCCTACGTCGACCCGGCGATGGTCGTCCTGGTCTCGGTGCTGTTCCTGCGGGTGCCCGCGCGGCTGATCGGCGGGGGCATGCGGGAGATCCTCGCGATGTCCCCGCCGCCGGAGACGCGCGCGGAGCTCGAGGCCGCGGTGGAGGCGGTGCGCGAGCGGTTCGGGCTCGCCGAGTCGTTCCTGCGGGCCTCGAAGGTCGGGGCCCGCGTCGACGTGGAGGTGGACTACGTGGTGGGCGAGGAGTCGGCGGTGACGACGGTGGCCGACTGCGACGAGGTGCGCGAGGCCCTGCACGAACGGCTCGCCGCGCTCGGGCACGAGCGGTCGGTCGTCGTCGCGTTCACCACCGACCGGCGGTGGGCGCTGTGAGCGGGACGCCGGTGGTGGTGCACCTGCGGCGCCCCGGGGACCTGGTCGCGGTCGACCCCGCGACGCTGCTGGAGGACGACGACGCGCGGACGGTGCCGGGTGCGGACGAGGTGCTCGACGAGCTGCTCACCCGCGGCCGGGTCGGCCGCGGCGACCGCCTCGTGCTCACGCTGCCCGCCGCCGAGATCGGCGCCGACCGAGCGGCGACCGAGACCCTGCTGGTCACGGCCCTGCGGCGCTGGTGCCGCCGCCGGCTCGAGGCCACCGAGCGCGAGGCCGCGGTGCTGCGCCGCCAGGGCTGGGCGTCGCTGCGCCCGGGCCTGCCGCTGTTCCTGATCGGCCTGCTGTTCTCGACCGACTTCCTCGCCCCCGACGTGCCCGAGTTCTTCCAGAACCTGCTGGGCAACGGGGTGTTCCTCGTGATCGCGTGGGTGGGGCTCTGGTACCCCCTGGACCTCCTGTTCTTCGCGCGCCTGCCGCTGCGCCGCCAGCAGCGGGTGCTGGACGCCCTGCTGACGATGCCGGTCGAGGTGCGTGTCCGGGAGCCTGCGCCGACCGGGTGACGGCGGCGGCCGGGCGGGTGATGCGACGTTCCGATCCGGTCGCTCAGGGTGGATCCTCGTCGGGCGAGCGCTCGGCGGCGACGGAGTCGGCCATGGGAACACCCCCGGGAGACGGCGAGTGGCTGGAACTCGTCGCCGACATGGTGGGTCGGCCGCTGATCGGCTGGCCCACCGAGCAGGTCCTGCCGCTGCTCGCCGCGACCTTCGCGGCCCCGGCCGGCTCGTTCAACGACCGTGGCCCGTGCGGGCGGATCCGTCAGGAGGCGTGGCCGGCGGACCTGTACGGCGCCCGGTACCCCGAGGTCGAGCGATGGGGCCGGGAGCACGCGCCCCGGGAGCACCCCCTGCTGCGCTACTACCTCGCGTCGGGCCGCGGCGACGTGATGCAGGTGTGCGACGTGCCGGAGCGGTTCGCCGGCCGGCGGGCGCAGGACCGCTGGCGCTCGGTCTGCCACGACCTGATCGGCGACCACGTCGTCGCGCAGCTCTCCCTGCCGGTGTGCTCGGGGCCGCTCACGAACCGGGCCTTCCTCGTGGGGCGCGTCGAGCCGTTCTCGCCCGCCGAGATGGCCACGGCCGCCCGCCTGCAGCGGGTGTTCACCGCCCTCGACCGCCAGATCGCCGCGCACGCCCGGTGGTCGGTCCGGACCGGGGAGCACGCCGTCGCGACGGCCGCGCAGGTGGGCCTCACCCCGCGGGAGAGCGCGGTGCTCGACCTCCTCGCCACCGGCAGCACGGCCCGGGCGATCGCCCGGCGCCTGGTCGTGGGGGAGCGGACGGTGCAGAAGCACCTGCAGCGCGTCTACGCGAAGCTCGGCGTCCCCGACCGGCTGGGTGCGGTCCAGCGCGCCCAGGTCCTGGGGCTGCTGCCGTCACCGGACCTGCGCGGTCCGTGACGTACGTACATCCCGACCTGTCGGACTCGTCACGTCGCGGCCTCAATGACGGGACGCGACCACCACGACCGCCGGGAGACGCCGTGCTCGCCACCACCGACCTCAGGTCCCGCCTCGACGACGTCCGGGCCCGCATCTCCGACTGCCGCCGTGCGGTGGAGGACGACCAGGGAGCCTCGGTGGTCACCGTCGCGGTCGTCCGCGAGTTCGACAGCAAGGCCGAGAAGGCCGGCGCCACGCCGGACGAAGGCACCCGCGACGCCGTCATCGAGCTCGAGCAGGCCGCCGACAGCGCCAAGGTGGCCGCCGCGGCGGACCCGGCGATCGGCGGGGCGGCGCGCGAGGCCGTCGAGGCGGCGCACCTCGCCATCTGCATCCTCAAGACGGAGGTCTGACGGACCTCCGCCGGCGACTTCGCGCTGCCGGACCGGACGGAGCGTGGTTCTGTTCAGGCAGTCCCGCCCGAGCCGGCCCGTCCCGGGCCCGGCCGGCGACGACCGCACCCCGGTGCGCACGCCAGCGCCCGGCCGTCGTGGCCGGTGACGGAGGGTTCGCCGACCCATGCCCCCATCGGGCACCACGGAACAACGCAGTCTCACCCACTGGGCCGAGGACGGCCGGGCGGGCATGGAGGCCTTCTACGCCCTCGCCGCCGAGGACTACCGGCAGATGGTGGCCGCCCGCGACTGGGCGACCGACCTGCGCGGCCACGCCACCGACGGTCGCGTGCGGGTGCTCGACGTCGCCTGCGGCAGCGGGAAGTTCCCGGCCGAGCTGATCCGGCAGGGCCTCGCGGCCGCGATGGGGGACGTGCGGGTCGAGGTCGATCTGCTCGACCCCTCCCCGTTCTCGATCGCCGAGGCCCGCTCGGTGCTCGCCGCCCCGTTCGCGGTGCACGCCGAGCACGAGGTCCGGATCCAGGACCTCCCCGCCGTCGTCGGCGGGTTCGACGTCGCCTGGGCCACGCACGCGCTCTACGCCGTCCCGCCCGACGAGATCGGTGCCGGGATCGCGCGGATGGTCGCCGCCCTGCGGCCCGGTGGCTTCGGCGCGATCGTCCACGCGACCTCCGCCTCGCACTACCTGCGCTTCGCCGAGGCGTTCCGCAGCACGTTCGGCGCCGGCGGAGCCCCCTTCACCGGCGCGGCCCACGTCCGGCGGGCGCTGACCGCCGCCGGGGCGACGCCGACGGTGACGACGTTGCGCTACGAGGTCGCGCACCCCGACCGCGCCGTCGTCGAGGGCTTCCTGCAGCGTTGCGTGTTCGACGACTCGGTGTCCCTGGAGCGGATGGAGGCCGAGGGAGCCGTCGGCGCCTACCTGTCCGGCTGCCTCGGCGACGACGGGTACCGCTTCGGCCAGGTCGTCGACGTCATCACGTGGGAGGCCGGGGCGTGAACCCGTACCTCAGCGCCGCGACCGCGGCCGGCGGGTCCGACGACGTCGCCCCCGCCTGGGACGGCGACAACGGGCAGTGGTGGGACTGGTACATGTCCCTGGCCGCCGACGACGCACCGGTGACCCTGGTCGACGTCCCGGCCCCCGTGCCGGGCCCGCTGCCCGACGAGGCGACGATCATCGCCGAGCTCGCCGAGCCCTACGACCTGGCCGTCGGCGCCGTCGGGGCCTTCGCGGCCGACGGCTTCGTCGTGCTGCCCCGGGTCGTTTCCCCGGGCGCGGCCGAGGTGCTGCGCCGGCGCCTGACCGACCTGCTCGCCACCACGGGCGGCGCCGGGCTGCGGGCCCGCGAGATGATGTGGCTCGAGGATCCACTGGTCCGGGCGGCCGTGCTCTCGCCGCGCATCGCGGGCATCTCCGCCGCCCTGCTCGGCGTCACGACCCTGCGGCTGTACCACGACAGCGCGCTGTGCAAGGAGCCCGGCGCCGGCCGGACGCCCTGGCACCACGACGCCCACCACTTCCCGCTCGAGTCCCACGACGTGGTCTCGACGTGGATGCCGCTGCAGCCGGTGCCCTCGGCGATGGGGCCGCTGTCGTTCGCGCGCGGGATGGACACCTGGCGCCTGCTCGCCGACCTGCCCTTCGACAAGGTCGGCACGTCCTACGACCGCCGCGTGTCCGAGGCGCTGCGCGACGCCGACGTCGTCGTGCACGACGAGCCCTTCGCCCTCGGCGACGTCAGCTTCCACTCCACCCTCTGCTTCCACACCGCCGGCGCCAACGGCACGACGCAGCCGCGGATGGTCCTCGGCGCGACCTACTACGCCGACGGCGCCCGCATGGTCGACCGCCCGACGATGGTCAGCGGGGACTGGCGGCTGTTCGTGCCGGACACCGCGCCGGGCGAGGTGGCCGCGAGCCCGCGGAACCCGGTGGTCACCGGGCACTCGGCCGGGGCCGGTGTGGACCTCGAGCTCCCGGAGGTGAACACCTCGGTCTGAGGCGGCGGCCTCAGCGGTCGAGCATGGCCTCCTCGTGGTCGAGCTCGCGCAGCATCTCGCGCAGGACGCCCTCGTCGATGCGGCGCATCTCGCGGAAGCGGGCGAACGTCCGGCGCTCCGCGTCGAGCATCGCGCGGCGCAGGCGGACGAACGCCAGGGACGGGGCCTCGCCGAGCTCGGCGTCGGAGCGCCCGAGGCGTTCCCAGGGGCTGTTCGCGCGGTGCGTCGCCCAGGCGCGCAGCTGCTCGGTGACCGCCTGCGGGGTGGACGCGTCGGAGAGCTCGTCGAGGCACTGCATGGCGGCCTCGGCGGCGGCCTGCTTCGCGGCGGCCTCGTCGAGGACGTCGCGCTGCCCGCCCTCGTCCTTGACGTGCAGCCGCCGGATGAGGACGGGCAGCGTGAGGCCCTGCAGCAGCAGGGTGCCGACGGTGATCACGAAGGCGGCGAACAGCACCACGTCGCGTCCGGGCATCCCGGGCCCGCTCGCGCCGCCGGCGGGGATGGCGAAGGCGGCCGCGAGGGTCACCACGCCCCGCATGCCCGCCCAGGAGATGACGAGCGGCCCGCGCCAGGACAGGGCGGGTCCCCGGGCCCGCACGCGGGGCAGCAGGCGCGGCAGGTAGATCGTCGGGAACACCCAGACGAAGCGCGCCAGGATGGTCACGCCGAGCAGGGCGAGCGAGACCAGCAGGATGCGTGCCGCGTCCTCGCCGAGGCCGTTGACGACGACGCGCAGCTGCAGGCCGATCAGCGCGAACACCAGCGCCTCGAGCAGAGTGTCCAGCGCCTTCCACACCGCCTGCTCCTGCAGCCGCGTGGCGTAGCCGGCCTCGTCGGCCTTGTGGCCGAGGTAGAGCCCGGCGATGACCACCGCGAGCACCCCGGAGGTGTGCAGCTCCTCGGCGAGCAGGTAGATCGCGAACGGGACGAGCAGGCCGACCGCGCTCTCCAGCGCGCCGTCGGCCAGGCGCAGGCGCACGCGGTGCAGCAGCCAGCCCGCCGCCGCGCCGATGAGCACCCCGCCGACGGCAGCGAGGGCGAACTCCTCGAGCCCGGCGAGGATCGTCGTGCCGGCGCCGACGGTGGTCGTCATCGCCGCGGCGAGCAGCACCCGGAACAGGGTCAGCGCGGTGGCGTCGTTGAGCAGGCTCTCGCCCTCGAGGATCGTCATGATCCGCCGGGGGAGCCCCAGCCGGCGCCCGATCGACGCGGCGGCCACGGCGTCGGGCGGCGCGACGACGGCCCCGAGCACGAGCGCGCTGGCCAGCGGCAGCTCGGGCACCAGCAGCCACGCCGCCAGCCCCACCACGGCGGTGGTGAACACGACGAGCCCGACCGCGAGCTGGCTGATCCGCTTGAGGTTCTCCCGCAGGCGCAGCGTCGAGCTCTGCAGCGCCGCGGAGTACAGCAGCGGCGGGAGCACGAGGAACAGGACGAGGTCGGGCTCCAGGGGCACGATCGGCACCCCGGGCACGTACGACGCCGCCAGCCCCATGACGACGAGCAGCAGCGGGGCGGACAGCGCGTACCGGCGCGCCAGGGCCGTGACGCCCAGGGCGACGACGAACACCGCGAGCAGGACGCGGGGGTCGGTGTCGGTCACGTGGTGGGAGCCTCGCTCGCGGGCTCCGGCGGGGTCCAGGGCGTCGTCGCCTGCAGGACGGCCTCGGTGAGCGCGCCGGAGCGCAGGTGCGTGCCCCGCTGGTAGGCGGGGTCGGCGACCATGTCGCTGAACGCCTGCCGGCTGGGGTAGCGCACGACCAGGACCGCGTCCCAGGCCTGGCCCTCCTCGGCGACGAGCGCGGTGCTGCCCTCGCCCAGGTAGAGGATCTCGGCGCCGCGCGGTTCGGCGTACCGGCGGAAGTGCGCGAGGTAGGCGGTGTAGGAGTCGCGGGCCGCCGCGTGTCCGCCCTCGGTGTCGGGCCGGAAGCGCAGCAGGTTCAGCATGACCACCGGGCCGCCGGGGTCGTCGGCCAGGAACGTCTTGAGGTCGCGCCCGCGCGGGTCGACGGCCATCAGGGTGCCTCCTCTCGGGGGTCGGTCCTCGTGTGCACGCTGACGGCGTAACCGCCGCCCGTGTACGGCTCCTCGCCCGCCCAGTCCGCCGTGCGGTCGGTGAGCACGAGTCCCGCCGCCGCGCACGCCGCGTCGTAGTCGTCGAGCCCGGGGAACGCGACGTCGTCGGGCAGGGTGAACGGGACGTGCTCGTCGTCGAGGCCGAAGCCCGCGACGAGCAGCCCGCCGCGGCGCAGGGGGCGGGCCAGGGCGGCGACGACGTCGGCGTGGGTGCCGGGCGTGAGCAGCGGCCACAGGTTGCCCGCCGCGACGACGGCGTCGAGGGGGTGGTCGAGGTACAGCGCGCCGGGCTCGGCCAGGTCGACCAGGCGCCAGTCGAGGTCGGGCGCCGCGGCGCGGGCCTCGTCGAGCATCGAGGCGTCGAGGTCGGCGCCGACGACGTGGTGCCCGAGGCGCGCGAGGTGGATCCCGACGCGCCCGGTGCCGCAGCCGGCGTCGAGGACCGCCGACGGGCGGCCGCCGAGCAGGGCGTGCACGCGGCGGGCCTCGCCGTGCAGGTCCTCGCCCGCGGCCTCGAGGGCGGCGAAGCGGGCGGCGTAGCCGGGGCCGGCGGTACCGCCGGTGACGGCGAGCCAAGGGTTCACGGCCACCGGCACACTCTAGGCGCCACCACCGGGTGACGATCCCGACCCGCACATGCAGATGTACGCATGTATCGTCCGGGGGTGTGGGACACGGTCACGGGCACGGCCACGCGGGCGAGGACGACCGTCGCCGGCTCGCGCTCGCGCTCGGGATCACGGCGATCGTCGGCGTCGTCGGCGTCGTGGGCGCGGTGCTCACCGGCTCGCTGGCCCTGCTCGCCGACCTCGGGCACGTCGGCACCGACGTCGTCGCGCTGGGGACGGCGCTCGCCGCCTCGGCGCTGGCCGCGCGGCCCCCGAGCCGGCGGCGCACCTTCGGACTGGGCCGCGCCGAGGTGCTCGGCGCCGCGCTCAACGCCGTCCTGCTCCTCGGCGTCACCGTGTGGGTCGCCGTCGAGGCCGTCGACCGCCTGGCCGCGCCGACCGCGGTGCCCGGCGGGGGCCTGCTGCTCTACGGCCTGGTCGGCCTCGTCGGCAACGTCGTCGCGCTCGCGGTGCTCCGGCGCGGCGGCGGGATGAACGTGCGCGGCGCGGCCCTGCACGTGCTGGGGGACGCGCTGGGCTCGGTCGCGGTGCTCGCCGCGGCGGCGATCACGCTGACCACCGGCTGGGCCTACGCCGACACCGTCGCCTCGCTGGTGATCGTCGCGATCCTGCTGCCGCGCACGGTCGCGCTGCTGCGCGAGACCGGGCACGTCCTGCTCGAGGGTGCGCCGGCCGGCATCGACGTCGACGACGTCCACACGACCCTGCTCGACGTGGACGGCGTCGCCGAGGTCCACGACCTGCACGTCTGGGCCATCAACGACCGCAGCCCCGCCGTCTCGGCGCACCTCGTCATCTCCGACGCGGGCTGCACCACCGCCGACTGCGGGCCCCACGGCGTCCTCGACCGCGCGACCCACCTGCTGCGCGAGCGCTTCGGGCTCGAGCACAGCACCCTGCAGATCGAGGCGCTCGAGCACGCCGACCACGAGCAGGCCTGCGACCCGCCCGCCGGCGTCCTCAGGAGGCGCTGAGCGCGAACGCCCGCCGGTGCTCCGAGGGCGTGCGGCCGAAGGCGTCGAGGAACGCGGTGCGCATCGTCTCGGTGGACCGGAAGCCGCATCGCGCCGCGACGCGGGCCAGCGGGACGTCGGTGGTCGCCACCAGCTGCGCCGCCGCCTCGGTGCGGGCGCGCCGGACGTGCGCGGCCGGCGTGCGGTCGAGCTGGGCGCGGAAGAGCCGGGTGAGGTGGCGCTCGCTGACCCCGGCGTGCGCTGCGAGGTCCGCTGCGCCGAGGTCGTCGGCGAGGTGCTCGGCGACGTGGTCGACGACGCGGCGCACGACGTCGTCGGCGGGGGCCGGGGCGGCGACGTGCAGGCTGACCTGCGCCTGGGTCGCCGGGCGCTGCAGGTAGGTGACGAGGGCGCGCGCGACCCGCCGGGCGAGCGCCGGGCCGTGGTCCTCGGCGACGAACGACAGGGTCAGGTCCAGCGCGCTCGTGACCCCGGCCGACGTCGCGATGCGGCCGTCGCGGACGAAGATCGGAGCCGGGTCGACGGTGACGGCCGGGTGCGCGCGGGCGAGGTCGGCGGCGAAGCGCCAGTGGGTGGTGGCGCGCCGGCCGTCGAGCAGGCCCGCCGCGGCGAGGACGCTCGCCCCCGTGCACACCGACGCCACGCGGCGCGCGTCGCGGGCGAGGCGCCGGACGTGGGCGGTGAGCACCGGGTCGCGGGCGGCGGCGTCGCTGCCCGGGCCGCCGATCACGACGAGCGTGTCGACCGGTGCCGTGTGCTGTTCGAGCGCGCCGTGGGCGTCCAGGCGCAGCCCGGGCCGGCAGGTGATCGCCCGCCCGCCCGGCGTGAGGAGGTGCACCGCGTAGGGCGGGTCGGCGCCGACGTCGCCGGCGACCGAGAGCGTGGTGGTGACGCAGGACAGGTCGAGCAGCTCGGCGTCCTCGTAGCCGACGATCACGGTCTGCACGGCCTCCACGGGCGGGAGCGTAGCGGCGGCGGGTCCGTCCGGACCAGGTCCGCAGGATTCCGGACACGGCATCAGTGATACCCCCTAGGGGTAGCGACGCCGGCGCATCGTGGGCGCCATGAGCACCGACACCGCCCACCGCCCCGGTCCCCTCGCCGCCGTCGCCCGCCGCTGGCCGATCGCCGTCGGCCTCCTCGCCGCGGCCGCCGTCGTCCTTGGCGGAGCCGCGACCGCCGGCGACCTCGCGATGGTGGTCGTCATCGCGGTGTCCTGCTACGTCGCCGCGGCCGCGTTCTCCCGCCCGTGGATGGCCTGGGTCTGGGTCCTCGCGGCCACGGTGCTCGTCGTCGTGGCCCGCCTGCTCGACGTCTCGCCCGTGCTGGTCAACGGCCTCGCGGCGGTGGCGCTGCTGGTCGTCGGGGTCGTGCGCGGCGCCGCCCGCCCGGCGCTGGCCCGGCAGACCGCGGGCCTCGTGGTCTACGGCCTGCTGGTCCTCCTGGCGCTCGCGGTCGCCCCGGGCGCCGGCCTCGTCCTCGCGGCGCTGACCCTCGTCGGGCACGGCGCCTGGGACCTGTGGCACCTGCGCCGCCACCGCGACCAGGTCTCGCCGTCGCTCGCCGAGGCGTGCGTGGCGCTCGACGTGCCCGCCGGCCTGGCGGTGCTCGTGCTGGCGTTCGTCGTGTGAGATGGCCACGGTGACGACGACGCACACGCTGGTGGAGAGCCCCCTCGGCCCGCTGACGCTGCGCGCCGACGACGGCGTGCTCACCGGGCTCTACCTGCCCGGGCACCGCCGAGGACCGGACCCCGGGACGCTCGGGGCGCGGGACGACGCGGCCCTGCCCGCGATCCGCGAGCAGCTCGCGGCCTACTTCGCGGGGGAGCGGACGGCGTTCGACGTGCCGCTCGAGCTGCGGGGCACCGCGTTCCAGCAGCGGGTCTGGGCGGCGCTGCGCGAGATCCCGTACGGCGAGACCCGCACCTACGGCCAGCTCGCGGCCGCGCTCGGCGCGCCGTCCGCGTCGCGCGCGGTCGGGCTCGCCAACGGCCGCAACCCGATCAGCATCGTCGTGCCGTGCCACCGCGTGGTCGGGGCGAGCGGGTCGCTCACCGGCTACGCCGGCGGCGTCGAGCGCAAGCGGGCCCTGCTCGACCTCGAGGCGCGCGGGTGATGCGGGCCCGAGGCCTCATGCGCACGGTGCCCCTCGCGGGCGCCTGGCGGGTCAGCGGCCCTCGGTGGACCCAGCCCGCGTGGGCTCGGTCGCACCCTGCTCGGACTCGCCGGCCGGGTCGAACCAGGGGTGGCCGGCGGACGTCGGGGCCCGGTCGGGGGTGCCTGCGTCGGGGCTCGCGGCGGGCAGCGTGTCGGTGACCGCGGGCTCCTCGTCCGACGGGTCGTCGCTCGCCGGGTCGGCGGGCGTGTCCTCGGCGGACGTGTCCTCGGCGGGCGTGTCGGCCACCGGCGTGGACTCCGTGACCGCGACGGCGTCGTCGTCGGGATCGTCCTCGCGGTCGGGGTCCGGCGTGGTGTCCGCCGCGAGATCGTCGGCGTCGTCGGCGGGGACGTCGTCGGCGGGGACGGTCTCGGCGACCGGGGCGTCCTCCACCTCGGCCGTCGACAGGGTGGTCGTCTCGGGCGCCTCGTCCTCGTCCCGGGCCTCGTCGGCGTCGGCGGGCTCGTCCGGCGTCTCCGCCACGTCGCCGTGCGCCTCGTCCTCGGTCTCCGCGGCCTCGTCGAGGGACTCGGCCGTCACGGCCGGGGGCTCCTCGCGGTCGAGGTCGGCGGACCCGGCGTCCGAACGGTCGACTCCTGGCGAGGCGGGCTGCGGCTCGACGGCGAAGGTCTCGGTGACCGCCGGCTCGTCGTCGGGCCAGGGCTCCTCGTGCGGTGCCGGCGGGGGCTCCGCGGGGGCGCTGCCCGCGGCGGCCGCTCCCAGGCCGACCCCCGCACCCGCGCCGGCCGCGGCGGCGCCGACCGGCAGGAGCGTGGTGCCCTCCTCGGCGATCACCTGCTCGCCCTGCTCGTCGAGCAGGGCGTGGCGACCGGTGGGCGTGCGGTCGGTGCTCCGGGCGGGCAGGCGCCGGAACAGCGCGACGAGCAGCAGGGTCCAGGACAGGACGTTGAGGACGATCACCGCGAAGCCGATGACGCTGCTGACCGTCAGCAGGCTGTCGCGGCCGACCCCGAAGAGGCCCAGCCCCGCCTCCGCGACGAGGAACGTCGAGGCGAGGACCGCGAGCAGCTGGAGGAACAGGCCGGCGATCGCCGGACCCGCAACCCCGGGCAGCACCCGCCGGCGCAGCAGGGCCACCACGAGGCCCACGAGGACCGGGATGCCCACGGGCAGGAAGGCGGCGGCGATGCGGACGCCGGAGTCGAGCATGGCGACGAACCTAACGGAGTGGCCCCGAACGGCGGAGGACCGACCACCCGGTTCCGCCCGGCGCGTTGCCCTGCGTGTTCGTCCGTGTCGGGAGCGTCAGGGCACGACCTGCGGGTCCGTCACGTCGATGTCGGGGAGACCGAGCTGTCGGGCCACCTCGCGAGCCCCCTCGAGGTCGATGACCTCGGCGCCGCCCGTCCCGGCGCCCAGCCACCGCAGCGTGTCCGGCTGGGTGCTGGCGTGCCACCGGCCGTCGACCCCGAGCCGGGCCCCGCGCCGCACCCCGCGTCCCCGCAGGTCGTAGCGCAGGAGGACCGGCCCGAGGGTGCCGCTGCGGTCGACCCAGAAGGAGAAGCGGGCGGGCCGGGGACGGCCCCCCGCCCCGGCCGCGCGTGCCCGCGACGGTCATGTCCGCCAGCATGGGTGGCTGTGAGCGCGAGCGCGACCGGCCGAGGGGGCGACGTGACTGGCCCGACCGCCGGTCCCGACCGCGTGCGGGCCGTGCTCGCGGAGGTGGACGCGGTCGGCGGGTTCTTCGCGGTCTCGACCCGCGACGACGAGGCGGCCGACCCGTCCTGGCGCCCGCTGGCCGCGCTGCTGGCGGTCCCGGCCGACGGGCCCGACCCGCTGGGGGAGCGGCTGGCGCAGGTCGCCGACGGGCTGGGCGCCGACCGGCGGGTGGCCGCGTCGCTGCTCGCGCAGTCGGTGGCGTCGCGGTCGACGTCGGTGCTGCTGGCGTCGGCGGCGCTGGGCGTGCTCCCGGACCTCGCGCCGGCGTCGGTGCTGCACGCGCGGCCCTGGGCGGGCGGGGCGCTGCCGCTGTGGGCCGACCCCGCGCAGCTCACGGGCACCGACCTCGCGGCCACCGCCCCGGACGACGCCGCGGCGGCGCTGGCCGAGGTGCTGGCCCGCGAGCACGTGGCCCCGCTGGTCGCGGGCATCCGGGCCCGGGCGTCGATCTCGGCGCGGCTCCTGTGGGGCAACGCCGCGTCGGCGCTGGCCGGGGCGGTGCGCGTGCTGGGCGACGCCCGCCCCGACCTGCACGCCGCCGCGTTCACCCTCGCCCGGGGCGTCCTCGTCCACGACTCCTTCGCCGGGCTCGGGTCCTTCGTGCCCGACCCCGTCCACCCCAGCGGACTCGGCTTCGCCCGGCGCACCTGCTGCCTCTACTACCGCGTGGACGGCGGCGGGAAGTGCGCCGACTGCCTCCTCCACGACTGATGCCCGGCGGGGTGTGCGCGGGTTCCCGTGCCGGGGCACGGGAACGCGCGCACGAGACCGGAGGTCAAACGGGCGGCCAGACCACCAGGAGCCGCCCGGCCCCGAGCAGGGAGAAGACGCCGAGCAGCGCGAACAGGGCCACCCAGATGCCGGCCGGCACGCCGGTGAGCCGCTCGAGCTGGTCGGCGTCGGAGTCGGGCGCGCGGCGCCGGGAGCGCTTGCGCTGCACCTCGAGCACCGTGCGCAGGCCGCCGACGATGAGGAACCACGTCACGAAGCACGCGAACCCGTACTGCACGTTGGCCGAGCCGTAGGCCGCGACCAGCACGAACACCGCGCCGGTGAGCACCACCGAGAGCACGCCGTAGGCGTTCCGGATGAGGATCAGCGTCGCGAGCAGCAGCACGACGGCGATGCCGAGCATGATCGAGATCTCGTCGGCGGCGACGAGGACGGCCGCGCCGATCCCCAGCAGCGGCGGCGTCGCGTACCCGGCGGCGGCCGTCGCCACCATACCCGGCCCGTCGCGGCGGCCCTTCGACACGGTGACGCCGGAGGTGTCGGAGTGCAGCAGGATCCGGGTCAGCGTGCGGCCGGAGCAGATCGCGACCAGCGCGTGCCCGCCCTCGTGGGCGATCGTCACGACGTTGCGCGCGAGCCGCCACGACCCGTGGACGCCGACGACGACGAGCGCGACGAGCCCGCCGAGGATCACCAGGGTGGCCTGCGTCTGACCCGTGGTGAGTTCGCGCAGCGGGGAGAGGAGCGTCGTCACGATGAGGGCACGGTAGCCGGGCGGCGCCCCGGGTCCGGGTCCGCCTCCTCGGCGGATCGCGTCC
Source organism: Actinomycetospora sp. (assembly GCA_029266415.1). Lineage (GTDB taxonomy): Bacteria > Actinomycetota > Actinomycetes > Mycobacteriales > Pseudonocardiaceae > Actinomycetospora. The sequence goes on along the minus strand of JAQSWW010000028.1, from coordinate 12,306 downwards.
CCCGGACCTCGTCACCCACCGGTGCGGCGGTCATGCTGGCCCGGTGACCGAGACCCCGGGGGCCGTCGACGACATCCGGATGGGCTCCGCCCGGGGGCGCTGGATCCTGCTGACGACGGTGCTCGGGTCGGGGCTCGCCCTGCTCGACTCGACGGTGGTCAACGTCGCCCTCGAGCGCATCGGCGACGAGTTCGACGCGAGCTTCGCGGCGCTGCAGTGGACCGTGAACGGCTACACGCTCACCCTCGCCGGGCTGATCCTGCTCGGCGGCTCGCTGGGCGACCGCTTCGGCCGCCGACGGATCTTCTGTATCGGCGTGGTCTGGTTCGCGCTCGCCTCCGCGCTGTGCGGGCTGGCGCCGTCGGTCGAGTTCCTCATCGCGGGGCGCGCGCTGCAGGGCGTCGGCGGCGCGCTGCTCACGCCCGGCAGCCTGGCGCTGATCTCGGCGTCGTTCCACGGCAGCGACCGCGCCGCCGCCATCGGGGCGTGGTCCGGGCTCGGCGGCGTGGCCGGGGCGATCGGCCCGTTCCTCGGCGGCTGGCTGGTCGAGTGGACGTGGCGCGCGGTGTTCCTCATCAACCTCCCGCTCGCGGCGATCGTGCTGGTGGTGGCCCTGCGCCACGTGCCCGAGTCCCGCGACCCGGACGCCGCCCGCCATCTCGACGTGCCCGGCACCGTGCTCGCCGTCGCCGGGCTGGGGGCCCTGACCTGGGCGCTCACGGCGGCCGGCGAGGAGGGCGGGACCCTCGCGGTCTGGGGCACCGGGGTCGCCGGCGTGCTCGCCCTCGCCGCCTTCGTCGTCGTCGAACGACGCTCGCGCGCCCCGCTGGTGCCCGGTGAGCTGTTCGCGAGCGCCCGGTTCACCGGCGCCAACATCGTCACCCTGCTCGTCTACGGGGCGCTCGGCGTGCACTTCGTGCTCGTCGTCCTGCAGCTGCAGGTCTCGGCCGGGTTCAGCCCGCTGGCCGCGGGGACGGCCATGCTGCCGATCACGCTGATCATGCTGCTGCTCTCGGCCCGCTCGGGGCGCCTGGCCCAGCGGATCGGGCCGCGCTGGCCGATGACCGTCGGGCTCCTGCTCGCCGCGGCCGCGATGCTCTGGCTCAGCCGGATCGGGCCCGGCGCGTCGTACCTGGTCGACGTGCTGCCGCCGGTGGCCCTGTTCGGGCTGGGGCTCGCCGGCACCGTCGCCCCGCTCACCGCGACCGTCCTCGACGCCGCCGACGACCGCCACGCCGGCATCGCGTCGGGGGTCAACAACGCGATCGCCCGTGCGGCGGGCCTGCTCGCGGTGGCGCTGATCCCGGCGCTGGCGGGCATCTCGGGGACGGACTACGACGACCCCGTCGCCTTCAGCGCGGGCTTCCGCACGGCGATGATCATCTGCGCGGGTCTCCTGGTCGGCGGCGCCGTCCTCTCGGCGGTGCTCCTGCGCCCGGGCCCCAGCGTCGCCTCGCCGACCCGCTTCCGCACCGAGGACTGCCCCCACTGCGGGGTCATCGCGCCCCAGCAGCACCCCGGCTGAGCACCCCGAGCCAGGTCACGCCAGCGCCTCGAGGGCCGCGTCGGCGTCGGCCGGGGTGTTGTGCAGGTGGAAGCCCAGGCGCGCGGCGCCGTCACGCACCGCGGCCCGGATGCCGGCCGCGGCGAGGCGCTCGGCCGCGCCCTCGCGACGCACCGACACGATCGCCGAGTCGCCCGCCGGCATCCCGAGGCCGTCGCGCACGCGGTTCGCCAGCCCGACGCCGTGGTCGCGGACGGCGGCGGTGTCGAGCTCCGCGAGCCAGGGCAGGGCCGTCGCGGCGCCGACCTGGGCGAGCCAGACGGGGGAGAGGTCGAAGCGCCGGGCGTCGTCGTACAGGCGCAGGGGCAGGCCGTAGATCGCGTCCCAGCCGCCCGCGTACCAGCCGGACTGCACCGGCGCGGTCCGCGCGGCCAGCCGGTCGGACAGCGCCATCCACGCCGCGCCGCGGGGCGAGAGCAGCCACTTGTACCCGGCGGCGACCACGGCGTCGGCCCAGGAGAGCTCGGCCGGCAGCCAACCGAGGGACTGGGTGGCGTCGAGGACCACGAGCGTGTCCGGGCCGACGGCGCCCTGCAGCGCGGCGAGGTCGGCCAGGGCCCCGTCGGCCGACTGCGCGACGCTGACGGCCACGACGTCGGCCCCGTCCACCCGCTCGGGCAGCGCGGCCAGGGGCACCTCGACGACCTCGTGGCCGGCGGCGGCGAAGGGGAACGTGACGCTGGTGAACTCCCGCTCCGCGGTGAGCACGCGCGCCCCCGGTGGCAGCGACGCCGCCACGAGCCCGAGCAGGCCCGAGACCGTGGTGCCGATCGCCACCGACGGCGCCGGCACCCCGGCCAGCTCCGCGAACGCGGCCCGGGCGGCCGCCACGGCCGCGTCGAACTCCGGGGGCGCGCTCTCCGCCCGGCCCCAGGCGGCGACGGCCGCGCCCACCGCCTCGACCACGGGCTGCGGCGGGACCCCGATCGACGGGGTGTTGAGGTAGACGCCGTCGACGGCGAAGGTGGTCCCGAAGGCCTGGCGCACGCCGCGCAGACTAGGTGGCCCGCGGCGTGAACCGGCGCAGCCGCAGGCTGTTGGCGATGACGAACACGCTGGAGAACGCCATCGCCTCCTGTCCTCGCTCGACTGGTTACCCCTGGGGGTATGTCTGTGACACCGGGGTGACCGGAACGGCGGGTGGGCGCCCGGTCACGCGGGACGAAGTGGTGTGATTGTTTCGTGACCATCCACCGGCCGCCGCCGCGGCCGGCCATGGGCGGGGCTCCACCGTGCTCCCGTCCCCCCGGCACCGGCGGGCCCGCCCCGGCGCGCCACCGCGCGCCCGCGGGACCCCCGCCTGCCGGTCTGCTCACCGCGCCCGTGCCCCGGCACGCGGTCCGAGAGCTGGTCGGGGCAGGTGCGGTCGCCGTCCCACCCCGGCCGGCCGCGCGTCCCGCTCCCCGCCCCGTGGCCGCGCCGCGCCACGCCGGGCCGCCCCCGGCGCCCGTCGTCCTGCCCGGAGGTCCGCCGCGTCACCGGCCGGGGCCACCCACGCCCGGCGAGGGCCACCCGGTCCCCGCGCCGGCGACCCGCCGTCCGGTCGTGCTGACGCCCCGCCCCGCTCCGGAGCGCCGCCCCGCACCGGCACCCGCTCCCGAGCCCGCCCCGCGCCGCCGACCCGCACCCGATCCTCCGGAGGCGCGCCGCCCCCGGCGGCACCGGGAGAAGGGCCGCGGCGTGCCGCGCGGGCTCGGCGCGGCCCTGGTCGGCGCGGTGGTGGCCGGCACGCTGGTCACCGTCGACACGCTCACCGGACAGTCCGGGATCCGGGCGACGAGCGTCCCCGACCTCTCGCCCCTCGACGACACCGAGACGGTCGCCCCGCCCGCCGCCCCGGGGACGCCGCCCGTCGACCTCGCCGCCGTCGTCTCGGCCGCCGAGGACGCGGCCGGCGAGGACGTCGACGTCGGCGTGGCCGTGGCCGACATCGCCACCGGCGAGCTCGCCCCCGGCTCGGGCGGCGACGAGCGCTTCGACACCGCGTCGCTGGCCAAGCTCCTGCTCGTCGTCGACATGCTCCAGCGCCAGCGCGACGGCGAGCTGACCCTCGGTCCCCGGGACGTGCGCCTGGTGAACGCGGCGCTCACCACCAGCAGCGATCCGGCGATGAACGCGCTGTGGACCCAGTACGACGGACCCGGCGCGATCACGCGGGTGGCCGGCGCGCTCGGGCTCGAGGACACCTCCAGCCCCGAGGACCCGTCGCAGTGGGGCGAGGTGCAGAGCTCGGCGCGCGACATGGTGACCGTGCTGCGCCACGTGCAGGTCGAGCTGCCCGCCCCCGACCGCGACCTCGTGCTCGGGGCGATGGGCCGGGCGACCCCCGTCGCCGGCGACGGCTTCGACCAGGGCTACGGCTTCCTCGACGGGTCCGGCTCGCCGGTGAAGCAGGGCTGGATGTGCTGCATCGGGTCGCGGGCGGAGGTGCACTCGGTCGGCGTGGTCGGCGGGCGCTGGGTGGTCGCGGTGATGACCAGCCAGCCCCCGGGCTACGACCGTGCCCGCCGGGTCGTCGACTCGGCCGCCGGCGCCGTGCGCGAACGTCTCGGGACGCCGTCGCCCGCCGAGTGATCCGGACGCGCATCCGGGCGCCGGATCGAGGGGCAGGTCCGCGGCAGCGCGCGGATGATCGAGGACGACCAGTGATCTCAGGCGCGGGCGGGCCTGCCCTCCACGCGGGCGCGCAGCTCGGCGGCGAGCGCCTCGACACCGCCGAACCGGCGGTCGACGATCACCTGGCCGATCATCCCCAGCAGCACCGCGGGCCACTCGACGAGCCCTGTGATGCCGGCGCCGAGGTAGATCCCGTAGAAGAGCAGGCTGCTCGCCTCCGGGGTGTGCGCCCGCACCCAGGCGTGGACCGCCGCCTCGTCGCCGGCGTCGAGGGCGGCCAGCAGGCTCGGCGCGTCCTCGGGCTGCAGCTCGGCCTCCGCGGGCAGCGCCGGGGTGCGGGTGGGCGTCTCGGCGGGCACGGCGGCGAGGTGCGCGCGTGTCGGGGTGGTCGTGGCGGTGCCGTCGGCCATGGGGTGTCCTCCGGGGGTCGGCGAGGTGGACGGGTCCTGTCCAGGGCCTGTCCAGGCCTACCCACACTAGGTCGGCGCAGACGTCCGACGGGCGGTGATCTCAGGACGGGAAGATCCGGTCCAGGGCGCGGCGGCGCTCGTCGCGGTCGAGCCCGCGCAGGTCGGCGGGCCCGTGCTCGGTGACGACGACGTCGACGTCGTGGGACGCGGTGGTCACCGGCCGCGAGAGCCGCTCGACGCGCGTCGACCGGCCGCGGTGCTGCGACGCCAGCGCGATCACCGACAGGCCGCGGACCGACCGGGCGGCGGCCGCGGCGTAGTCGGGGTGCCCGCCGATGCCCCCGACCAGGGCCGTCCGGGTGCCCTCCACGTTCACCTGCCCGTCGTGGTCGATCTCCACCGCGGTGTTCACCGAGACCAGCGGCGGGTCCGCGGACAGGCGCGAGGGGTCGTGGGTGTGCTCGATGCGGTGCACCACGGGCCGTCCGGCCCGCCCGCGGGCGTCCGCCCAGGCGTAGAGCTCCGGGCTCCCGACGAGGTAGGTGGCCACCGGGTCGGAGAGCAGCAGCCCCGCCTCGTCGAGGGCGACGACGCCGTCACCGAGCAGCCCCGAGTCGGCGTGCACCCGCACCCCGGCCGCGCGCACCCCGTCCACCACCGCGGCCCCGAGCTGGCCGGGCGCCCACTGCAGCCGCACCCCGTCGGTGAGCAGGGCGGCGACGTGGCGCCCGATCGCCTCGTGCTCGGTGCTCGGGGTGGCTGCGGTGTGGACGTGCGGGCCGCCGGGGGCCTCGCCGAGCACGAACACCTGTGCGTCGGGCAGCGGCGGACCGGCCGCGGCGCGGGGCAGCTCGGGGTCGAGGACGACGGCCAGCGGCACCCCGAGGTCGATCACCGCCCGCACCCAGGAGACCTCGGCACCGAGGACGGGGCCCACCGGACCGGGCGCGGCCGCGAGGACGAGCAGGTCGGGGCGCAGCGGCCCGGCGACCAGCGCGGGGACCGCCGAGAGCCGCGCGGGCACGGCGCGCACGTGCCCGGCCTCGGCGGCCCGGCGCAGACCCCAGCCGGGCATGACCGTACGGGCGTCGGCGAAGGCGTCGAGGTCGAGCCCGTCGACGGGACCGGGGAGCCAGCCGGTGAGCAGCCGCAGGTCGCCGCGCTCGCGGGCCAGGGCCGAGAGCGCCGGGTACGCCGCGCGCGGGCTCCCGCAGCCGTCGGCGAGCGCCACCCGCGCGCCGGGGCGGGCGAGGCTCGCGAGGATTCCGCCGTCTAGCGCCATGATCGAAGCATCGCTCACGGCCGAGCAGCGCCGCCCAGCACCCCGCGCGCGATGATCACCTGCTGGATCTGGCTGGTGCCCTCGTAGATCCGGAAGAGGCGGGCGTCGCGGTACATCCGCTCCACGGGCACGCCGCGCATGTAGCCCGCGCCGCCGTGCACCTGCACCGCGCGGTCGGCGATGCGCCCGACGGCCTCCGAGCAGAAGTACTTGGCCGTCGACGGACCCAGCGTGGTGTCCGACCCGTCGTCGTAGGCGCGCGCCGCCTCGCGGACCAGCGCCCGGCCGGCGTGCCAGTCGGTCACGGCGTCGGCGACCAGGCCCTGGACGAGCTGGTAGGCCGCGATCCGGTGCCCGCCCTGCTCGCGTTCGGTGGCGAACGCGGTCATCTCGTGCACCAGCCGCGCGGCCATGCCCGTGCAGAGCGCGGCGATGTGCAGCCGGCCGTGCGCGAGGCAGCGCATCGCGGTGACGAAGCCGCGGTGCAGACCCTCCTCGCCGCCGACGAGGTCCTCGGCCGGCACGCGGACGTCGTCGAGGTAGACCTCGCAGGTCCACGAGCCGCGCTGGCCCATCTTCGCGTCGTGCTCGGAGAACGAGACCCCGGCCGCGGAGGTGGGGACGAGGAACGCGGAGATGCCCTTGGCCGGCGCGGCGTCCGGATCGGTGCGGGCGAAGACCATGAGGACATCGGCCAGCGGGGCGTTGGTGATCCAGCGCTTCGCCCCGGTGATCACCCAGCCGTCCCCGTCCGGGACGGCCTTCGTGGTCAGCGACGAGGGGTCCGAGCCGGCGTCGGGCTCGGTGAGCGCGAAGGACGCGACGACCTCGCCGGTGGCCAGGCGCGGCAGCCACGCCTGCTGCTGCTCGGGCGTACCCCCGGTGAGCAGCACCTGCCCGGCGATGCCGTTGTTGGTGCCGAACAGCGAGCGCAGCGACGGCGTGGTCCAGCCGAGCTCCATCGCGAGCTCGACCTCCTGCGCCATCGACAAACCGATCCCGCCGAACTCCTCGGGGATCGCGAAGCCGTAGAGCCCCATCGCCTTGCACTGCTCGCGCAGCTTCTCGGGCACCTCGTCGGCCGCCTCGATGTCGTCCTCGCGCGGCACCACCTCGTCGCGGACGAACGCGCGCACCGAGGACAGGACGTCGGCGAAGTCATCGGCCTCCATGGCGCTCACCGTGTCACGTTCCGCCCGGCCGCGCCGTCCTCCCGGTGTCCGCCCGCCACGGCTCGATGGAGGTCCGACATGGCCCGCATCCCCCTCGTCCCCGCCCGCGACGCCGGCCTCCTCGGCCGGCTCGCGTACCGCTACGCCGCCAGGCGCTTCGGCGACGTGCCCGAGCCCTTCGCCGCCCTGCGCCACCACCCCGGGCTGTTCTGGAGCTCGGCGGTCTCGGAGTCGCTGATCGAGCGCGTGGCGACGGTCCTGCCGGCGCGGCTGCGCGACCTCGCCGTCTACCGCACGGCCACCCGGGTCGGCTGCTCGTGGTGCGTCGACTTCGGCGAGATGCTCTGGATCCGCCGCGGCCTCGACGCCGACCACCTGCGCCGCGCCGCGGCCGACGGCGCCCCCGACGACGCCGGCTTCGACGCCGACGAGCGCGCCGTGATGGCCTACGCCGACGCGATGAGCGCCCAGCCGATCGCCGTGACCGACGACCAGGTCGCCGATCTCGACGCCCGGCTCGGGCACGCGGGGCTCGTCGAGCTCACCCACCTCGTCGCCGTGGAGAACCAGCGCGCCCGCGCCAACGCCGCCCTCGGCGTGCGCGCCCAGGGCTTCGCGGCGTCGTGCGAGCTACCGGCGTCGGCGGCGGTCAGGTCGGGACCTTCTCCGGGTTGAGCACGAGGTGCACGCCGGTGGCCCGGCCGCCGTCGACGGTCAGGGCGACCACCACCGGGGCCGGTGACGACGGCACGAGCAGTCCCACCTCGCCGTTGACCATCGCCGGCCGGGCCCCGGCGAGCGCCTCCGGGCCGGCGTCCTGGGCGACCGCGACGAGGAAGCGCGCGATCTTGTCGGCGCCGCGCACCACGCGCCGGGCGGCCCGCACGACCCCACCGCCGTCGGTGTGCATCGCGGCCTCGGGGTGCAACACGGCGACGAGCGCGGGCACGTCGGCCGCGGCGAGGGCGGCGACGAACGCCTCGAGCACCCGGCGCTGCTCGGGCTCCGGGGCGGGCGCGGGCAGCTCGCCGGCCTCCGCCGCGTCGCGGACCCGGCGCCGGGCGCGCAGCGCCATCTGCCGCGCCGCCTGCTCGGTGACGCCGAGCACGTCGGCCACCTCCCCGAAGCCGAGGCCCACGGTGTCGTGCAGGACGAGCGCGACCCGCTGGTCGGGGGAGAGGCGTTCGAGCACGAGCATCGTCGCAATCCGCACGTCGGCGGCCGCCACGACGGCGTCGAGCACGTCGTCGGGTCCGGAGGTGACCAGCGGCTCGGGGAGCCACGGCCCGACGTAGACCTCCCGGCGCGCGGGCGCCGAGCGCACCTGGTCCAGGCACAGGCGCGCCGTGGCCGTCGTCAGCCACGCGCGGACGTCGCGGACCCGCGCGCGGCCGTCGGGCCCCAGGCGGTCCCAGCGCAGCCACGCGTCCTGGACGGCGTCCTCGGCGTCGGCGCGCGACCCGGTGAGCCGGTAGCCGACGGCCAGCAGGTGGGCGCGGTGCTCGGCGAGCGGCTCGGTGCCCATCGGCCCAGCATGCCCCGCGGCGGGGGACTCAGCGCACCCCCGCGCAGCGCCCGCCGGCGGCGGGCGGTGGCCCGGTGTCGGCGGTGGAGGTCGTCGCCACGGAGCGCAGTGTGCCCCTCGCGCTGCGCGATCGCCGGGCGTGTCCCGCCCGTTCGTGTCGACAGCGGGGCACGAAGCGGGCACTCTGCGCCACCAGCGCGCGACGCCGGGGCCGCGCAGGGGGAGGTGGGCACGTGTACGTCCAGAACGACACCCCGCTCGGCGGGTCGCTGGTCCTGAGCTCGCTCGTGGCCGTGCTGCCGTTGCTGACCCTGTTCGTGCTGCTCGGGGGCCTGCGGGTCCGGGCCTGGCTGGCCTCGCTGATCTCGCTGGCCGTGGCGCTGCTGGTCGCGATCCTGGCCTACCGGATGCCCGTGGACCAGGCGCTGCTCTCCGGCGTCGAGGGCGCGGTCTTCGGCTTCTTCCCGATCCTCTGGATCGTGATCAACGCGCTCTGGATCTACCAGATGACTGTGTCGACCGGGCACTTCGACGTGCTGCGGCGGTCGTTCGGGTCGGTCTCGGACGACCAGCGGGTCCAGGCCGTGATCATCGCCTTCTGCTTCGGCGCGCTGCTCGAGGCGCTCGCGGGCTTCGGCACCCCGGTCGCGATCTGCACGGTCATGCTCATCGCCCTGCGGTTCAGCCCGCTCAAGGCCGCGGTGGTGGCCCTGGTGGCGAACACGGCGCCGGTGGCGTTCGGGGCCATCGCCGTGCCGATCACCACGCTGGCCTCGGTGACCGGGCTGCCCGAGGAGGCCCTCGGGGCGATGGTCGGGCGCCAGACCCCGATCCTCGCGGTGTTCGTGCCGTTCGTCCTCGTCGCCCTCGTCGACGGGGCCCGGGGCCTGCGGGAGACCTGGCCGGTGGCGCTCGTCGCCGGGCTGGTCTTCGGTGTCGCGCAGTACGTGACGTCCAACTTCATCTCGCTCGCGCTCACCGACATCGTCGCGGCGCTGCTCGCGGCGGGCGCGGTGGTGCTGCTCGTGCGGATCCGGCCGCCGCAGCGCGCGGAGATCCCGGCGGACGCGCCGCAGGACACCCGGGAGACGGTGAGCGTGACCTCCGGCGGGGACGGCGGGGGAGACGGAGGCGGGGACGCCGGGGGCGGCGGCGCGTCGAGCACCGACGCCCCGGCGGGCTCCGACCACGACGACCACACCCGGGACACCCGCCGCGACGTGGTCCTCGCCTACGCGCCCTACCTGATCATCATCCTGATGTTCTCGCTCCAGCAGATCCCGGTGATCGACGACGCCCTGAGCGCCACGACCGTCAAGTTCAACTGGCCGGGGCTGAACGTCATGACCGAGGCCGGGCGGCCGGTGTCGACCCAGGCGTTCACGCTGAACTGGCTGGAGTCCGCGGGCACGATCCTGCTCTTCGCCGGGATCGTGACGGCGCTGGTCCTGCGGGTGCGGCCGGGCGTGGCCGTCGCCGCCTACTGGCGGGTGCTGGTGCAGCTGCGCACGGCGATCGTCACCGTGATGGCGGTGCTCGCGCTGGCCTACGTCATGAACACCTCGGGGCAGACGCTGACGCTCGGCGGCCTGCTCGCGGGCACCGGCGGCTTCTTCGCGGTCCTCTCCCCGGTCCTCGGCTGGCTCGGCGTCGCGGTCACCGGGTCGGACACCTCGGCGAACTCGCTGTTCGGCGCGCTCCAGGTCACCGCCGCGGAGGGCGCGGGACTCGATCCGATCCTGCTGGCGGCGGCCAACAGCTCCGGGGGTGTGCTCGGCAAGATGGTCTCGCCGCAGAACCTGGCCATCGCGGCCTCGGCGGTGGCGATGAGCGGGCGGGAGGGAGAGATCCTCCGCAAGGTGCTGCTGTGGAGCCTCGTGTTCCTGGCGGGGATGTGCGTGCTCGTCTACCTCCAGTCGACGCCGGTCCTGGGCTGGATGGTCGTCGCCGGCTGAGCGTCCGGAGCAGCGGGCCGTACCGTTCGGCGAATCTTCACCCGAACGGTGCTCGGGGCCGGGGCTCGCGGGGCACCTGGTGGGATGATCGCCCGGGAAGCCGCACGGGCGCAGGGAGGGGTGAATGGATCCGGTCCTGATCATCGTCGTGGTCGCCGCCGTGGTGCTCGTCCTCGGGATCGTGCTGGTCGTCGTCGCCCGCAGCCGGTCCCGGTCGCGCCGGGCGGCGCTGCGCAGCCAGTTCGGTGACGAGTACGACCGCGTGGTCGGCGAGTACGGCCAGCGCGATGGCGAGCGCGAGCTGCGCGCCCGGCTCAAGCGCCGCCGCGAGCTGGAGGTCCGCGAGCTCGAGGGCTCCGAGCGCGACCGGTTCGGGCAGGCGTGGGACACGGCGCAGTCGACGTTCGTCGAGCAGCCGTCGACGGGTCTGCGGGACGCGGACCTGCTGGTCCAGCAGGTGATGCGCGAGCGCGGATACCCCACCGAGCGCTTCGAGGAGCGCGCCAAGATGATCTCGGTGGACCACCCGGACCTCGTCGAGCGCTACCGGTCGGCCCACCGGACGGCCACCGAGCTCGAGAACGGGTCCCCGGGCACCGAGGACATGCGCCAGGCCATGGTCGACCACCGGTACCTGTTCGACGCCCTGCTCGGGGGCGGCGACGCCAACCGCACCCGCCGGCTGTGAGTGCGCCCCACCCTCCGCAGGGCCAGACGCGGGTCCTCAAGGACCGCTACGAGCTGCGGGAGCTGATCGGGCGGGGCGGCATGGCCGAGGTCCACCGCGCGGTCGACCTCGAGCTGGGCCGCACGGTGGCGGTCAAGCTGCTGCCCGCCGAGCACCGCGGCGACGCCGAGTTCGGCGGCCGTCTGCGCGACGAGGCCCGGGCGGCGGCGTCGATCGACCACCCGGCGGTCGTCGCCGTCCACGACGTCGGGTTCGCCGGCGGCGACAGCGGCGAGGTCTTCGTCGTCATGGAGTGCGTCGACGGGCGCACGCTGCGCCAGGAGCTCGCCGCCCGGGGCCGGCTCGACCCGGGCGAGGCGGCGGCGGTGCTGGTGCCGGTCTGCGAGGCGCTCGCCGCGGCCCACGATCGCGGGATCGTCCACCGGGACGTCAACCCGGGCAACATCATGCGCTGCCACGACGGCCCCGTGAAGCTCATGGACTTCGGGATCGCCCGCGTCGCCGACGTCGAGGGGTTCACGGGCACCGGGGTGGTCATGGGCACCGCGGCCTACCTCTCGCCCGAGCAGGTGCGCTGCGAGCCGCTCGACGGGCGTTCCGACGTCTACGCCGTCGGCTGCACGCTCTACGAGCTGCTCACGGGCCAGCCGCCGTTCCGCGGACCGAGCTCGGTCGAGACCGCATCCCAGCGGCTGCGCGAGCCCCCGGTGCCGCCGCGGCAGATCCTGCGGGACCTCTCGCCCGACCTCGACGCCGTGGTGCTGCGCGCGCTCGCCCTCGAGCCGGCGATGCGCCACCACGACGCCCGCGAGCTCGCCGACGACCTGCGGCGCTTCGCGGCGGCCGACCCCGTGGCGCGCACCGAGGTGATCCCCGGACAGCGGGGCTCGGGGGGCTCGGGCGGCGAGACCGGCGGCGGCTCGGGCGGTGGTGGCGCGCGCGTCGCGGCGACCCGGCCGCAGGACGTGCCCGACACGGGACCCGGCGCGGGGGAGCGCAACCCGTGGTCGGCGATCCGGGTCCTCGGGATCACGCTGGTGGTGCTCGCCGTGCTGGCGCTCGCGGGTGCCGGGGTGCTGCTCGCTCTGCGCTAG
>JAQSWW010000206.1 GCA_029266415.1 Actinomycetospora sp. | reverse complement strand
AATTTTGGCCGGCACCCGGACGCTGAGATCTACCTCAGCCAACCGGGCCTCGGGACCGTGCTCGGCGCCCGCGTGCTCGCCGAGTTCGGCGACGACCCGTACCGCTACCAAGATCACAAGGCTCGCCGCAACTACGCCGGCACCTCCCCGATCACCCGCACCTCGGGGCGCAAGACCGCCGTGCTCGCCCGGTATGCCCGCAACCGCCGCCTCGGCGACGCCGTCCACCAGTGGGCGTTCTGCGCGCTGAGCGCCTCACCCGGCGCCCGCGCCTACGACAACCAGCTTCGAGCCCGCGCAGCGAACCACCACGCCGCGCTACGCCACCTCGGCAACCGCCTCGTGGGCATCCTCCACGGCTGCCAAAACCCGAACCCGCTACGACGAGACCACCGCCTGGGCCCACCGTCAGCCCTCCGCTGCTTGACCTCCCAAGCCATGGGATGTCTGAGCCGAGCCCTGTCCGCCGAGGTGCTCGAGAGCGGCCGCGCCGTCCGGCGAGCTCAGCCGTCCGTCACGTCGGGAGCCCCCGGTCGTTCACCGTGGGGACGACCGGCTGGGGGGCTTTCGTGGGACGTGCGGCAGACACCGCAGGACGATGGACGGCGGTCACGCTGATCATCCCGATGGCCGTGGCGGCCCTGGTCGCCGGCGGCGGCGCGGCCACCGCCGCGCCGGCCACGCCGCCCGTGGGCGTGACGGCGGCCCCACCCCCGTCGGGCGAGCCCGAGGACGTCGAGCCCGCCGCGCTCCCGACGGCCCCGCCGACCCGGGCGGAGGTGGAGGACGAGCGCCTCACCGCGCCGAGCCCCTCCCCCGACTCCGGCGGCGCCGCGCAGGTCACCAGCCCCGACCCGCTCAAGCTCGTCGCGGTCACCTGGACCGGCGTCGCCCCGCAGCTGATCGAGCTGCGCAGCCGCCTGGCGTCCGGGCAATTCGGGCCTTGGACGCGGGTCGACCCGGTCGACACCGAGCGCGACGGGCGCCGGGCGCCGAGCACCGGGACCGAGCCGGTGTGGGTGGCCGACAGCCGCGAGGTGCAGGTGCGGGCGAGCACCGACGGGCAGCCGGTGACCCAGCGGGTGGCGCTGACCTCGATCGACCCCGGCGTGAGCAGCAACGACGCGCGGATCGCCGCGGCGTCGACCACGCCCGGCGGCGCCACCGGGAGCCCGAGCAGCCCGGCCGTGGTCACCCGCGCGCAGTGGGGCGCCGACGAGCGCCTGATGACCTGGACCTCGGAGTACACGCCCACCGTGCGTGCGGTGACCGTGCACCACACGGCGGGCACGAACGCCTACACCGCTGCCGACTCGGCCGCCATCGTGCGGGGGATCTACACCTACCACGCGCGCACCCAGGGCTGGGGCGACATCGGCTACAACGTGCTCGTCGACCGGTTCGGCACCGTGTTCGAGGGACGCGAGGGCGGCCTGGCCCGCCCGGTGATCGCCGCACGCCGGTGGCTTCAACCGCGAGACGTTCGGCATCGGGATGATGGGCGACTTCACCGCCGTGGCCCCGCCGGCCGCGGCGCTCGAGGCGACCGCGCAGCTCGCCGCGTACAAGCTGGGCGGGCTCTACCGCGACCCGAACGCCACCGTGACGCTGACCAGCTCCGGGGGCGGGACCTCGCGCTACCCGGCGGGGCGGGCGGTCACGCTGCCCACGGTGTTCGCCCACCGCGACGTCGGCGCGACGGAGTGCCCCGGCAACACCGGGGCGCGGTCGATGCCGACGATCAAGTCGCGCACGGCCGCCCTGGTCGGGAACCTCGCGAGCTACCCGATCCGGCAGAAGTGGCTGGCACTGCGCAGCGTGCTCGCCGAGCCGTCGGTGGTCGAGAGCCCGACGGCGCGCTCGGGGCGCGTAACCCGGTTCTCCGGCGCGAACGGCGCCGTCTACTGGTCGAGCACCACCGGGGCCTGGGGGGTGTGGGGCGTGATCGGCAGTCGCTACGACGCCGTGGGTGCCGCGGGGTCCGCGCTCGGCCTGCCGCGCACCGACGAGCGGGCGACCCCCGACGGGCGCGGCCGGTTCAACCAGTTCCAGGCGGGTTCCATCTACTGGACGCCGCAGACGGGCGCCTGGCCGGTCAAGGGCGCGATCCTCTCCCGCTGGGCCCAGCTCGGCCACGAGCGCTCGAGCCTGGGCTACCCGAAGAGCGACGAGCGGGCGGTCACCGGCGGGCTGCGCCAGGACTTCGAGCGCGGCTACCTGCGCTACAACGCGAGCACCGGCGCCGTCACGGTCAACAGCTGAGCTACTCGGGGTGCCCGATCGCCGTCGACGCCGGCACCACGACGTACTGGCGCAGGCACAGGTCGGTGTAGACCACGGGGCCGCGGGGGCCCGGGACGTGATCGACGTTGATGCCGGTCTCCGGGACGCGGCGCAGCTTCACACCGTCGAGCAGGCGGGTGGTGGCGTTCCAGAACGCGCCGGTGCCGGCGTAGGTGTCGAGGAACGCGCGGGCCGAGGCCTCGTCGGCGGTGACGATCGCGGCGGCGAGGCCCGAGGTCTCGCGATTGGCGATCGTCGCGGCGTCGCCCGGCCCGTCGGCGGGCGCCAGCGTCACCGTGGCCTCGTGCCCGTCGTCGAGCGCCCACTCGTGCCCCAGGGCGTGCTCGTGCGGGGGCAGCGAGGCCCGCAGGCCGTGCGCGGCGAGGAGCTCGACGAGGCCCGGGACCAGCTCGTCCCACCGGTGGCGGTCGACGAGCAGGAGGTTGAGGCGGTTGCACACCCCGAGGCGGTCGAGCGACGAGGTCACCAGCGTGCGCGCCAGCTCGGTCGGCGCCGCGCGGTCGACGTACAGCACGCCGCCGCCGTCGGCGTGGGCCAGCGTGCGCACCCCGTGCTGCGCGGCCTCGAGCCCGAGCGAGCGGGTGGTGTCGCCGGAACCGCGCAGGATGACCAGCGGGATCAGCCCGGGCCGGCGCACCAGCTCCACCGCGCACTCGCGGCGCGGGTCGGTGACGAGCACGACCGCGTCGGGGTCGAGGCCGGCCCCGGCCAGCGCGGGCGCGACGACGGCCTCCGTCAGCGCCGTCGCCGACGCGAGCGCCGCGCCCCCGGTGCGCAGCACGCCGGCGTTGCGTGACTTGATCAGCTGCGAGGCGACGTCGACGACGACGTTGGGCCGGGCCTCGAAGTTCGCGCCGATGACACCCACGGGCCGGCGACGCTCGATGAGGCGCAGGCCGTCGGGGCGTTCCTCGAGCACGGTGTCGGTGGGCGGCGAGGGGACCTCGGCGAGGTCGAGCAGCGACTCGGCCATCGCGTCCAGCCGCGCGCGATCGAGCCGGAGGCGGTCGAGGAGCGCGCCGGTGGTGCCCGCCTGCTCGGCCGCCTCGACGTCGGCGGCGTTGGCGACGAGCACGGTGTCCGCGGTCTCGGCGAGCAGCGCCGCCATCGCGCGCAGCGCGGCGGACACCTCGTGGTCGGTGGCCGCCGCCATCCGCGGCGCCGCGGCGGCGGCGCGGCGTCCGCAGTCGGTGACGATCGTCGCGGGATCGGTCACGAGGGGGGTGGCGGTCACGGGGAGCTCACCTCGGCGGGGACGGGGTCGGACGCGGGATCGGGCGGGGTCACGACGGGCACCAGGTCGTCGGCGTGCACGACCTCGCGACGCTGCTCGGGCGCCAGGTCGTCGCTGGAGCGCCCGGAGATCTCCGGCAGCTCCTCGGCGTCGAAGGCGACGACCCCGCGGGCGACGACGTCGCCGTGCGGGTCGACGAGGTCGACGACGTCGCCGGACTCGAAGTCACCGTCGGAGCCGGTGATGCCCGCCGCCAGCAGCGAGCGGCGGCGCCCGACGACGGCACGGACGGCGCCGGCGTCGAGGTGCAGGCGGCCGCGGGTGCCGGCCATGTGGCGCAGCCAGAACCGGCGCGCCGACAGGCGGGGGCCGTGCGGGGCGAAGACCGTGCCGACCTCGGCGCCGACGAGGGCGTCCCGCGCCTGCGCCGCCCCGGCGACCAGCACGGGCACCCCGGCGCCGCTCGCCAGCTCGGCGGCGGCGAGCTTGGAGGCCATGCCCCCGGTGCCCAGCGACGAGGGCCGGCCGACGCGCACGCCGGCGAGGTCGGCGCCACCGGTCACCTCGCGCACCAGCGCGGCCCCGGGCGCGCGCGGGTCGGCGTCGTAGACCCCGTCGACGTCGCTGAGCAGCACGAGCGCGTCGGCGGAGATCACGTGGGCGACGAGGGCGGCGAGCCGGTCGTTGTCACCGAAGCGGATCTCGTCGGTGGCCACCGTGTCGTTCTCGTTGACCACCGGGACGACGCCCAGCCCGAGCAGGCGCTCGAAGGTGCGGCGCGCGTTGCGGTAGGGCCCGCGGCGCACGACGTCGTGGGAGGTCAGCAGGACCTGGCCGACCGTGCGGCCGTGGCGGGCGAACGCGTCGGCGTAGGCGCGGGTGAGGTGCAGCTGCCCGACGCTCGCCGCGGCCTGCTGGGTGGCGAGGTCCCGGGGCCGGCGCGGCAGGCCCAGCGGGCGCAGCCCCGCGGCGATCGCGCCGGACGACACGAGCACCATCTGTGTGACGCCGGCCCGCGCGGCCACGGCGTCGACGAGCGCGTCGAGCCGGGAGGCGTCCAGGCCACCGTCGACGCTGGTCAGCGACGACGACCCGACCTTGACCACCAGCCGCCGCGCACCGGCGACGGCCTCCCGGGCGCTCACGCCGGGTCCCGGGGGAGGTCCTCGTACTCCTCGTGCCAGGGCGCGACGCCCAGCTCGTCGTCGCTGCGGTGGCGTCGGCGCTCGTCGCGGGCGGCCCGGCGCTCGGACGCCGAGATGCGGTCGACGCGGCCGTGGCCCTCCAGGCGCGGGTCGGTGCCGCGGTTGCCGCGCATCGCCGCGACGCCGGCGGGGGTGGAGGGCTCCCAGTCGAAGGTGTGGATGCCGATGGTCACCATGTCGCCGGGCACCGCGCCGGCGTCGGCGAGGGCCTCCTCGACACCGAGGCGCGCGAGCCGGTCGGCGAGGTAGCCGACGGCCTCGTCGTTGGTGAAGTCGGTCTGGCGCACCCAGCGCTCGGGCTTCTCGCCCGTGACGAGCCAGGATTCCTTGTCGTGGCCATCCTCGGGGTCGCGCTCGACGGTGAAGCCGGTGTCGTCGACGGCGGTCGGTCGCAGCACGACGCGCGGGGCGGTCGACGGCGGCGCCGTCGCCCGGGCCTCGTCGACGACGGCGGCCATGACGTAGGCCAGCTCCTGGAGCCCGGCGTGCGACGCCGTGGAGATCTCGACGACCGGCCAGCCGAAGGCGGCGACGTCGTCGCGGACCATCTCGGCGAGCTCGACGGCGTCCGGGACGTCCATCTTGTTGAGCGCGACGATCCGCGGCCGCGCGGCGAGGTCGGTACCGAGCGCGGGGGTGTAGGCCTCGAGCTCGGCCTCGAGCGCGCGGATGTCCGACACCGGGTCGCGCTCGGGCTCGAACGTCGCGCAGTCGACGACGTGCACCAGCACCGAGCACCGCTCGATGTGGCGCAGGAAGTCCAGGCCGAGGCCCTTGCCCTCGCTGGCGCCGGGGATGAGGCCCGGGACGTCGGCGACCGTGAAGGTCGACCCGCCCGCGGACACGACGCCGAGGTTGGGGGCGAGCGTGGTGAACGGGTACTCGGCGATCTTCGGCTTGGCGGCGCTGAGCGCGCTGACCAGCGACGACTTGCCCGCGCTGGGGTAGCCGAGCAGCCCGACGTCGGCCATCGACCGCAGCTCGAGCACGAGGTCGCGCTGCTCCCCCGGCTCGCCGAGCAGCGCGAACCCCGGGGCCTTGCGCGACGGCCCGGCCAGCGCGGCGTTGCCCAGCCCGCCGCGCCCGCCGCGGGCGGCGACGAAGCGGGTGCCCACGCCGGTGAGGTCGTGCAGCACCTCGCCGTCGGCGTCGAGCACGACCGTGCCCTCGGGCACCGCGAGCTCGATGTCCTCGGCGTTGGCCCCGTTGCGGAAGCTGCCCATGCCCGGGCGTCCGCTGCCGGCCACCGCGTGGGGGCGGTGGTGGAAGTCGAGGAGCGTGTGCACCCCTGGGTCGACGACGAGCACGACGTCGCCGCCGCGCCCGCCGTTGCCGCCGTCCGGCCCACCGAGGGGCACGAACTTCTCGCGGCGGATCGACGCGCAGCCGTGCCCGCCCGCACCCGCCGTGACGTGCAGCGTCACGTGGTCGACGAAGCGGGCCATCGCGCGGCCGGTCCTTTCCTGGGGACGAACGAAAGGGGTGGGCCCGGTTCCCGGACCCACCCCTGACGGTACTGCTGAGGACTGTCGTCGGCGTTCGGCGCGGCAGCTCCGCTGCGCTGCGTGCCGCCTAGGCGGAGACGGTCTCCTCCGCCGGGATCACGCTGACGTTCTTGCGCCCGCGCTTGGTCCCGAAGGTGACGGCGCCGGGCACCAGGGCGAACAGCGTGTCGTCGCCGCCGCGGCCGACACCGGTGCCCGGGTGGAACTTGGTGCCGCGCTGACGGATCAGGATCTCGCCGGCCTTGACGACCTGGCCGCCGAAGCGCTTGACGCCGAGGCGCTGCGCGTTCGAGTCGCGGCCGTTGCGGGAGCTGGATGCACCCTTCTTGTGAGCCATGAGGGGCTCCCTCCTACCCGGGAAAGGGTCTTACGCAGTGATGTCGGTGACCTCGAGGCGGCTGTAGCGCTGGCGGTGGCCGACGCGCCGCTTGTACCCGGTCTTGTTCTTGTACTTCAGAATCTTGATCTTCGGGCCCTTGTGCTCGCCGACGATGCTCCCGGAGATGGAGACCTTCTCCAGGTCGGACGCCGAGCTGAGCACGGTGCTGCCGTCGACGACGAGCACCGGCTGCAGGTCGACGGTGTCACCGTCGAGGAGCTCCACGTCGATGACGTCGCCGACCGCGACCTTGTACTGCTTGCCGCCGGTCTTCACGATCGCGTACATCTTCCGCGGGACTCCTGTCTGGCTGCGGGCTGTCTGGCTTCGGCGCGGCCCGTGCGGAACAGGCGCGGCGCTGGTGCTGCGGGCGCTGGCAGAGCCTGTCCCGGCGGGCACCGACGTCCAAGAGTACCCGTCCGCGGCCCGCGGCCCGCACCCCGGGGGGCGGGCCGCGGCGCTCCGGCGGCGGGGACGTGCTCAGGCGCCGTCGACGGGCGGGCCCGCCGGCCGGGACGCGGC
>JAQSWW010000205.1 GCA_029266415.1 Actinomycetospora sp. | reverse complement strand
GCCCGAGCTCGACGCGGGCACGCCGCACGGCGAGGCCGTGACCCTGTGCCGGCGGCGGTTCCGGGTCCGCGCGGTGCGCCGCTACGTCCGCACGGCCCATGTCCCGCACTCCCCGGTCTCCCTCGACGGGCTGCCCGACCCCGACGAGGTGAACGAGGACGCCGTCTACGTCGCCGACCTGCAGGCGCGTGAGGACAGCGCCGTCCCGACGCCGCGCGCGGCGCGTGCGCCACGCCCGGGGTAGCGCCTTGTGCCCCCGCCGCGGACGCCCGGACGATGAGGCGCGACCGAGTTCCGGGGAGGCGGCATGCCGGCAGCGGACCCCGTCGCGGCGGGCCGCGACGACGTGCCCGTGCTCGCCGCCGTCGCGGCGCGGGCCTTCGCACAGGACGCGATGTTCACGTTCGTCTTCCCCGACCCCTCCGGTCGTGCCCGGCGGCTCGACCGCTTCTTCCGGGGCGCGATCCGCTGTGGGCTGCTCGCCGGCTCCGTGCTCACCACGCCGGACCGCGCCGCCGTGGCCATCTGGCTCCCGCCGGGACGCGCCGGGATGGCGCTCGGTGGCGTCCTGCGGTCGGGGATGGCCGCGTTCCCGGTGACGTTGGGCCCGAGGAACTTCCGCCGCTTCACCGCCTACACGTCGTGGCTCGACGGGCAACGGCGCGCGCTCGAGCCCGCCCCCCACTGGTTCCTGCTGGCGCTGGCCGTCGACCCCGACCACCAGCGCCGGGGCACCGGCACGGCCCTCATGGCGCCCCGGCTCGCCGACGCCGACCGCAGCGGTCTCCCGAGCTACCTGGAGACCACCGACGAGGAGAACGTGGCGTTCTACGGTCGCGCCGGCTTCGACGTCGTGCGCGAGGCGGTCCCCGACACCGCCGGGCCGCGGACGTGGTTGATGCTCCGACCGCCGCAGGGGTGACGCTGGTGTGCGGCGCAGGGAGTACCGGGTAGACGGCCGATGACCACGAGCGAGGGGGGCGCACCGATGACCGTGGTCGAGCGGGTCGGGGTGCGCCGCGATGCGGTGGTCGTGGTCCTCGCGGTCTCGTCCCCGGTCCTCTTCCTCCTCGGCGGGCTCGCCGCCGAGGCCGCGCAGCCGCCGGGGACCTACGACGCGATCGGGCAGACGGTCAGCACGCTGGCCGGCCGGGGTGCCGCCGACCGCTGGATCATGGCCGCCGTCCTCGCCACGATGGGCGTGATCTACCTGCTCGTGGCGGTCGGGCTGCGCGGGGTGACCAGGTCCGCGCGCCTCGTCCTCGGGGTGGGCGGGGTCGCTGCGGTCGTCGCCGCCCTCGCCGCCCAGCCGGTGCACGGCAGCTCGACGGTGCACATGGTCGCGACCGTCGCGGCCCTCGTCGCCTTCGTGCTGTGGACACTCCCGCTCGCCGCCGACCGCACCCTCGACCCCGGGCTGCGGCGTGGCTCGGCGGTCGCCGCGGTCGTGCTGACCGCGGCCCTCGCGTGGCTGTGCGCCCAGGCCTGGACCGACGGCACGTGGCTGGGCATGGCCGAGCGCGTCCTGATCCTCGCCCAGACCGTGTGGCCGATCCGGGTCGCGGTGGCCGTGTGGCGCGGGCCCTCGCCGGCCCGGTCGGACGCCGGGTGGGCGACGGCGGCGCTCGCCGTCCTCGCCCCGCTGGTGCTCGTCGTCGGGCTCGCCGCGGCGCAGGCCGCCTGGCCCGGCCCCGACCCGTGGAGCCAGTCGTTCAGCGCGCTCGCCGGCCACGGCGCGCCCCGGCGCTGGATCATGACGCTCACCCTCGTCGTCGGCGCGGCGCTCCACGTGCTCGTCGCCGCCGGGCTCCGCCACCGCGTGCCGACCCCGGCGTGGGCGCTGCTGGGGGCGGGCGGGGTATTACTGCTGGTCACGGGCCTCAATCCGCAGCCGGTCGCCGGTTACTCCGCCGTCCACATGGTCGCGGGTGGCCTCGCCTGGCTGGCGTACACGCTGTGGCCCCTGGGCCTCGCCCGCTCGCCCGACGTCGACCCCGCCCTGCGCCGCGGCTCGGCGATCGTCGTCGCCGTGCTCGCCGTCCTGGTCCTGTGGTTCGCGTTCCAGCTGATCACCAGCGGCCCGTGGTACGGCCCGTCGCAGCGGGTCGTGCTCCTGGCGCAGACGGTGTGGCCCGTGGTCGTGGCGGTCCGGGTGCCACGCCCGGTCGGCCACCACGCGACGATCACGCCAGGCCCGGACGGCCGATCTCGTTCGTCGTGATCGGGGACCGGCTGGCGGCCCGGTCCCGGGTGCGAGAACGTGCTCGCCGTGATCGGGCGCCTGGTGGCCGTGGTGCTGCTCGCGGTGGTCGGGGTCTACGCCGTGCTCCTCGAGAGCCCGCCCGACCCGGTGCCCGCGACGGCGCCGCCCGCCGAGTTCAGTGCCGGGCGCGCCGCCGCCACCGTCGACGCCCTGGCCCGCGAGCCGCGGCCCGTCGGCAGCCCCGCGTCCGACCTCGCCCGCGACGCCCTCGTCGGCCGCCTGGCCGCGGAGGGGCTCGCGCCGCGGGTCGAGGCGTCCGCCGCACTCGCCGTCGAGGGCGACCAGGCCCGGGCCGCGCGCGTCGAGAACGTCGTCGCGACCCTGCCGGGGCAGCGGCCGACCGGCGCCGTCGTGCTCATGGCGCATTACGACTCGGTCGCCGCCGGGCCCGGCGCCGCCGACGACGTGTCCGGCGTCGCGACCGTCCTCGAGACCGTCCGGGCCCTGCGCGCCGGCCCGCCGTTGCGCAACGACGTCACCGTCGTCCTCACCGACGCCGAGGAGGCCGGGCTGCTCGGCGCGCGGGTTTGGGTGCGGGAGTGGATGCCCCGGGATCGCCCGATCGTCGTCCTCAACTGGGAGGCGCGGGGCGTCGAGGGGCCGTCGCTGCTGTTCGAGACCTCGCCGGGCAACGCCGGGCTGATCGAGGCGTGGACCGCGAGCGTCCCCCACCCGCGCGGCGACTCGTCGGCGGTCGAGGTCTACCGCTTTCTGCCCAACGACACCGACCTCTCGCCGGTGCTCGACGCCGGGCGCCCGGGCATGAACGCGGCGTTCATCGGGCGGCCGTACCAGTACCACACCCCCGGCGACGCCCCGGCGAACCTCAGCGGGGCCTCGCTGCAGAACCACGGCGGCAACGCCCTCGCGCTCACCCGGGCGCTCGGTGACCGCGACCTCGCCCCGCTCGACCCGGCCGCGTCCGGCGCGCCGGCGAGCGGCGACCGCACCTACTTCGTCGTGCTGGGCGTCCTCGTCAGCTACGACAGCGTCTGGGCGTGGGGCGTCGCGGGCCTCGCGCTGCTGCTCGTCGTCGCCCTCGTGGGCGTCGCTCGGTACCGCCGGCGAGCGACCGTCGGCGGCGTGCTCGGCGCGGCCGGGATCTACCTCTTCGGGCTCGTCGTCGCCGTCGCGGGCGGCGTCGGGCTGTGGCAGGGACTCGTGTGGTTCCGCCCTGCCTACGCCGACACCGGGCCCTTCCTCGGCCGGCCCGTGCTCTACGAGATCGCCGCCGGCGTGCTGGCCTTCGTCGTCACGACGCTGGTCGTGAGCGTGGTGCGGCGCCGCCCGGGCGCGGTGGCGCTCGCGGCGGGCGCCCTGCTCATGCTGGCCCTGGTGTCCGCGGGGCTCGCGGTCGTGGCGCCGGGCTCGGTGTTCCTGCTGGGCTGGCCGGTGATCGGCCTCGCGCTCGGGCTGATCCTCGTGCTCCTGGTGCGCGAGCGCCCGTGGCTCGCCGTCCCGGCCCTCGTGCTCGGCGCGGTGCCGGCCGTCGCGATGCTGATCCCGTTCGCGGTGGCCTCCTTCGACATCGGGGGCATCTCCGACGGGCTCCCCGTCGCCGTCCTCACCCTCGTCGGCATCCCCATCGGGGCGGGCCTCTCGGCGCTGCCGCGGCCCGGCATGGCGCGGGGCTACGCGCTGCCGATCCTCGCGTTCGTGTGGGTGCTGATCCTCGCCGGCGGTGGCCTGCAGCTCGACGCGCCCGACCCCCGCACGCCTTACGGCAGCCAGCTCGCCTACGTCCTCGACGCCGAGACCGGGGCCGCCCGCTGGGTGACGACGGACAGCGCCCCCGCCGACTGGACCCGCCGCTACGCCGGCGAGACCCCGGCGCCCCTGCGGGCCTGGCCGGGCGACGAGCCGGTGAGCCGTGGCCCGGCGCCGGCGCTGCCCGTGCCGCCACCCGCCGCGACCGTGCTGGTCCGGACGCCCGACACGGTCCGCCTCCAGGTCGCCTCACCGCGGGGCGCACCGACGATCTTCGTGCGCACCGACGTCGCCGCCCGGTCGGTCACCGTCACCTACCCCGGGCGCCCGGTGCTCTCCGTGCCGCTCGCGCCGGAGCCGATGTCGCTGCGGCTCGACGACGTCCCGCCCGAGGGCGTGGTGGTGGACGTCCAGCTCACCGGCCCCGCGACCCTGCGCGTCGACGACCAGACCCTCGGCCTCGCCGGCGTCCCCGGCTTCGCTCCGCGTCCGCCGGAGCTGCGCCAGGCGCGGGGCAACGACAGCGACGTCGTCGTCGTGTCGCGGGCTGTCGCCGTGCCCTGAGCGCTGTGCATCATCGACGCTTCCACCCCGAGAGGACCCGCCCGTGACCTCCGTGCTGCCCGCCCTCGTCGACGCCCTGCGCGGAGGGTCGGTCGAGGCCATCGACCTCACCGCCCCGCTGTCGGAGTCGACGCCGATCCTGCAGCTGCCCGAGCCGTTCGCGAACACCCAGCGCTTCCGGCTCGAGGAGCTCAGCCGCTACGACGACCGCGGTCCGGCCTGGTACTGGAACGACATCCACACCGGCGAGCACACCGGCACCCACGTCGACGCCCCCAACCACTGGGTGACGGGACGGGGCGGGCTCGACGTGTCGCAGGCCCCGCTGCGCACCCTGATCGGGCCCGCCGCCGTGATCGACAAGAGCGCCGAGGCGGCCGCCGACCCCGACTTCCTGCTCGAGGTCGACCACGTCCGGGCCTGGACCGACGAGCACGGGCCGCTGCCCGAGGGCGGCTGGCTGCTCCTGCGCACCGGGTGGGACGCCCGCTCGCACGACCAGGAGGCGTTCACCAATGCCGACGAGCACGGCCCGCACACCCCGGGCGTGTCCGCCGCGTGCGCGCGCTGGATCGCGCAGGAGTCGCCGGTCGCCGGCTTCGGCACCGAGACCGTCGGCACCGACGCGGGCGCCGCCGGTGGCTTCGACCCGCCGTTCTCCTGCCACCACTTCCTCATGGGCGCGGGCAAGTGGGGCCTGACGAGCCTGCAGAACCTCGCGCTCCTGCCCCCGACCGGCGCGGTGGTCGTGGTGTCCCCGCTGCCGATCGTCGGCGGCTCGGGCAGCCCGGCGAGGGTGTACGCGCTGGTCGAACGATGAATGTCGCCGAGGTCGTCGGCCGCACGCTCGCCGACCTCGGGGTCGCGCACGTCTACGGCGTGGTCGGCAGCGGCAACTTCGTCGTCACCAACGCCCTGCGCGACGCCGGGGTCGGGTTCACCGCCGCCCGTCACGAGGGCGGGGCGGCGACGATGGCCGACGCCCACGCGCGGACGTCCGGCGCCGTCGTCGCCCTGTCGCTGCACCAGGGCTGCGGGTTGACCAACGCGATGACCGGCCTGACCGAGGCCGCCAAGAGCCGCACCCCGCTGCTCGTGCTCGTCGCCGAGCCCGCCGGGGCCGCGGTGCGCTCGAACTTCCGCGTCGACCAGGACGCCCTCGCCCGCGCGGTCGGCGCCGTGCCCGAGCGCGTGCACTCGGCGGCGTCCGCGGTCGCCGACACCGTCCGCGCCTTCGCCGTGGCCCGCCGGCAGCGGCGCACGGTCGTGCTCAACCTGCCGCTGGACGTGCAGGCCCAGCCGTGTCCCGACCCGCAGCGGGTCGCGGCCACCGAGCCCTGGAACCCGACCCGCCCGGACAGTGCCTCGGTCGCCTCGCTCGCGGCGGTCCTCGCGGCGGCACGGCGGCCGGTGTTCGTGGCGGGCCGCGGCGCCCGCGACGCCGGCCCGGAGGTGGCGGCGCTGGCCGACGCCTGCGGCGCGCTGCTCGCGACCTCGGCGGTGGCCCACGGCCTGTTCGCCGACTCGCCGTGGTCGCTGGGCATCTGCGGCGGGTTCGCGACGCCGCTCGCCGCCGAGCTCGTCGCCGGGGCCGACGTCGTCGTGGCCTGGGGCGCCTCGCTGACCATGTGGACGACGCGTCACGGTGCGCTGATCGGCGACGGCGCCACCGTCGTGCAGGTCGACGACGAGCCCGCCGCGCTCGGGGCACACCACCCGATCGACCAGGGCGTGGTCGGGGACGTCGCGGAGACCGCCCGCGACGTGCTGGCGGTCACGGCGCCCTCGTCCGGCTACCGCAGCCCCGAGTTGGCGGCGCGGATCGACGCCGAGGGCCGATGGGCGACCCTGCCGGTCGACGACACGTCGACCGAGGATCGGATCGACCCGCGCGTGCTCTCCGCGCGGCTCGACGCGCTGTTGCCCGCCGACCGCACCGTCGCGACCGACTCCGGCAACTTCATGGGCTACCCGGCGGCCTACCTCGCGGTGCCCGACGCGGCCGGCTTCTGCTTCACCCAGGCGTTCCAGTCGGTGGGGCTGGGGCTGGCGACCGCCCTCGGCGCCGCGATCGCCCGCCCGGACCGGCTGACCGTCGCCGCGCTGGGCGACGGCGGGTTCCTCATGGGCGTGGCCGAGCTCGAGACCGCGGCCCGCCTGGGCCTATCGCTGCTCGTGGTGGTCTACGACGACGCCGCCTACGGCGCGGAGGTGCACCACTTCGCCGGCGCCGACCACGCGACGGTGACCTTCCCCGACCGCGACCTCGCCGCCCTCGGCCGGGGCTTCGGGTGCGAGGGGATCGTCGTCCGCTCCGCCGACGACCTCGCCGGGGTGGGCGCCTGGCTCGACGGGCCGCGCGACCGGCCGCTCGTGGTCGACGCGAAGGTCGTCGCCGACGAGCCGTCGTGGTGGCTCGCGGAGGCGTTCCGGGGGCACTGAAGTCAGCCCTCGGGGACCCAGCGCGTGAGGTCCTGCCAGGTCACCCTCGTGCCGGGGGTCATGGGCCGCGGTTGGTCGGGGGCCGGGTGACCGAGGCAGACGATCAGCTCGGGGCTCCATCCCTCGGGCAGGTCGAGGGCGACGGCGACGGCGGCGCGGCTGAACGAGCTCACGGGCCCCGCGCCCAGGCCCACCGCCTGCGCGGC
>JAQSWW010000204.1 GCA_029266415.1 Actinomycetospora sp. | reverse complement strand
CCTGGTTCTCCGGGGCGAAGAGGTTGCTGCGCATCGGGGTCTCCTCATGACTCTCTGTGCTCGTCAGGCGCTGATTCGCCGAGATGGTCCTCCCGGCGAACACGGACGGTCAACGGCCGCGCGAGCAGCCGAGTTCCCGACCCGCCGGCGGCGCGGCGGGGTACAGGGGTGCGTGGACGTCGACCTCGTCGGACCCGGCCAGCCCCGCCCCGCCGGGTGGCGGCCGCACACGCACGTGCACCGCTTCACGGTCGCGGCACCCCGCGACCAGGTGTGGGGGTGGCTGTGCGACCCGGCCACGTTCACCGACACGCAGGTCGGCCCGTTCCGCGTCGAGTTCCTCGGCGGCGGCTTCGAGACCGGCGTCGTCACCACCCACCACGGCCCGCTGCTGCACCTGCCCGGGGTCCTCGGCGAGATCCGCGACGGCGAGTACCGCGACCTGCAGTACCTCTACGGCGCGTTCGCCGTCTCCTTCCGGCTGCTGCGGCCCACGCGGCTGCAGGTCCGCCTCACCGACGCGCCTGGTGGCGCCGCTGTCGAGCTGCAGATCGACGCGCACGTCCGGCCGGTGTTCCTGCGCCCCTGGGAGCTCTCCCAGCGGCTGTTCTGGCGGCGGTTCGAGACCTGGACACGGCGGGCCGTCGTCGGCTGACACGGCGCCGGCTTACTTGCCGTCACCCGTTCGGGTGCGCTTCGCTCGTGGCACCGCGTGTGCGAAGGAGGACACCCCGTGAGCGATCCGTCGACCCCACCGGCCCGACCACCGTCCCGCGGCGGCATCTTCGCGGCGAGCTTCGTCGGCACCTCGATCGAGTGGTACGACTACTACATCTTCGGCACCGCCGCGGCGCTGGTGTTCGGGACCCTCTTCTTCCCGCAGTTCTCCTCGGTCGCCGGCACGCTCGCGGCCTTCGGCACGTTCGCCGTCGGCTTCGTCGCCCGGCCCCTGGGTGCGGCGGTGATCGGTCACTACGGCGACCGCATCGGCCGCAAGGCCATGCTCGTCCTCACGCTGCTGCTCACCGGCGGGGCGACGGCGCTCATCGGCCTGCTGCCCACGTACGCGGCGATCGGCGTCGCCGCGCCCCTGCTGCTCGTGCTCCTGCGCCTCCTGCAGGGCTTCGGGGTCGGCGGCGAGTGGGGCGGCGCGGTGCTGATCGCCACCGAGCACGCCTCGCCGCGCCGGCGGGCGCTCTACGGCAGCTTCGCCCAGTTCGGCGTGCCGATCGGCGTGCTCACCTCGAACCTCGCGTTCCTCGCCGTGGCCGGCCTATCGGACGAGGCCTTCCTGTCCTGGGGCTGGCGGATCCCGTTCCTGCTCTCCGTCGTCCTCGTCGTGGTCGGCTTCGTCGTGCGCAGCCGCCTGCAGGAGGCGCCGGAGTTCGAGGAGGTCAAACGCCGCCGCGAGGTGAGCACGGTGCCCGTCGCCGAGCTCGTCCGGCGCCACCCGCGCGTGCTGACGCTGGCGAGCCTCGCCTCGATCGCACCCCCGGCCGTGGGCTACACCGTGATCGTCTACATGCTCAGCTACGGCACGACCGTGCTCGACTACGAGCGCACCACCCTGCTCACGCTGATCATGCTGTCGACGGTGGTGTGGGTGGCGACGATCACCGCGGCGGCGGTGCTGTCCGACCGCTTCGGCTCGCGGCCGGTGTTCATCGTCGGGGCGGTGACGGCCGTCGTCTGGCCGGTCCCGATGTTCGCGCTGGTCAACACCGGCTCGCCGGGGCTCGCGGGCGTCGCCTTCGCGGTCGCCGCCGTCGTCCAGGGGATCATGGCCGGGGCCCAGGGCGGGCTGTTCAGCGAGATCTTCCCGGTGCGGGTGCGCTACAGCGGCATCTCCATCGCCTACCAGGTCGGCGGCATGGTCGGGGGAGCGGTCACACCGATCGTCGCGACCGCGCTGTTCGGGGCCACGGGCTCGTCCACCCCGATCGCGCTCTACGTCACCGCGCTGTCGGCGCTGAGCCTGCTCGCGGTGTTCGGCCTGCGCGAGGGCTCGGCGCGGTCCGGCGCCGAGACCGGACCGGCCGCGCCCGTCAGGTCGCCGCAGGAGTGATGGCCACCGCGAGGGCGAGGTCGTCGGAGCGCGCGGCCGCGTCCCCGTTCACCGTGCCCTCGGTCATCTCCACCGCGAGGACCTCCTCGGCGATCGTGCCCGCGTGGGTGCGCACCGCCTCGGCCACGTCGGTGCGCTCGGCGGCCCAGGTCAGGGCGATGCGGTCGGAGACCTCGAGGCCGCGGGTCTTGCGCGCCTCCTGCACGACGCGCACGACGTCGCGGGCCAGCCCGGCCGCGCGCAGCTCGTCGGTGAGCTCGGTGTCGAGGCCGACCGACAGGCCGCCCTCGGAGCGCACCGCCCAGCCCTCGCGCGGGCTCTCCGACACCAGGATCTCGTCGCCGGAGAGCGTGACCTCGGCGCCGTCGACGACCACGGTCAGCTCGCCGTCGACCGGGGTCGCCGTCGTGGTCTTCACGGCCTCGGCGACGACCGGGGTCTGCTTGCCGAAGCGCTTGCCCAGTGCCCGGAAGTTCGGCTTCACGGTGACCTCGACGAGGTCGGACCCGGCGGGCTCGACGCGGGCGACGTTGAGCTCCTCGGCGATCTCGGCGAGCAGCCCGTCCTCGAGGTCGGTGAACCCGCGGGCGGCCACGACGGCCCGCGCCAGCGGCTGCCGCGTGCGCACCCCGCTGGCGGCGCGGGTGGCGCGGCCGAGCTCCACGACCCGGCGCACGAGCGCCATGCGCTCGGCGAGCCCGGTGTCGATCGCGGCCTCGTCGGCCGCCGGCCAGTCGGTGAGGTGCACCGAGTCGGGCGCGTCCGCGACGACCCCCGACCCGCCCTCGCCCTGGAGCAGCGTCCACAGGTAGTCGCTGGTGAACGGCGTGAACGGCGCCATCAGCCGCGAGAGCGTCTCGACGCAGGTGTGCAGCGTCGCGAGGGCCTCGGGCTCGCCGTGCCAGAAGCGGCGGCGCGAGCGGCGGACGTACCAGTTCGACAGACCGTCGACGAACGACGTGATCGCCCGCCCCGCGCTCGAGGAGTCGAAGTCGTCGAGCGCGCGCGTGACCTCGCGGACGCAGCCGGCCAGCTCGCCGAGGACCCAGCGGTCCATCGGGTGCTGGCTCGCCGTCGGCTCCGCAGGGGGACGCCACCCCGACGCGTTCGCGTAGGTGACGAGGAACGAGGCCGTGTTCCAGTAGGTCAGCAGGACCTTGCGGACGATCTCGCGCAGCGTGTCGTGCCCGACGCGGCGGTCGACCCACGGCGAGCCCTGGGCGAGCATCAGCCAGCGCACGGCGTCCGCGCCGTGGGACTCGAAGAGCTCGAACGGGTCGAGCACGTTGCCCAGGTGCTTGGACATCTTGCGGCCCTGCTCGTCGAGCAGCAGGCCCAGGCACACGACGTTCTCGTAGGACGACCGGTCGAACACCAGCGTGCCCACGGCCATCAGCGAGTAGAACCAGCCGCGGGTCTGGTCGATGGCCTCGCAGATGTACTGCGCGGGATAGGCCTTCTCGAAGTCGGCCTCGTGGTGGTGCGGCGCGCCCCACTGGGCGAACGGCATCGCGCCGGAGTCGTACCAGACGTCGATGACGTCGGTGACGCGGCGCATCGTGCCGGTGCCGCTGGGCGCCGGGAACGTGACGTCGTCGACGAAAGGGCGGTGCGGGTCGAGGTCGGCGAGGTCGGTGCCCGTCCACGAGCCCAGTTCGGCGAGCGAGCCGACGCAGACCATCTCCGACGGGTCCGCGTCGTTGCGCCAGATCGGCAGCGGCGTGCCCCAGTAGCGGTTGCGCGAGAGCGCCCAGTCGACGTTGTTCTCGAGCCAGGCCCCGTACCGGCCGTGCTTGATGTGCGGCGGGTACCAGTTCGTCCGCTCGTTCTCCTCGACCAGCCGGTCGCGGACCTCGGTGGTGCGGATGAACCACGACGGCAGCGCGTAGTAGATCAGCGGCGTGTGGCAGCGCCAGCAGTGCGGGTACGAGTGCTCGTAGGACTCGGAGCGCCAGAGCACCCCCCGGGCGCGCAGCTCCTCGACCAGCGTCGGGTCGGCGCCCTTGAAGAACATGCCGCCGATCAGGGGCACGTCGGGCAGGAAGTGCCCGTCGGGGCCGATCGGGTTGACCATCTCGAGGCCCTCGGCCTTGGCCACCAGGTGGTCCTCGGCGCCGAAGGCGGGCGCCATGTGCACCAGGCCGGTGCCGGCGTCGGTGGTCACGTGGTCGCCGTGCACGACGCGGTGCGCGTCCCCGAAGTCCTCGGCCGCGATGAGGTCGAGCGGCCGGCGGTAGTGGCTGCCGAGCAGGTCGGCGCCGGCGGCGCGGTCGGTGACGGTCGCGTCGTCGCCCAGCACCCGCAGGAGGTCCTCGGCGACGACGAGGTCGTCGCCGTCGGCGGTGGTCGCGCGGACGTAGGCGATGTCGCGGGCGACGGCGACGGCGGTGTTGGACGGCAGCGTCCAGGGCGTCGTCGTCCACACGAGCAGGTCGGCGCCCGCCCACGGGCCGTCGGTCAGCGGGAAGCGGACGTAGACCGAGGGGTCGACGTCGTCCTCGTAGCCGAGCGCGACCTCGTGGTCCGACAGCGGCGTCTCGTCGCGCGGGCAGTAGGGCGTGACGCGGTGGTCCTCGACGAGCAGGCCGTCATCGAAGATCTTCTTGAGCGACCACCACACGCTCTCGACGTAGCGCGGGGACATGGTCAGGTAGGCCTCGTCGAGGTCGACCCAGTAGCCCATGCGCTCGGTCATCGCCGCGAAGGCCGAGACGTTGCGCAGCGCGGACTCGCGGCACCTGGCGTTGAACTCCGCGATGCCGTAGGTCTCGATGTCGGCCTTGCCGGTGAAGCCGAGCTCCTTCTCGACGGCGAGCTCGACGGGCAGGCCGTGGCAGTCCCAGCCGGCGCGGCGCGGCACGTGGTAGCCCCGCATCGTCCGGAACCGCGGGAAGAGGTCCTTGAACGCCCGCGCCTCGACGTGGTGGGTGCCGGGCTGGCCGTTGGCCGTCGGCGGGCCCTCGTAGAAGATCCACGGCTCGCCGTCGGCGGTGCGCTCCAGGCTGCGACGGAACACGTCGCGCTCGGACCAGCGGGCGAGGACCTCGCGCTCGACGGCGGGCAGGTCCACGCTCGCGGGCAGGGGAGCGAACACGGGTGCGCTGACCTCGCGTGCCGGGGGCGGCGGAGAACTCACGTCTCGATCTTCCTGGTCGTACGGTTGCCCAACTCGCCCAGGCTACCGGGGCGGGCACCGGCCCCCGGCGTGCCCTGACCTGCGGCCCGCCCCACCCCGGGGGGTGTCGAACGCGGTCGCGCGGATGTCCTAGACTGGGACCATCAGCGGGCGGGACGAACAGTCACGCACGGTGATCGCCATGGGGTATGGTGTAATTGGCAACACGGCTGATTCTGGTTCAGTTGTTCTAGGTTCGAGTCCTGGTACCCCAGCTGCGAGCGGTGCCCGACCGTCATCTAGGGTCGGCACCGTTCTCCTAGGGCCCCGTCGTCTAGCGGCCTAGGACGCCGCCCTCTCAAGGCGGTAGCGGGGGTTCGAATCCCCTCGGGGCTACATCCCGACCGACGCCCTGCACCTGGTGCAGGGCGTTCGTCGTTTCTCGGGGCCGCGGTTGTGCCCACCGCACGTGAGGAGTAGCCCTTCCCCGTGGTCGTCGCCGCCATCGTGTTCGGGCTCGTCGCTCTCGCCGAGCTGGCGGACACCAGCGCACTCGCGACCCTCGTGCTCGGCGCCCGTTTCCCCGCGCGGCTGGTGCTCCTCGGCGTGTGCGCGGCCTTCGTCCTGCACGTCGGGCTGGCCCTGCTGGCCGGGAGCTTCCTGGCGCTGCTGCCCGAACGGCCGCTGGAGATCGTCCTCGCGGTGATCTTCCTGATCGGCGCGGTGCTCGTCCTGCGCGGGGACGACGATGACGACGACCTGGACCTCGACGCGCCGCCGCGGACGCGCTGGCGGGTGGTGGCCACGGCCTTCGGGGTCACCCTGCTCTCCGAGCTCGGCGACCCGACGCAGATCATCGTCGCCACGCTCGCCGCGCGGTACGACGACCCGGTCGCGGTCGGGATCGGCGCGCTCCTCGCGCTGTGGGCCGTCTCGGTCGTCGCGGTCTACGGCGGCAACCGCCTGGCGCGCGTGATCGCGGTGCGCTGGCTGAACCGGGTCGTCGCCGCGATCCTGGTGCTCCTGGCCGTCGTCAGCGCGATCGCCGCCGTCCGGGCCTGACGGCCGCGGTGGGCGCCGCTCACCCCGTGACACGATCCGGTGGCCGCACGTCGCCGACCGCCGGGCCGAGCGCGGCGTTTCGACGCCCTGAGCAGGGGAACCACCAGTGGTGACACGCCCGATCGGCCCGCACACATCCCGTGGTCGCCGGCCGTTCCACGCCGAGGAGGCCACGTGCTCGACGACCGGGAACAGTCGATCCTGCGGGACATCGAACGCCACCTCGAGCAGACCGATCGACGGCTCGTGCGCCGCGGGCGCCGGGAGACCGACCGCCGCACGTACTGGTTCTCGGTCGCCGCGCTGATCGCCGGCGTCGTGCTCGGCATGGCGCTGGCCGCGCTGGGCCCCGTCGGGCACGGGCTGCTGCTGATCCTGGTGAGCGCGGTGCCGATGGCGCTGTGGCACTGGCGTCGCCCCGGGGCGTCGGCCCCGCTGCCGTCCGGCCCGGTGCGCGAGCGCCGCGGGTAGACCCAGCGCCCTCAGGCGACGATCGGCGGCGGCCCGTCCGGCGGGTGCCGCCGGTGCAGCACGGCGAGCAGGTCCTCGACGGCCCTGTCGAAGCGGAGGCGAGCGTGCGCGTCGCCCAGGCGCCGCGCCGCGAGACCGCGCGCCGCCTCGTCCCGCACCACGGTCGCGGGACCGTCCGTCCGCGCGGCGTGGCCGCGCCGCAGGGTCGGCACGGCGTGCACCGGGACGGCGTAGCGGTGCGCGAGCGTCCGGAGGGTCGTCGCGTCGGGGGGGTCCGGCTGCGGGGCGATGCCCGGCCGGCGCACCAACGTGCGCCAGAGCACGGCCTGCTGCGCGTCGAAGCGGTCGCCGTGCTCGGCGGTGGGCGCGAAGAGGACCAGCGGGTAGCCACGCTCGGCCCGCCAGCCCTCGGTCGCCTCGACCACCCGGCCCCACAGCGCGGCGCAGCCGAGCACGACGCCCGCCGTGACGCCCGGGGGCCGCTCGCACCCGGCCCGGCAGGACGCCGTGGTCGCCACCCGGGCGGGCCACCGCGACGTCGCCACGGGCGAGGTCAGGACGGGGCCCTCGTCGTCGGAGTCCAGCAGCCAGAGCCGCCACCCCGTGAGCGGCGCCGCGTAGTCGGGCGCCGCCTCCGTCACGGGACCGTCACGCCTCGGCGGGCACGAGCACGGAGCCGCCGCTGCTCGCGGGGCGTCGCCGCCCGGCCGGACCGCGGGGTCGGTCGGGGCGCGAGAGGGCGCACCTCGGCCGGCCGCTCGGGGAAGTCGCCGTCGGGCACGGGGTCGACGATCGGCTCGACGTCCACGACGCGGACCTGTTCTCCGATGCGCACGGCGGCTCCTCTCCCGACCCGGAGCAGGCGATGGTGGCCCGGGTCTCACTCGAACGGGGTAGCGCCGACTGTACGCTGCCCACCTCGGGACCGCAGACCCGCGTCGAGCACGGCCTGCAGGGCGACGAGGTGGTGCACGGCCCGGACGAGGACCTCGAGGTCGCGGGAGAGCCCGCGCAGGTCCTCGAGGCTCTGCCGCGGGTCGGCGAGGTCGGGGGCGAGGTCGGGGGCGATGTCGGGGGCCGCGAGCACGGGTCGAGCGTGCCGTCAGGGCATCACGGGACGGGGCGCGCGATCGTCACGGTTCGTCGTCGGTCGGCGACGGAGCGTGTGCCGGTCTCAGTCGGCGGCGAGCCGGACCTCGAGGCTGCGGGCGGCCGCCAGCAGGGGCTCGGCCCACCGCGCGCCGGGGTGGCGGCCCAGGCGGTCGACCGGGCCGGACACCGACACCGCGGCCACGACCGTCCCGTCGGGGGAGCGGACCGGGGCCGAGACGCTGGCGACGCCGGCCTCGCGCTCGGCGACGCTCTGGGCCCACCCGCGGCGGCGGACCTCGTCGAGCACGCGGTCGGTGAACGCCGAGGGCAGCGTCGACCACGCGGCCAGCACCTTCGCCCCCGACCCCGCGGCCATCGACACGCGCACCCCGACCGGGACGGTGTCGCGCAGCCCGCTGGGGGGCTCGGCGGCGGCGACGCAGACGCGGGCCGTGGGGTCCATGCCGTCGCGGCGGTAGAGCTGAACGCTCTCGCCGGTGAGGTCGCGCAACCCGGGCAGCACCTCCTCGGCCGCGGTCAGCAGGGGGTCGCCGTGGCCGTGGGCGAGCTCGCCGAGCGCGGGGCCGGGACGCCAGCGGCCGTCCGCGTCGCGGGCGAGCAGCCGGTGCGCCTCGAGCCCGACGGCGAGGCGGTGTGCGGTGGCGCGGGGGAGCCCGGTGCGCTCGCACAGCTCGCCCAGCGCGCAGGGCGCGGCGGCCGTGGCCCGCAGGACGACCACCGCCTTGTCGAGCACGCCGATACCGCTACCCTGTCCCACAGGACGGCATAGTAGTCCCAGGATGTGGGAAGAAGGCGGAGAAGTGGGACGGACGCTCGCGGAGAAGGTCTGGGACCAGCACGTGGTCCGGCGCGGGGAGGGCAGCAACAACGGCGAGCCCGACCTCCTCTACATCGACCTCCACCTCGTCCACGAGGTCACCAGCCCGCAGGCGTTCGACGGGCTGCGCCTGGCCGGCCGCCGCGTGCGCCGCCCCGACCTGACGATCGCGACCGAGGACCACAACGTCCCGACGCTGGACATCCTCGCGCCCATCGCGGACGAGGTCTCCCGCACGCAGGTCGAGACGCTGCGCCGCAACGTCGAGGAGTTCGGCGTCAAGCTCTACCCGATGGGCGACGCCAACCAGGGCATCGTGCACATGATCGGCCCGGAGCTGGGGCTGACCCAGCCGGGCACCACGGTGGTCTGCGGCGACTCGCACACCTCCACCCACGGGGCGTTCGGCGCGCTGGCGTTCGGCATCGGCACGTCCGAGGTGGAGCACGTCCTGGCCACCCAGACGCTGCCGCTGCGTCCGTTCAAGACGATGGCCATCGAGATCTCCGGCACGCTGCGCCCGGGCGTGACCAGCAAGGACGTCATCCTCGCGGTGATCGCGCAGATCGGCACCGGCGGCGGGGCGGGCTACGTGCTCGAGTACCGCGGCGAGGCCGTGCGGGACATGTCGATGGAAGCCCGCATGACGATGTGCAACATGTCCATCGAGGCCGGCGGGCGCGCCGGCATGGTCGCGCCGGACGAGACGACGTTCGCGTACCTCCGGGGCCGCCCGCACGCGCCGCAGGGCGAGCAGTGGGACGCCGCGGTCGAGGCCTGGCGCGAGCTGCGCACCGACGACGACGCCGAGTTCGACGCGGTCGTGCACATCGACGCCGACGCGCTGACCCCGTTCGTCACCTGGGGCACCAACCCGGGTCAGGGGCTGCCGCTGGCCGAGAGCGTGCCGGACCCCGCGACGATGGACGACGACGACGCGGCGGCCACCCGCAAGGCGCTGCAGTACATGGCCCTCGAGCCCGGCACGAAGCTGCGCGACATCGCGGTGGACGTGGTCTTCCTCGGCTCGTGCACCAACGCCCGCATCGAGGACCTGCGCGCCGCGGCCGACGTCCTGAAGGGCCACCACGTCGCCGACGACGTGCAGATGCTCGTCGTCCCCGGCTCGATGAAGGTCAAGAAGCAGGCCGAGGAGGAGGGCCTGGACGCGGTGTTCACCGAGGCCGGCGCCGAGTGGCGCTCCGCGGGCTGCTCGATGTGCCTGGGCATGAACCCCGACCAGCTCGCCCCCGGCCAGCGGTGCGCGTCCACGTCGAACCGCAACTTCGAGGGCCGCCAGGGCAAGGGCGGGCGTACGCACCTCGTGTCGCCGCTGGTGGCCGCGGCCACCGCCGTGCGCGGCACGCTCTCCTCGCCCGAGGACCTCACGCCCACCACGCTGCAGTTCGCCTGAGGAGCCCGACGTGGACGCCTTCACCACCCACACCGGCATCGGCACGCCGCTGCGCGTGTCGAACGTCGACACCGACCAGATCATCCCGGCCGTCTACCTCAAGCGCGTGACGCGCACGGGCTTCGAGGACGGGCTGTTCGCCTCCTGGCG
>JAQSWW010000027.1 GCA_029266415.1 Actinomycetospora sp. | reverse complement strand
CACCGAGGTCATGGCGAAGTCGGGGACGCGCAGCGGTGGCATGGCGGCGCGGGTGAACCAGTCCTTCCACTCGCGCGGCAGGGTCCGCTCGGTGGCGCCGGCCTCGGTGACGCGGCGCAGGAGGTCCAGCGGCGACTCGTTGAAGCGGAAGTTGTTGACCTCGCCGACGATCTCGCCGCCCTCGACCAGGTACACCCCGTCGCGCGTCAGGCCCGTGAGCAGCAGCGTCGTCGGGTCGACCTCGCGGATGTACCAGAGGCAGGTCAGCAACAGGCCGCGTCCGCCGGTCGACGCCACCATCTCCTCGAGCGTGGCGTCCTCGCCACCGGTGAGCACGAGGTTGTCGGTGGGCGCGGCGAAGGGCGCCCCGTACTCCGAGGCCGCCGCCCGGGGGTAGGCCAGCGTGGCCACCGTGCCGTCGCGCACCCACTCGACGCGGCCGGTGGTGGCGCCGTTGTCGAACACCGAGACCTCGTCGCCGGAGTACGTGGTCGCGAGCACCGGGGTGTAGGCGAGGTCGGGGAAGCCGGGCGCGGCGGGGTCGCCGGCGAGGGTCAGGGGCAGCGCGCCGAGCTTCTCGCCGACCCGCGTGCCGCCGGCGCGGGAGAACGCCGACCGGCCCTCCTGGGCGGGGCGCCCGCCCATCGCCCAGGCGAGGTAGATCATCAGGTCGGACACCGCCGACGGCGGCAGCAGCGTCTCGTAGCGCCCCGCCGGCAGGTCGATGCGCCGCCGGCCCCAGGGGAGCCGGTCGCGCAGCCTGGTGACCAGGGCGGTGACGTCGACGTCGCGCAGGTCGGTGGCGCCCTCGCCGGCCCACACCGAGGTGCCCGTGACCGGGTCCTTGAGGTTGAGCTCCACCGATCCGGTCGGCTCCACCCAGCGGCGCCGGACGCCGGCGGTCGTGCCGAGCCAGGACGTGGTGACGCGGTGCTCGCCGAAGCCGTACGACGCCTCGCCGGGGCGGAACGACGCGCCGAGCTCCTCGGCGAGGCGGCCGAAGGCGGCCATCGAGGTCTCGCCGGCGCCCTCGCCCCAGGCCGGGTCGTCCCCGCCCTCGGGCCCGGGCAGCGGGGCGGCGTCGCGGGCGGGACCGCCGCGCTGCGCCGACTGCACCGCGCCGGCGACGGCGTCGCGCAGGACCGCGTCGCCCTCGGGGCCCGCGGCCAGCGAGGTCGGCGCGGGCACGGTGACCACGCCCGCGCCGGTGCCGCCGTCCAGGGGCACGAGCACGATCACCGACAGGCGCCGCTCCACGGTGTGCCCGTTGGTGGTCAGCGTCGAGTTGGCCCAGCGCACCACGGCCTCGGACACCTCGCGGACCAGCGCCACCGCACCGGCGCCGGGCGCGGCCTCGGCCGCGATCGCCAGCGCCCGCTCGACCAGGGCCGCCCCGGACGCGCTCACGACCCGCTCCCCGTGTTGAGCACGGTCACCCCGCGCAGCAGCGCCGACGGGCAACCGTGGCTGACCGGGGCGACCTGGCCGGGTTGGGCCTTGCCGCAGTTGAACGCCCCGCCCAGACGCCACGTCGAGCGCCCGCCGACGGCCTCCAGCGAGCCCCAGAAGTCGGTGGTCGTGGCCTGGTAGGCGACGTCGCGGACCTGGCCGGCGAGCCGGCCGTTGCGGATGCGGTGGAAGCGCTGCCCGGTGAACTGGAAGTTGTAGCGCTGCATGTCGATCGACCAGGACCGGTCGCCCACGATGTAGAGCCCGTCCTCCACGCCGTCGATGAGCGCGGCGGTGGACCGGTCGGTGTCGGGGTCGGCGCGCAGCGACACGTTGGCCATCCGCTGCAGCGGGACGTGCGCGGCCGAGTCGGCGTAGGCGCAGCCGTTCGACCGGTCGAGGCCCAGGCGCGGCGCGAACGAGCGGTCCACCTGGTAGCCGACGAGGACGCCGTCGCGGATCAGGTCGAACTCCTGGCCGGCCACCCCGTCGTCGTCGTAGCCGACGCTGGCCAGCCCGTGCGGGACCGTGCGGTCGCCGGTGACGGACAGGACGTCGCTGCCGTAGCGCAGGGTGCCCAGCTGGTCCGGGGTGGCGAAGCTCGTCCCGGCGTAGGCCGCCTCGTAACCGATGGCCCGGTCGTACTCGGTGGCGTGGCCGATCGACTCGTGGATCACCAGCCACAGGTTGGTGGGGTCGATGACGAGGTCGGTGGGGCCCGGCTCGACGCCCGGGGCACGCACCTTCTCGGCGAGCAGCTCCGGGAGCTCGGCGAGCTCGGCGTCCCACTCCCAGCCGGTGCCGGTGAGGTACTCCCAGCCGCGTCCCGCCGGTGGGGCCAGCGAGCGCAGCGTCTCGAAGCCGCCGGCGGCGCGGTCGACGGTGGTGATCGTGACGTCGGGGTCGACGCGCACCCGCTGCTGGGTGGTCGAGGTGCCGGCGGTGTCGGCGTAGAACACCTGCTCCTTGACCTGCACGCAGCCCGCGGCGACGTGGTCGACGCCGGGCACCGCCAGCAGCGTGGTGGACCGCGCGGTCAGCAGGCCGATCTTGTCGGCGACGTCGACCGTCCACGGGTCGACCTCGTAGGGCGAGACCCACACGGCGTCGGCGTGCACCGGCTCGTCGGCGAGGGTGACGCGCTCGGTGGCCAGCGAGGTCAGGGTCTTGGCGACGTCGAGGGCCCGGTGCGCCGTCGCGGCCGCCGCCTCCGGGGTGAGGTCGACGTGGGCGGCGAAGCCCCACACGCCGTCGCGCAGCACCCGGACCGCGAGTCCCTCGGTGTCCTGGTCGGCGGCGACGACCACCCGGCCGTCGCGCAGCTCGAGGTGCTGGGTGCGCAGGCGGTGCACGCGCAGGTCGGCGTGCTCGGCCCCGCCGCGGCGCGCGGCGTCGAGGGCGGCGTCGGCGAGGGCGGCCCGGGGCAGCGCGAGGAAGTCCTGGTCGACGGCGTGCGTCCCGCGACTCTCCACGGGCCGCGAACCTACCCGTCCGCGCGCGGGAGATCCCGCCTCAACCGCCCCGGACCCAGCGCCCGGTGACCGGGTCGATCGTCGGCGGCGGCGGGGTGGGCCCCTCGTCCCAGGGCGCGGCGGCGGCCTCGCCCGGATCGTCGGGCACCTCGGTCGTCGCCGTGCCGTCGGCGTGCACGCGGGTGAGCACGTCGACGCGGGCGTCGCGGTCGAGGTCGGTGGCCAGCGCGAGCGCGTCGGGCTCGGCGACCACGACCGTGTCGGCCCGCCCGTCGCCGTCGCTGTCGACGGTGGCGGGCCCGAGCGCCCGGGGGCCGTCGGGCGCGGCGACGAGCAGGTCGGGCTCCGGCGCGCCGGGATCGACGTGCACGTCGGGGAGGTCCCCGGGCAGCTCCACCATGCCCGCGAGGCTAGGTCGCGCCCGCGGGCCGTGGGTGCGGTTCGGGAACATCGACGCGCTCGCGCAGCGCGGCGAGGTGGCGCAGCAGGGCCTCGGCGCGGTCGCGGCCCTCGCGCGCCTCGGCCGCGGTGCGCGCCGCCGCCCGGTCGGCCTCGGCGCGGTCGGCGCCGGCGTGGCGCACGGCGCGGTCCGCGGCGGACACGGCGTCCTCGAGCTCGCGGGCGCGGTGCTCCAGCGCGGCGTCCAGGGCCAGGGTGACCTCGCGCTCGGTGGTGATCAGCGCGTCGGCGAGCACCCGGTCGAGGTCGCCGCGCACCTCGGCGAGGGCCTCGGCGGTCCACTGCCGCAGGTGCGCCCGGTCCGCGGCGAGGCGCCGGGCCCGCGCCACCCACCCCGCCGCGCCGAGCCCGAGCCCGACCGACACGGGCACGAGCGCGACGCCCAGCGCGGCCGGCGCGAGCGGCACCGCGAGCAGGGGCAGCAGCGCCAGCCGCGAGAGCCCCAGCCCGCCCGACGCCCCGGCGACCACGAGCAGCCGGTCCTCGGCCGGGCGGGCCCGCGGCGGCGGGACGAGACCGGCATCCCCGCGATCGAATTCGGCCACCCGCAGTGCGGGCAGCTCGTCGGCGGGCACGAGGTCGGCGAGCGTCGCGGCGACTAGCGCGCGCAGCCGGGCGCCGAGGCCCTCGACGACCGCGGCGGCGAGCGGCTCGACCTCGTCGGCCCGCTCGCGGGGCACGGCGGCGAGGCCGGCGCGGTCGGCGGCGTCGATGCGGGCGCGGGTGCTCGCGGCGAGGGCCCGCACCCGCTCGGCGAGGTCGTCCGCGGCCGCGACTCGGGCGCCGGCGAGGTCGGCGCGCCAGCGGGTGTGGTGGTCGCGGCGCAGCGCGGCCCGGGCGGCGAGCAGCTCGTCGCGGCGGCGGGCGAGGTCGCCGGTGGCCGGGGCCCGCAGCGCCGCCCGCGTCGCCTCCGCCCGGGTGGCGACGCCGTCGAGCCCCGCGGCGAGCAGCCGCAGCGCGTTGGCCTCGGCGAGCATGCGCCGGCGCCGGGCGACGAGACGGTGCAGCTCGCGCTGCAGGGCCGCGATCCCCGACCGGCGGCGCAGGGCCTCGGCCACCGCCGGGGAGGCCGCCGACCCCGCCCGCCGCGCGAGCGCCGCCGCGACCGGGAACCAGGGGGCGCCCGCGAGCCGCGGGACGTGCTCGGCCACGAGCGCGCGGTCGGCCTCGAGCACCGTGCGCCACCCGCGGTGGGCGTCGGTGCGGGTGAGGGCGAAGACGACGGTGTCGACGCGCCCGGCGCCGCGGGCCAGCGCGGCGAGCTCCTCGGCGCCGAGCGGGGCGGCGGCGTCGGCGAGCACCAGCGCGGCGGTCGCCCAGTCCATCGGCCAGGTGCCCGGGTCGCGGCGCCGCGGCCGCGTCGCCGTGGGTCGCCCGCAGCGCCCGTCGGCGCCGCGCCCGGGCACGGCGTCGAGGCCCAGCAGCGAGGCCAGCAGCTCGCCGCGACCCCGGCCCGGGGCGCCGACCAGGACCACGGTCGGGCGCGCGGGCGGGGGCGGCGCGGCGGCCCGCGCGGCGGCGTCGGGGTCGAGCCGGGCGAGCAGGCCGGCCAGCGCCTCCCGGGTCCGCGCGACCTGCGTGGGCAGGTCGCTCACGTCGTCAGCTCCCGCCACAGCCGCGCGTAGGTGCGGTGCACGACGTGGGCGAGGTCGGCGATGCGCCGCGGCGACCCCCACGAGCCGTAGGCCCGCCACCAGGCGGCGCGGCGCGCGGCGTGCCCGGCGAGCTCGACGGCGCCGGCACCCGCCCGGCCGATGCGGACGTCGGGCGGGGCGGGGGCGGCGAGCCGGTCGACCTCGTCGAGCAGCTCGGCGGGCAGGCCCAGCGAGCCGGCCCGGAGCCGGGCGCGGACGGCGAGCAGGGCGCGCTCGGTGAACGCCTCCCGGCGGGCCAGTACCGCGGCGGCGTCGGCGACCCGCGTGCCCTCACCGCGGCCGGGCGACCCGGTGTCGGTGGCCTCCTGTGCCTCGGCGCGCACGAGCGACTCGCCCAGCGCGGCGAGCTCGCGCACCCCGGCGGCCGCGGCGTGCAGGTCGGTGCGGGCGCGGACCTCGTCGCGCAGGCGCCCGACCAGCGTCGCCAGTCCCGACGCGGCGAGCAGGACCTCGCAGAGCTCCCCGACGCCGGCGGCCGTGTCGGCCCGCAGCAGCGCCAGCCCGAGCGCGAGCCCGCGCAGGTCGAGCAGCTCGAGCAGCCGGACGCGGACCTCGACGGGCACCGGGAGGTCGGCGGTGGTGAACAGCTCCGCGTCGAGCAGGGCCACCTCGAGCACCGCGGGGTCGGCGCCGGCGAGCACCCGCAGCGCGCCCACGTCCTCGGCCCGCAGCGCGCCGGTCACCGCGGTCTCGGCGAGCAGCCCGATCACCGGGGTGATGGGCCCGACGCGGTCGCCCAGGCGCCGCCCGAGCTCCACGGCCAGCTCGCGCCCGTCGTCGTCGGACACGGTGTCGGCGCGGCCCAGGACGGCGACGACGCCCGCCGGGCCGTGCGCCGCGGGCCCGGGCAGGACGTCGAGGTCGCCCGCGTGCGCCGTGGCCGGCAGCACCACGAGCGCCGCGTCGGCCCGGGCGCCGGACACCCCGTCGGGACGCCGGGCCGAGCCGGTGCCGGGGGTGTCGACGACGGTGAGGCCGTCGAGGGCCGCGCTGGTGAGGGTGACCACGAGGTGGTCGACGTCCTCGACCCGCACCCCCAGCCGGTCGCCGACCGCGGCCGGGACGCGCCCGCCGGCGGCCAGCGGCAGCGGGCGGCGCGTGCCGTCGACGAGCACGACGTCGAGCCGGTCGGCCGGTCCCCGGACGTAGTGGGCGGTCAGGCCGGTGCACTCGCCCGCGCCCGTCGGTGCCACCCGTCGTCCCACCAGCGCGTTGACCAGCGTCGACTTGCCCGAGGACACCGGCCCGGCCACCACGAGCGACGGCGTCGCCAGCATGCGGGAGGCGACCGCCTCGACCGCGTCGGCCGTGGGCAGCGACACGCGGGGCGCCAGCGCGCGGCACGTCGCGACGACGGCGCTGCGCAGGGGGCCCACAGCGTCGGCAGCGTAGGCGGCGGACGGTGGTGGTGAGGGTGGTTCCGCAGGTCGCGAGGGTTTCGCGTGATCGCACGTCAGGGGAGACTGACCACGAAACGTCACCAGGGAAGGAAGTCGCCGTGCTCGACACCCCCACCTACCTCCTCATCGTCGTCGTGGGGGGCTTGATCACGCTGGTGGTGGGCCAGATCCTCATGCGCTCGGGCATCGGTTTCCTGCGCGACGTCTTCGACGACGACGAGGCGGCGGTCTCGGCCAACCGGCTGCTCGGCGTGCTGTTCCACCTGGTCGCCCTCGGCTTCCTCGCCCTCATCTCGACCTACCGGCCGTTCGACGTCGAGGGCCGGGTGCAGATCGTCGTCACCCAGCTTGGGGGCGTGCTGCTCGTGCTCGGCGTCCTGCACGGCCTGGCGCTGCTGCTGCTCACCCGCATCCGCAGCAAGCGGCGCAACGAGTCGATCGAGTCGGCGATGACCTCGCAGTACGAGCAGCAGCGCCGCGCGCGGCAGTCGCGCCCGCAGGTCCTCGAGGGCGGACCCTCGTCCGGCGCCTAGGACTCCGTCCGGGCACCGGCGATCGCCCGACCGGGTCATGTCGTCGCGCCCGAGCTAACCCGGGCCGTGATCGCGGCGATGTCCGGATGTGACCCTCGTCCCCTTGACCCGGCGGCCCGCCCGTGTGGTCGCCGAACCCCTGACCATGCCCCTGCCGCGCCTGTCCGACGTCGTCCACGCGGTGACCGCCACCTTCGGCCCGGCCGGCTGGACGCTGCGCTTCGGGC
This sequence comes from Actinomycetospora sp., assembly GCA_029266415.1. Classification (GTDB taxonomy): domain Bacteria; phylum Actinomycetota; class Actinomycetes; order Mycobacteriales; family Pseudonocardiaceae; genus Actinomycetospora. The sequence continues at coordinate 31,999 of JAQSWW010000027.1, read as the reverse complement.
CCGCGGGCCGCGAGGCCGTCGTCGCCCGCCTCGCCGACGCCGACGGCGCCGCCCGCCGGCTCGTGGGCTCGGTCCTCGGCGTCCCCGCCGAGACCGTCCGCATCCGCATCACCCCGGACCTCGGCACGCTGGCCGCCCTGCGCCGCTCCTGACCCCGCCGCTGACCACGCGCCGCACCCCGCCGGGTGCGCGTGTGAGGATCGTGGGGTGGGGCCTGATCACGACACGCTGCCGACGTCCGACCCGGACGTCCCGCGGCGCACGATCGTGAGCTTCACCGACCGCGGCGGGCGCATGACGGCCGGGCAGCAGCGCGCCTGGGACCGGCTCTGGCCCGTCCACGGCGCCGTCGCGCCCGGCTTCGACCGCGACGGGGACGGGCCGCTGCCTCCCCGCGACACCGACGGCCGCCTCGACGCCCCGGCGTGGTTCGGGCGCACGGCCCCGCTCCGCATGGAGATCGGCTCCGGCATGGGCGAGACCACCGCCGCGCTCGCCGCCGCCGAGCCCGACACCGACCACGTGGCCGTCGAGGTCTATCCCCCCGGCCTCGCCCAGCTGCTCATGCGGATCGAGGAGCGGGGCCTGACCAACCTGCGGCTGCTGCGCGGCGACGCCGTCGTCGTGCTCGATGAGCTCGTCGCACCCGGATCGCTCGCCGGTCTGCGCGTCTTCTACCCCGACCCGTGGCCCAAGCGCCGCCACCACAAGCGCCGCCTGGTCCAGCCCGCCACCGTGGCGCTGATGGCCTCGCGCCTCGCGCTAGGGGCGAGCCTGCACCTCGCCACCGACGTCGCCGACTACGCCGCCCGGATGCGCGAGGTCACCGACGCCGAGCCCCTGCTCGACAACCCCCACGGCGGCTTCGCTCCCCGCCCGGCGTGGCGCCCGCGCACCAAGTTCGAGACGCGCGCCGAGCAGGAGGGCCGCCCCAGCCACGACCTCCTGCTCACCCGCGTCGCCGCCTCCTCCGGGAGGCCGTCCTGAGCACCCGTCGCACCCGGCGCCGGGCCGTTAGAGTCGGGCCCGTGTCGCCGTCCCCGTCGCCCGCCGACCTCGCCACCCCGCCGTCGATCAACGGCGGGCGCGTCGACGACGAGGTCGCCGACGAGGCCGCGGTGGAGGCGCCGCCCGCGCGGACGCTGCTGGTCTGGGACGCGCCGAACATCGACATGAGCCTCGGCTCGCTGCTGGGCACGCGGCCCACCTCGGCGTTCCGGCCCCGCTTCGACGCGGTCGGCCGCTGGCTGCTCTCGGAGGCGGGCCCGGAGGGCGTCGCCGAGGCCACCGTCTTCACCAACGTCGTCCCGGGCTCCACCGAGATCGTGCGGCCGTGGGTCGAGGCGTTGCGCAACGTCGGCTTCGCGGTGTTCGCCAAGCCGAAGGTGTACGAGGACTCCGACGTCGACTCGGACATGCTCGCCCACATCGAGCTGCGCCGGTCCGAGGGCGGGCTCGCGCACGTGGTCGTGGCCTCCGGTGACGGGCGGGCGTTCCGCGAGCCGCTCGAGGAGCTCGTCGCCGAGGGCGTCACGGTCACCGTCATCGGGTTCCGCGAGTACGCCGCGTTCGCGGTGGCGTCGGAGATCGTCGACTTCCTCGATCTGGAGGACATCGAGGGCGTCTTCCGCGAGCCCCTGCCGCGCGTCAGCCTCGACACCCTACCCGACACCGGCGCCTGGCTGCCGCCGCTGCGCTCCCTGCGGTCGCTCCTCGAGCGCTGACTTCGGCCTGCGGCCTCGTGCGTGCTTGCCCGTGCTGGATCACGGATAAGCACACACAGCACGAGCGCCACCGCGGCGAGCGCGAGGCGGCCGAGACGCAGCCGGACGACCGCGAGGTCCGCGACGCCACGGCAGGGTCGAGCTCGCCGTCCCGTTCTGGCCGGGGCCGGGGCGCCGGTGAGCCATCATGGGCGCGTGCGCCGCTACCACGCCCCGATCGTCCTGCCCTGCGACGAGGCGGGGAGCGTGCTGCGCGACGCGGTGGTCGACGTCGACGACGACGGGCGGATCGCGCACGTCGGCCCCGCGGACACGGCACCGGCCACGGAGGCGCCGACGACGCGGGTGGGCGGCCTGCTCATGCCGGGACTGGTCAACGCCCACGCCCACACCCCGTTGACCGTGCTCCGCGGCTTGGGCGGCGACCTGCCGCTGATGCGCTGGCTCCTCGAGGTGGTCTGGCCGGCGGAGGCGAAGCTCGACGGCGCCGACGTCCACGCCGGGATGCTCGCGGGCAGTACGGAGATGCTGCGCGGCGGCGTCACCACGTCGGCGGAGATGTACTTCCAGTCCGAGCACGTCGTCGAGGCGGTGCTGGAGATCGGCTCCCGGGTCGTGCTGACGCCGGGGATCATCACCGCGCCCGGCATGGAGCGTCTGGGCACCTGGCAGCAGATGCGCGACGCGATCACGCGGTGGATCGACGCGGACGGGCTGCGCTTCGGACCGGGCGAGCGCATCGAGCTCGGCTACGGCCCGCACGCGGCGTACACGCTGCCCACCGAGGCGATCACGTCGACCGCGGCGCTGGCGAAGGAGCGGGGCGCGCTGATGCACCTGCACGTCGCCGAGGCGCCGGGCGAGGACGACGCGGTGCGCGCCGAGTTCGGCTCGGTGCCGGCGATGCGCGATGCTCGAGGCGACGGGCTCGCTGGGCGGGCGGGTGCTCGCCGCGCACGCGATCCAGCTCTCCGACGACGACATCGCGATCCTCGCCCGCCACGACGTCGCGGTCGCCCACTGCCCGGGCTCGAACGCCAAGCTCGCGGCGGGCGTCGCGCGGCTGACCGACCTGCGCGCCGCCGGCATCCGCCTCGGGCTGGGCACCGACTCGCCGGCCTCGAACGACGACCTCGACCTGTGGGAGGAGCAGCGCCTCGCCTCGCTGTTCGCCCGCCAGCGCGGCGCCGACGCGACCGCGCTGACCGCCGGGGGCGCGCTGGCCCTGGCCACCCGCGAGGGCGCCCGCGCGTTGGGCCGCGACGACCTCGGCGTCCTCGCCCCCGGCGCCTGGGCCGACCTCGTGCACGTGTCCCTCGACGACGCGGCGTTCGTCGACCCCGACGACGACGTCCAGCTCGTCTCCAACCTGGTGTGGGCGTCGGGCGCCCGCGGCGTGCGCGACGTCTGGGTGGCCGGCGAGCAGGTGCTGGCCGACGGCGCACCGACGCGGGTGGACCCCGCCGACGTCCTCGCCGGCGCCCGCCGCGTGGCCCGCAAGGTCAAGGGCTGACGTGAGCGATCCGTGGGCCCATACGCCCAAGGATCGCTCACGAGGGATCGGGCGGCGCGATCTCGCGTTCCGGTCGGGCCGTGCGCTCGGTCCGGGCCCGTGGCTAGTGTCCGGGCCATGAGTGGCGAGTACCGGCAGGCCTACGACCGCAGCATGACCGACCCGGACGGCTTCTGGCGCGAGGCGGCGGGCCTCGTCGACTGGTACCGGGAGCCCGAGACGATCATGGACGTGTCGGCCGTGCCGTTCTCGCGGTGGTTCGGCGGCGGCGAGCTGAACACCTGCCACAACGCCCTCGACCGCCACGTCGACGCCGGCCGCGGCGACCAGGTCGCCCTGGTCCACGACTCGCCCGTCACGGACGACCGCCAGCGCTTCACCTACCGCGAGCTGCGCGACCGCGTCGCGCGCTTCGCCGGCGTCCTGCGCTCGGTCGGCGTCGGGAAGGGCGACCGGGTGATCATCTACATGCCGATGATCCCCGAGGCGGCCATCGCGATGCTCGCCTGCGCGCGCCTCGGCGCGGTGCACAGCGTCGTCTTCGGCGGCTTCGCCGCGCGCGAGCTGGCGGTGCGCATCGACGACGCGATGCCGAGCGCCATCGTGTCCGCGTCCTGCGGCATCGAGGGCAAGCGGGTGATCGAGTACAAGCCGTTGGTGGACAAGGCGATCGAGCTGTCCTCCCACGACCCCGGCCGCTCGATCGTGTTCCAGCGCCCGCAGTACGAGGCCCCGATGGGCGAGCGCGACGTCGACTGGATCACCGCGGAGCGCGACGCCGAGCCCGCCGAGTGCGTGTCCGTCGCGGCGACCGACCCGCTCTACGTCCTCTACACCTCGGGCACCACCGGCAAGCCCAAGGGCGTCCAGCGCGACAACGGCGGCCACGCCGTCGCGCTGGCGTGGTCGATGGTCAACGTCTACGACGTGGGGCCCGGCGAGGTCATGTTCACCGCCTCCGACGTCGGCTGGGTCGTCGGGCACTCCTACATCGTCTACGCGCCGCTGCTCATCGGGGCGACGACCGTGCTCTACGAGGGCAAGCCGATCGGCACGCCCGACGCCGGCCAATTCTGGCGCGTCGTCCAGGAGTACGGGGTCAAGGCGCTGTTCACCGCGCCCACCGCGTTCCGCGGGATCAAGAAGGAGGACCCGGACGCGACGTACCTGCAGCAGTACGACATCTCCAGCCTCGAGACCCTGTTCCTCGCCGGCGAGCGCCTCGACCCCGAGACATGGACGTGGGCGTCGGAGAAGCTCGGCATCCCGGTGGTCGACCACTGGTGGCAGACCGAGACCGGCTGGCCGATCGCGGCGAACCTGCGCGGCCTCGAGCCGATGGAGCTCAAGGCGGGCTCGCCCTCGGTGCCCGTGCCCGGCTACCAGGTGGAGATCCTCGACGTCGACGGCACGGTCCTGCCCCACGGCGAGGAGGGTGCGATCACGATCAAGCTGCCGCTGCCCCCGGGCTGCCTGCAGACGCTGTGGAACGACGACGAGCGCTTCCGCGAGTCCTACATGAGCCGCTACGAGGGCTACTACCTCACCGGCGACGGCGGCTACCTCGACGAGGACGGCTACCTCTACGTCATGGGCCGCACCGACGACGTCATCAACGTCGCCGGCCACCGCCTGTCCACCGGCTCGATGGAGGAGGTGCTCTCCGGGCACCCCGACGTCGCCGAGTGCGCCGTCATCGGTGTCCACGACGCGATGAAGGGCCAGGTGCCGCGGGGCTTCGTGGTGCTCAAGGCGGGTGTCGAGCGCGAGGAGTCCGAGCTGTCCGCGGAGCTCGTGAAGATGGTCCGCGACGAGGTCGGGGCCGTGGCGTCGTTCAAGAACGTCGCGATCGTCCCGGCGCTGCCCAAGACCCGATCGGGCAAGGTGCTGCGCAAGACCATGCGCGGCATCGCGGACGGCGCCGACGAGGCGGTCCCGTCGACCATCGACGACCCGGGCGTCCTCGACACCCTGCGCCCGGTGCTGCAGAAGGGCCCGGGAGCCTGAGTCACCCGCCGCCCACGGCCTGCGCGAGCTTGCGCATGGCCGAGGCGGCGCTCGGGCTCACGGTCGGGCCGAGGACGGCGAGGCTGGAGATCACCGCGGCGGCCTCGGGCAGGTCGAACCGGATCGGTGCCGGGGCGGCGGCGCGGGGGAGGCTCACGCCGCCGCCGCGCCCGGGGTGCGCGACGATCGGGACGCCGCTGTCGCGCAGGCGCTCGACGTCGCGCGCCAGCGTGCGGGGCGCGACGCCGAGGTCGCGGGCGAGGTCGGCGATGCGGAGGCGGGCGCCGTGGGCGGCGTGCAGCCGCTCGATGACCGCTTGCTGACGCTCGACGCGGCGCAGGGCGAGGTGGCCGTCGCGGGACGCCGCCGCGAGGGAGTGCCGGGGCGTGCCCACGGACCGAGGCTAGAACACGACACCGGCTTGTCCGGTTCTGTTCCTAGCGTCGGCGCCATGACCGACACCCACACCGTCGACGGCTTCTTCGCCGCCTACGCCCAGGCGCTGCTGGCCCGCGACGAGCAGGCCGTGGCCGCCCTGTACGCCGTGCCGTCGCTGATCCTCTTCCCCGGGACGTCGATCCCCGTGACCGACGCGGCGCAGACGGCCGCCTTCTTCGCCTCGTCCTGGCCGCAGTACGGGGGCGTGGACACCGCCGAGCCCTCGATCACGGTGATCGCGGAAGGGCCGGTGGGCGTCTGGGCGGACGTCACCTGGGACCACGGCGCGGGCCCGGCCGAGAGGTTCTGCTACCAGCTCGTGGCCGGTCCGGACGGCTACCGGATCGCCGTGCTCACCCTGCTCGACCTGCCGGGATGACGCAGAATGCGGCTCAGCGCCCGTCCGGCGGGAAGTCCGCGCCCACCGCGACCTCGCGCCACGCCGCGGCCTCGTCGATGCGCTGCTGCCAGAGCCTCGGCGCCAGGTCGGCGGCCATCTCGCCGAGCAGCAGGCGCCGGGGCGGGTCGTCGCTCTCGACGGCGCGGATCATCGCCTCGCCGGCGCGCCGCGGGTCGCCGGGCTGGGTGAACGCGCCCGACCCGTCCATGGCCTCGCGGCGGGGGCCGAGCACCTCGTCGTAGGAGTGCATCGGCGTCGCGCGCTCCATGCTCGTGCCGTTCCAGTCGGTGCGGAACGGGCCGGGCTCGACGATCGTCGTCCGGATGCCGAACGGCTCGACCTCCTGGGCGAGCGACTCGCTCAACCCCTCGAGCCCCCACTTCGTGGCGTGGTAGAGCCCGGTGTTGGGGAAGGCGCCGACGCCGCCGATGCTCGAGATGGGCAGCAGGTGCCCGCGGTGCTGGGCCCGCATCGTCGGCAGCACGGCCTGCAGCGTCCACAGCGCGCCGAACAGGTTCACCTCCACCTGCCGGCGCGCCTGCTCCTCGGTGACCTCCTCGACCCCGCCCGCCAGGCCGTAGCCGGCGTTGGCGACGAGGACGTCGATGCGTCCGGTCTCCGCGGCCACCTGGTTGACCACCGCGAACACCGCCGCGCGGTCGGTGACGTCCAGGTCGCGTGTGAGGACGCGGTCGCCGTGGTCCGCCGCGAGGTCGTCGAGGGCGCCCGCGTCGCGGGCGGTCGCCACGACACGGTCGCCGTGCGCGAGGACGGCCTCCACGAGGGCGCGGCCGAGGCCCCGGGAGGCGCCGGTGACCAGCCAGGTGCGTTCGCTCATGCCCCCGCTGTACCCGCTGTCAGTCGGCGAGGCCCAGGCCGTCGTCGGGGATCGCCGCGCCGCCGTAGCCGATGTAGTCGCCCGACGAGTTGCGCAGGCCGCCGGCCGCGACGTCGTCGATGCTGTGGTTCGCGATCATGGTGCGGACGCCGGCGGTGATGTTGGCGACCGGGTCGAAGATGCCGCGGTCGGCCAGCTCGGGCAGCACCGCGTTGCGGTACGTCGTGTCGATGAGCTGCATGAGCCCCTTCGACGGCGTGCCCGCGGCGGCGTTGGAGTCCCAGTTGTTGACCGCGTCCGGGTCGCCCGTCGACTCCCGCATGATGATCTTCTTGACGCCGGGGGCCAGGCGCTGCGGCAGGCCCATGAGGCCCAGGGCGCGGGCGATCTGCCCGTCGAGCGTGCGCTCGTTGCCGGCCTCGTAGGGCCGCCCGAACTCCAGCGGCCCGTTCTCGCGCGTGACCTCCATCGACTTGAGCAGCGCGGAGACGTCGGTGTCGTCCCCGGCGCTCGGCCCGTCGTCGGAGGACGAGGAGGCCGTCCGGGCGGTCGACGCGGGCAGCGTCACGGGGCTGACCGAGGCGACGGCGCCGGCGGTGCGGTGCCGGGACGCCAGCGCGAGCGCCGCGGTGGCGGGCTCCGGCGCGGCGGCCCGCGGCGCCTCGGCGTCGGCGACGTGCGTGCCGAGCGTCTGGACCGCGGGGAGCACGGCACCCGCGGCGACGGCGGCGACGAGGACCGAGCCGGACCCGCCACGGATGCGGGAGGTCGTGCGTCGGGTGTCACGGTGTGCACGGGGTGCACCGAGGTCGACCGGGGAGGTCCGCGGACCGTGGCCGTCCCGCCCGTGTCGTCCCACCGCCACCTCGCTCCTCGTCGTGACCATTCCGTGATCGGACCGTCGCAACATAGCGAGCTGGCGGAGGAGGACCTCGCGGCCCTCGGCGGCCCGGGAGGCCCCGCGACGGCCGCGTCCCCGTGTCGTGGCGGCGAGAGGTCCGGCGGGCGGTAGCCGTGCGCGGAGGCGCACGCGCGCGCCCCGCGAGCGGCGCGTGGCGGGCGACGGGCGGCCCGTCGGGCGGCGAGCGGTCGGGGCGCCCAGCGGGTCGGGGCGCGCGCCGGGGCCGTGGACCCTTCAGCGCAGAGGGACGCCACCGGGCGGGTCCGGCGTGTCGGGGCTTCAGCCCGCGAGCAGTTCCCGCAGCGCGTCGAGGGCACGGTCGCCCTCCGCGCGGGCGGCGCTCGACGCCGCGCCCAGCCCGAACCACCCGTGCACCAGCCCGGTCCCCTCCAGCCGCCTGACCGCGACGCCGGCGGCCTCGAGCGCGTCGGCGTGTGCCCGGCCCTCGTCGCGCAGGGGGTCGAGCTCGGCCGTGGCGACGACCGCCGGGGCGAGGCCGTCGAGGTCGTCGGCCTCGCCCGGCGCCACGGAGGGGTCGCGGCGCAGCGCGGGGTCGGGCAGGTAGCGCTCCCAGAACCACACGAGGTCGGCGCGGGTGAGGAACGGGCCGTCGGCGTTCTCGATCATCGACGGCCGGCTCATCGACGGGTCGAGGCCGGGGTAGAGCAGCAGCTGCGCGTCGAGCCGCGGGCCGAAGTCGCGGGCGAGCAGGGCCGCCCCCGCGGCCAGCCCACCGCCCGCGCTGTCGCCGCCGACCACGAGCCGGTCGGACGGGCGCCCCGCCGCGGCCCAGCGCAGGGCGGCGTGCGCGTCGGTCAGCGGCGCCGGGTGCGGGTGCTCGGGCGCGAGCCGGTAGTCGACGGAGACCACCGTCGCGCCGAGGTGCGCGCACACGCGCCGGGCCGAGGCGTCCCCGGTGTCGAGGTCGCCGAGCACCCATCCGCCGCCGTGCAGCCAGACCACCGTGATCGCCGCCTGCTCGCCGGCCGGCTCGTAGACGCGCACGGCGACGTCGGCGTCGGTGCCGGGCAGGCCGACGACGACGTCGTCGTGCACCGACCCGACCGTGGCGACGGTGTCCCCGCGGCGCGCCAGCGCCAGCTCGCGGTAGACCCGGCGCGCCTCGCCCACGTCGTCGCGGGTCATCGGCAGCCAGCCGTCGGCCTCCAGCTGCGCCACGGCCGCGGCGATCTCGGGGTCGATGCGGGAGTCGGTCATGGTCGTGATCCTCGGGTGTGGGCGGGACACTCGCCACGCCGCACCCGTCGTCAACTCAGGGGTTGAACACCGGGATCGACCGCGCTACCGTTCTTTCAACCGCAAGGTTGAACAAGGAGTCGCCGTGGACGACCAGCTCAACCGGGTGTTCTCGGCCCTCGCCGACCCCATCCGGCGCGACATGGTGGCCCGCCTCGCCGTCGCGGACGCCGGCGTCAATGAGCTCGCCGAGCCCTACGACGTCAGCCTCCAGGCGGTGTCCAAGCACCTCAAGGTGCTGGAGGAGGCGGGACTCGTCAGTCGCACGCGCCAGGCGCAGCGCCGGCCGGTCCACCTCGAGGCGGAGGTCTTCGACCTGATGACCAAGTGGATCGAGCGCTACCGGCGCCAGGCCGAGGAGCGCTACCGCCGTCTCGACGACGTGCTCGCCGAGATGGACGCCGACCAGACCCGACCCGACGAACGAGGAGCTTCCTGATGAACACCACGACCCGCGAGACCACGATCAGCGCCGACCCCACGACGCCGACCATCCTGATCACCCGCGAGTTCGACGCCCCGCCCGAGAAGGTCTTCCGCGCCCACGTCGAGCCCGACCTGGTCAAGCGCTGGCTCGGCCCGCGGGGCCTGCGCATGGAGATCGACCGTTACGACGCGCAGACCGGCGGCGCCTACCGCTACACCCACCGCGACGACAGCGGCGAGTACGTGTTCTACGGCTCCTTCCACGAGGTCCGGCCGAACGAGCGGATCGTCCAGACCTTCACCTTCGAGGGCTTCCCGGACTCGGTGAGCCTGGAGACGATGACGCTCGTCGACCTCGGGAACGGGCGGACCCGTCTCGAGAACCGGTCCCAGTTCGACTCGGTCGAGGCCCGCGACGGGATGCTCTCGAGCGGCATGGAGATCGGGGTGCGCGAGGGCTACGAGCAGCTCGACGAGCTGCTCGCCGCCGGGTAGCGGCCCCTGCCCGGCCGGTCCGCGACGACCGGCCGGGCAGGACGGCGCCGTGGACGCCGCCGACGTCGAGGGGTGCGCTGGGTCTCAGAGGGCGGCGAACGGCGCGGCGTAGCGGAAGGTGCCGCGCGGCGTCCCCGGCGTCAGGGCCCGGACCTGGAAGTACCCGCCCCACGAGGGGTCGGGCGGGGCCACCCCGTGCTCGGTCGACGGTCGGAACCCGAAGCGCCCGTAGAACGCCGGCTCGCCGAGCAGGGCGACGAGCACCTCGTCGCGGGCCTCCGCGGCGCCGAGCACGGCGTGCAGCAGCGCCGTGCCGACACCCCGGGCCTGCCGGTCGGGCCGCACGGCGATCGGGCCGAGGCCGAGGGCGGGGTGCCCGTCGACGTCCCCGCGGGTGGCGACCACGTGCCCGACGAGCTCGTCGGCCACGCACGCGACCAGGGAGAACCGCCTCAGCCACCCGGGGTCGGCACGCAGCGCCTCGAGCAGGCCGACCTCCACCGGCTCGGCGGCGCCGCCGGGCGTGGGGAAGGCTGCGCCGACCACCGCGCGGACCGCGGCGACGTCGTCGGGGCCCTCTCGTCGGACGAGCACGAGGGGCAGGGTGGCCGAGCGCGCCGGCGCTGTCACTCCCGGGTGGCGCCGGCGAACTCCGAGCGGATCGCCTCGAGGTCGGCCCTCAGCGCGGTGAGCCGGGCCGGGCCGAGGAGGCGTTCCACGCGCTCCTCGATCTCCGGGGCGAGCCGTTGGGCCACCGCGATGACGTCGCGACCGCGCTCGGTCGGCAGGACACGCTTGGCGCGCCGGTCGTCGGGGTCGGGCACCCGGACGACGTAGCCGCTGCGTTCGAGATGGGCCACCAGCTCGGCCATGGCCTGCTTGGTCATCTGCGCGCGCGTGGCCAGCGTGCTCACCGTCGTGCCCGTGTCGTCGAGGTACTGGAACACCGCCCCGTGCGCGGCCCGGAAGTCGGTGAAGCCGTGCTCGACCAGGCGGGGGACGACCAGGTCGTTGAGCGCGGTGAAGGCCTCGCGCAGCTGCACCACCAGGTTGTGGGGACGCTCGCGTCCGGCGAGCACGGGGATCCGCGTTGACATCAGACAAGCCACCTGTCTACCGTTCGAACATGGACATGCTACCTGTCGAAGATCCGCCCGCCCTCGAGACCCTCCGCGTGGGGAACGACGAGATCACCGTGCTCGCCGGCACGGCGGCCACGGGCGGTGACCTGTTCGCCGTCGAGCTCCGGATGGCACCGGGCGGCGGCCCACCGGTGATGCACCGGCACGCGCCCAGCGAGGTCTACCGGGTGCTGGCCGGGGAGATGACCTTCTACATCACGGACACCGACGGGCGGACGAGGCGCCGGGTGGCCGGCGCCGGCGAGACGGTGACGATGGCCGGCGACACCCCGCACACGATCCGCAACGAGTCCGCGCAGGAGGCGGTGGCGTTCGGTGTGCACGCGCCCGGCGGCCTGATGGAGGGGTTCTCGCGCGCGGCGGCGGCGCTGGCGGCCGACGGTCCGCCGACGATGGAGGACGTGCTGGCGGTCGCGGAGCGCCACGGCATCGAGATGCTCGGTCCGGTACCGACCACCGAGGCGCGGTGAGCGCCCTCCTCGGGGCGAGGCCCTACCGCTCGGCACGCCGACCGCTGACGACGGCCCGCCTCCGGAGATCGGACGACGGGCCTCTGACCTGAGAGAACAGGTGTGGAGCGAGTGACGGGAATCGAACCCGCGTTCTCAGCTTGGGAAGCTGATGTTCTACCATTGAACTACACTCGCGCGTGCCGTCCGGGAGCTTACACGGCGCTCCGCAGGCTCTCAGCGGGCACCTGGACCCGGGCACCGTCAGCAATCACAGCAGTGTGGTTCACCGCTCGATCACGACTTGATCACGGGTTGGGCGCGACTGGATCGGACCGTGCGTCACCGCCGGTTGCGTCGTCGGGGTAGATCCACCGGTGCGCCTTCCTGCTGGGCGTGCGCGTCGTGTTGGCTGGTCAGCGCCATGGGCGCCAGGACCCCCTCGGAGGAGGCCGCCATGACTGCGCGTGAGCAGGGCGAGCTCCCCCTCCCCGAACTGTTCGTCGTCGTCGCGTCCGCCGAGGACGCCGCCGCGTTCGCCCCGCTGGCGATCCGCGACCCCGAGGTCCGCCCGGTGCTCGTCGCCACCGGTCCGGACCCGATGGCCGTCGACGAGGTGCTCGACGACCTCGGCGCCCTCGCCGGCCGCGTCCTGCTGGTCGAGACGCCCGCCGCCGGCCCCGTGCCCGAGGTGGCCGCGCTGCTGCCGCGTGTCGACGCCCTCGTCGCCGACGACCGGCCCGCCGCGGTCCTCGTGCGCGGCGGTTCGCCGACGGCGCTGGCCGCCACCCAGGCGGCGGTGTGGCGCGACGTGCCCGTCGTGGCCGTCCCGGTCGAGGGCGGCACGGCGGTCGAGGACGCGAACCAGGCCGCCATCGCCGCGCTCGTCGCCACCCAGGACGCCCACCGCGTCGCGCCGGAGGAGGTGCGCGCGGCGGCCGCCGCGCAGCGCCTGGTGCGGGAGCGGCTGACGGGCGGGGACGGCACCCGTGTCCTGCGGCTCCCGACCGACCGCTCGCGCCCCGGCCTGTCCGCCTGACGAAGGTCACCCTCCGCGAGCGAAAGCCCTTTCGTCATCACTCAGTGATGACTGGTGTACGAAAAGTAGAGGGAGGTACCCACTCGCGGCTAACGTCATGCACCGCGAACCTGATGGTCCTGGTGGACACACGGCGCACCAGGAGGGCGGAAATTGGTGAGGCGAGCACCCAGGCTGATCCACGAGGTCCAGCGCCTGGGCCTCACGGTGTCGGTCGCCGCCCTCGTGATCGTCGTGCTGGTCGTGTTCCGCCTGGTGTGGTCGGCAGCGGTCACCGGCCCCAACGACCAGCGTCTGCAGAACGGGCTCCTCGCCCTCGAGGACTCCCACCAGGCGATGCTCGACACGGACGCCGCGCTGCGCGGCTACCTCGCCACCGGTGACCAGTTCTTCGCCGACTCGGCCACCGACGCCGCGCCCGTGCTGGCCGCCGCCGACTCGCAGATGATGAACCTCCTCGAGGAGCCCCAGCTGCGCCAGGACGTGCTGGCCCTCCTGCTGGCCCAGCAGCGCTGGCGCGCCGAGTGGGCCGACCAGGCGCGCCGGCTGCCCCCGCCCGGCGGCGTCGAGCTCTTCCTCAAGCAGGGCAAGGCGCTCTTCGACGACTACCGGGCGCGCAAGGACGCCACGCGCGCCGACACCCTCGCCGCGATCGAGACGGCCGACCGCAACTCGCTGATCACGCAGTGGGTCGTCGGCGTGCTCCTCGCGCTGGTGGGCGTGGCGACCCTCGTGGTGGCGCTGCGGGGCCGGCAGCGGCTGCAGCGCCACGTCGTCGCGCCCGTCGACGGCCTGCTCGCCTCCGTCCGCGACATCGGCGAGGGCAAGCTGACGCCGCCGCACCCCGTCGACGGGTCGGCCGAGCTCGTGGCCCTGCGCGACGGGCTGGCGGACATGACCGTGGCGCTGCGCCGCCAGCGCGAGGAGGCCGCGGCCCAGGCCGAGCGGCTCCAGGCGCAGACCGACCGGCTGCGCACCATCCTGATCATGGCCCGCGAGATCGCGGGCAGTCTCAACACGCGCTACGTCATCGACTCCACCGTGCAGGCCGCGGTCGCCGTCACCGACGGCCGGGTGCTGCTGTGGCTGCTGGAGGAGGACGGCAACGGCCTCGAGCTCGCGTACGACTCCGACAGCGGGCCGGTCGCGCCGATGCAGACCAGCTGCCACCTCGGGGTCGGCGTCGTCGGGCGCTCGGCGCGCTACGGCCAGATCTCCCGCGGCGACCCCGACACCGGCGAGGACCCGGCGGTCGCGGTGCCGCTGGTCGTCGGTGCCCGCGTCATCGGCATCCTCGAGTGCTACGACGCGGTGGAGGGCGAGGTCGAGGGCCAGCGGCTCTCGGCGGTCGAGATGCTCGCGACCCTGTCCGGCTCGGCGATCGAGGCGAGCCGCCTGCACGCGGCCACCGAGCGCCTGTCGCAGTTCGACCCGCTGACGCAGCTGGCCAATCGCCGCCGGCTGGGCGCGGACCTCGACTCGGCCGTCGCGAACGCCAAGCGACACGGCGCGCCCATGTCGCTGATCATGCTCGACCTCGACCACTTCAAGGAGCTCAACGACCGCTACGGGCACCAGCAGGGCGACGTGGTGCTCCAGGAGGTCGCGAGCACGCTGCGCACGGCGATGCGCGACGGCGAGACGGCCTACCGGTACGGCGGTGAGGAGTTCGCCATCCTCGTCACCCGCGGTGGCCCCGACGACGCCGCCCGGCTCGCGGAGCGGCTGCGCGCCCGCGTCGAGGCCGACTTCCGGCGCGGGGACAAGCAGCTGGTCACCGCGTCGTTCGGCGTCGCCGGCCTGCCCGAGCACGCGGGGGACGGCGAGGCCCTGCTCAGCGAGGCCGACCGCGCGCTCTACTCGGCGAAGAACGCGGGCCGCAACCGCGTCCACCGCGCGGGCGATCTCGTCGGGTAGGTCAGCTCCCGTCGGTCGGTAGCCCGCGGCGGAAGTTGACGAACGAGCGCGAGGGCGTCGGACCCCGCTGGTCCTGGTACCGCGAGCCGTAGACCGGCGAGCCGTACGGGTGCTCGGCGGGCGAGGACAGCCGGAACAGGCACAGCTGCCCGACCTTCATCCCGGGCCACAGGCGGATCGGGAGGTTGGCGACGTTCGACAGCTCGAGGGTGACGTGGCCCGAGAAGCCGGGGTCGATGAACCCGGCCGTCGAGTGGGTCAGGAGGCCCAGGCGGCCCAGACTCGACTTGCCCTCCAAGCGCCCCGCGATGTCGTCCGGCAACGAGATGACCTCGTACGTCGAGCCGAGGACGAACTCACCCGGGTGCAGGACGAACGCCTCGTCCGGGCCGGGCGGCTCGACCATGCGCGTCAGGTCGTCCTGCTGCAGCGCCGGGTCGATGTGGGTGTAGGCGTGGTTGTTGAACGTGCGGAAGTGTCGGTCGAGGCGCAGGTCGACGCTCGAGGGCTGCAGCAGCGTCGCGTCGAACGGGTCGAGCCCGACGCGCCCGGCCGCGATCTCGGCGCGGATGTCGCGGTCGGAGAGCAGCACGGGCGGACCCTATCGAGGGAGGCGTCGAGGCACCGCGAACGGGGAGTTCGCGCGCAGAGAAGCAGCGAACCGCCCGTTCGCTGCACAGCGAGCGAGCCCGGCACACGAACGGCGCCTCCGCGGCGTCGAGTGCAGCGAAGGCGCCGTTCGTCCGTGCGGGGTGGGTCACTCGACGGGCGGGTTCCGCACGTTGGCCGAGGTGGCCGCGGTGTCGGCGTCGGAGTCGCCGACGCCGTCGGTCTCCGCGCCCTCGGTCGGCTGACCGCGCTTGACCGCCGCGAGCAGCATCTGGGACACGTCCATGACCTCGGTCCCGACGGCCTTGGCCTCGCTCTGGCGCTCGGTGAGGCCGTCGGTGAGCATCACGCGGCAGAACGGGCAGCCGGTGGCGATCGTGTCGGTCTCGGTGGAGATGGCCTCGTCGACGCGCTCCATGTTGATGCGCTTGCCGATGTTCTCCTCCATCCACATCCGCGCACCGCCGGCGCCGCAGCACAGCGCCCGGTCGGCGTGGCGGGGCATCTCCTTGAGCTCGGCCCCGGCGGCCTCCACCAGCTCGCGCGGTGGCGTGTAGACCTCGTTGTGCCGGCCCAGGTAGCACGGGTCGTGGTAGGTCACGGTCTTGCGCTTGGCCGCGCCGTTCGCCCCGTTCGATCCGTCGTGCCCGTTGGTCTCGTGCTCCGCCAGGGCGACCGGGGCCGGCGCGGCCTGGTCGGCGTCGTGGCCCGGCGTCCCGTGCCCGTCGGCCGGGACGAGGCCGCGCTCGGTGCCGTCGGAGTGCGGACCGCGGTGCTGCAGGCCGGTGACCGACGAGATGTCGAGCTTCGCCGCGGGCACCGGCGAGGACTCCGGGGCCACGGGCACGAGCTTCTTCTCGCGCACCAGCTGGTTGAGCAGCTGGGTGTGGTGGACGACCTCGTAGTGCCCGTCGAGCTGCGGGTACTCGCGCCCGAGGGTGTTCATGCAGTGCGGGCACGTGGTGACGATCTTGCGCGTGCCCGGCTCGCGCCCCTCGAAGACGGCGTCGAGCATCTCCTTGGTCTGCGCGGCCATCATCTGGAAGAGGAACTCGTTGCCCGAGCGCCGCGCCGGGTCACCCGTGCAGCTCTCCTCCTTGCCCAGCACGACGTAGTCGACGCCCGCGATGTGCAGCAGCTCCGCGGTGGCCCGCACCGTCTTCTTGGCGTTGTCGTCGAAGGCGCCCGCGCAGCCGATGAAGAACAGGTACTCGGTCTCGGGCCGCAGCTCGCCGTCGAACTCGGGCACCTCGAAGGGCAGGTCCTTCGCCCAGTCCATGCGGGCGGAGTTGTTCTGGCCCCAGGGGTTGCCCTTGTTCTCCAGGTTGCGGAACAGGACGCCCAGCTCGGCCGGGAACTCCGATTCGATCATGACCTGGTTGCGGCGCATGTCGATGATGTGGTCGACGTGCTCGATGTCGACCGGGCACTGCTCGACGCAGGCACCGCAGGTGGTGCAGGACCACAGGACGTCGGGGTCGATGACGCCGAGCGACTCGGCGTCACCCACCAGCGGCCGGGTGGCCTGGAGGACGTCGGTGCCGCGGTGGCGCTCGTACCCGGACTCGGGCACGCCGTGGCCGTGGCCGACCTCGTCACCGCCGGCATTGGTGGTGCCGTCCTGGGTCGCGGAGCCCTCGTCCGGCACGTCCTTGCCGCCGATCATGTACGGCGCCTTCGCGAACATGTGGTCGCGCAGGTCCATGATCAGCAGCTTCGGGGACAGCGGCTTGCCGGTGTTCCACGCCGGGCACTGGCTCTGGCAGCGACCGCACTCGGTGCAGGTCGCGAAGTCGAGCATGCCCTTCCAGGTGAAGTCCTCGATCTTGCCGCGGCCGAAGGACGCCTCCTCGGGCGGATCCTCGAAGTCGATCGGCTTGCCCTCGTGCTCGAGGGGCGGCAGCGGGCCGAGGGCCTTGGGCAGGCGCTTGGCCGAGACGTTGATCGGCGCGATGAAGATGTGGAGGTGCTTGGAGTAGAGCACGACCACCAGGAAGATCAGCGCGACCGCGATGTGCAGCAGCAGGAAGACCGTCTCGAGCACGAACAGTGTCGTCGGCGAGAGCCCGGTGAAGAGCTGCCCGACGGCGATCGAGGCCCAGGCGCCCGACTCGTACGGCAGGTTGCCGGCCGCGGCGGAGGTGCCGCGGAAGGCGAACAGCGTCCAGACGACGTTGAAGATCAGGAAGAGGATCAGCCAGGCGCCGCCCGTGTGCGACCCGTAGAAGCGCGAGGTGCGCGCACGGCGCTCCGGGGCCTGCTGCACGCGCATGATCGCGAAGGCGATGATCGAGATCAGCACCATGATCGCGATGAAGTCCTGCAGGAAGCCCAGCACGGACCACGTCCCGATCAGCGGGATGTGGAAGTCCTCGACGAACAGGGCGCCGTAGGCCTCGATGTAGACCGTCAGCAGGATGATGAAGCCCCACATCGTGAAGAGGTGGGCGAGTCCCGGGATGGACCAGCGCAGGAGCTTGCGCTGCCCGAACACCTCGACGAACTGGGCCCGCACGCGCTGGCCGAGCCCGTCCGCACGCTTGGCGTCGGGCTGGCCGGAGGCGATCAGCGAGTAGAGCCACCAGGCCCGGCGAGCCGACACCGCGACCACGACCAGGGTCAGGGCGAGCCCCAGGACCAAACGGACGACCACGACGGGACCTCCCCGTGAGCCGGGCCGTGGTGGTGGCCCGGTGAGGACAACGACTGCGTCGGCGCACTGTATCCGCCGGTAGGGCCCTCGGCGCTGCGAGAGGTGACCGAGGCTACCCGTCGGTAACCGGCGGGCGGTCGGCGCGTCGGCCCGTGTTCGACGCCGGGTCGGGCGATGCTTTGCGATCGCGAACGAGATGGCGCCACGCCGAAGCGTGATGACCGCTCGTGGCGGGGAGATCACGATAGGCTCGTCCGGACCACGAGGAGCGGTCTGACCGCACGCTGGTCGCGGAGGGTGGACGATGTGCCGACGCCTGTGGGGGAGGGCCTGGAGAACGGGTGTCATGGTGCTGACGGGGGGCGCGCGCCGGCACGCACCGGGACGCTTTGATCGCCCGGGACGCCCGTGTTTACTCGACCAGTCGAGATCGGGTTTCGCCACACACAGCAGGACGTCCGCAGGAGGAACGCCATGACCGTCACGCTCCTGGGCGCCGACGTCGTCGCGCAGGCTCCGGGGACCGGCGGGCTCCAGGGCTGGATCCAGGACAACATCGTCCCGCTGATCCTCCTCGGCATCGCGATCATCATCTTGTGGATCGGCGGCCGTGGTGACAACGCCGGCGTCGCGCGCCGCAGCATCGGCCTGCTCATCGGCCTGATCGCCCTCGGGATCGCGCTGACCCCCGGCGCCGGTGCCCGGGTCGGCGCGTTCTTCGCCCAGCTCATCACCGGGTGACGCGGGTGCACATCCGCACCGACGACGACGTGTACCGCGTCGATGCCGTCTGGCTCGGCCCGCCGCGGGCGACGTTCCCCTGGCGCGCCCGCTACTCCGCCTACGGCGTCGGCCTGCTCGTCATGCTCGGCGTGATGTTCGTGCAGCGCCGCCTCGGCATCGATCTCGGCTTCTTCTCGGTGGCGTGGGCGCTGCTCATCACCGTCGCGGTCACACGGTTCGTGTCGCGGCGCATCAACGACGAGCGCCCGCTGCTGGAGTGGCTGACGCTCTTCGTCCACGAGCTGCGCGGTCCGCGCGCGAAGCAGGGCACGATCGGCGGGGCGCTGACCACCGGCCACGTCGTCGTGCGCCGTGACCGCCCCAAGCTCACCGGCGCGCCCACCGCCATCGCGCTGCCCCGCGGCAGCGAGGGCCGGGTCATCCACCCGACGGTCCGGGCCGGGGCGTCGGAGGAGGACGCCGCGTGGGGCCCGCCCCCGCGCGACGACGAGGACGGCGTGGCGGGCAGGCCGCCCGCGGAGGCACCCGCGGAGGCCCCCGCGGAGGCCCCCGCGGAGGCCCCCGCGGCGGCGCCCGCCCCGGCAGCCGAGCCGCCCGCCGTGCCCGGCCCGCGCCGCGCCGCGAGCGACGGCCCGCACCTGACCCCGGACCTGGACGCGCAGGCCGGCGGCGCCCACCGGCGCGCGCGCACGGCCGGTGCCGTCTCCCCCACGGGTGAGCGCCGACGCCGCCCCGCCCGGCCGCGGCGCGCCGCCGACTTCGGCCCGCCGGGGAGCGCCGAGATCGGCGACCCGGCGCGCGACGGGGCGGTCCGTCCCGCGAGCCTCCCGCCGGCCCCGGAGGCGCGGGCGACCTCGGCCGCCGAGGCCTCGGTCGCGGCGTGGACGGGGAACCGCCGGAAGGCGGACCGCGAGCCGGTCCCGGCGCGCCGCCCCGAGCGCCGCCTCGACCGGACCGGCCGGCCCGCCGACGCCGACCCGGACCGCACGCAGCGGCGTCCCGCGCGCCCGCGTCGCCGGCCGGGGTGGCCCCTGTCGAACGAGCCCGCCGGCGACGACGGCGCGCCCTTCGGTCCGGGCGCGCGGTCGCGCGGCGCGCGGGGGGACGACGGTGCTGCGCCGCGTTAGGGCCCGGCGCGACGGCGAGCCGGCGCCGGAGGCGCTGGAGGCAGGGGCGACGAGCGGTGGCGGGCTGCGCACGGCCCGCAGCACGCCGGCGCGCACGACCGGCCGACGCGGCCGCTCGCTGACCGGGGAGGCGCCGGCCGCGGGCTATCGCTCGGCGATCTCGCTGCGCGCCATCGACGGCAACCTCGCGCGCACCGCGTCGTCGGTCACCGCCTGGTACCGCCTGGCGCCGCAGCCGTGGAGCTTCCGCAGCGACTCGCAGCGCGAGACCCTGATCCGCCAGATCGCGACCCAGCTCGGGGAGCTGCAGGGCCGCTGGCTGCACGCGCGCGTCACCTCGCGGCCCTACCCGGTGGCCCTGTGGGCCGAGGCGTTCGACCACAACGCGCCCGGCCGGCTGCCCGACGTCCCCGGCTCCCTGAGCTGGGAGTCGTTCCTCGAGGGCGAGCAGCGCCACCTGATGGGCCTGTCGATGTCGGACAAGGAGGTCTTCCTCGGCGTCGAGGTGTCCGGGCGCTCGGTGGTCGACCGCTGGCTCGAGGGCGCGGCGCCGCTGCTGGGGCGGCTGGTGCCCTCGGCGGCCACCGCGGAGCTCGAGGCACTGGAGTCGGAGATCGCGCACGTCGAGGCGCTGGTGTCGCGCCCCGGGCTCGACGCGGTGCCGGCGACCGCGGAGGACATGGCCTGGCTGATGCACCGCTCGTGCTCGCTGGGCCTGCCCGCGCCGCGGACGGTGTCCCCGGCGTCCGGGGAGCACTGGGAGACCGAGGACCTCGCCGCGTTCACCGACGGCGTCGCCCTGCAGCAGGAGCCCTACGCCCCCACGGTGCAGGTGCTGGGACGGTTCGGGACGCAGCCGGTGCAGCGCCACGTCGCGGTCCTGTCGGTCGGGCTCATGGAGAGCCTCCGCATCCCCGAGGCCGACGACCCGTGGATGCAGCGCAGCGACCGCCTGCCCTTCCCGGTCGAGTGGTCGGCGCGCATCTACATCCGCCGGCCCGAGGAGGTCGCGGGCGAGCTGCAGCGCCAGATGGGCAAGGTCCGCAGCCAGATCCGGCACTACACCCACGACCACGACCTCGACCCGCCGATGTCGCTGTCGCGGCAGGCGGACCGGGTGCTGCAGATCGAGGACGAGCTCTCCGGCGGGCTGACCCAGCTCAACACCCGGGTCTACGGCTGGTGGCGCGTCGCGGTCTCCGGACGCGACGAGGGCGAGGCGCTGACCCGCGCGCAGCAGGTGCTCGACCTGTACCGACCGCGCGTCGCCATGGAGCACCCCGAGGCGCAGTACGCCTACGCGCGCGAGTTCATCCCCGGCGAGCCGCTGGCCTCGACGGCCTACCGGCGGCGCGGCTCGGTCACCTGGGTGGCCGCCGGTGTGCCGGCCGCGTCGGCGTCGGTGGGCGACCGGCGCGGGGTGATGATCGGCGAGACGTGCACGGCCACGCGCCGCCCGGTGGCGTGGGACCCGTGGATGGCCCAGGAGGTCCGCCGGGCCTCCGGCCTCACCGCGGTCGTCGGCGGCCTGGGCTCGGGCAAGTCGTTCCTCACGGGGCTGCTGGTCTACAAGACGCTGCGCGCCGGGGCCCGTTGGACCGTGCTCGACCCCTCGGGCCCGCTCGCCGAGCTGACCAAGCTCCCCGAGCTCGCCCCGTTCTCCCGGCACATCCACCTGCTCGGCGCCGACCCCGGCATCCTCAACCCGTACCGCGTGGTGGCCGAGCCGCGGCGCGACCACTTCCTGGACGAGGAGGACCCGGACAAGGCGTGGCGCCGCGAGCGCTCGCTGGCCGCCGCCACCCGGCGCCGCCTGGTGCTCGACGTCCTCACCGGCCTGCTGCCCTTCGACGTGGCGCGCCTGCCCCACACCCGGATCGTGCTGCTGCGCGCGGTCCGGGAGGTCGGTGGTGCGCCGGACCGCGACCCCGGCCAGGTCATCGCCGTCCTGCGCCGCCACGCGCGCGAGGGCGAGGAGCACGCCGACGTCGTCGCCGACTTCCTCGAGGAGCGCCGCGAGCTGCCGCAGGCCGCGCTGCTGTTCCCCGACGAGTCCACCGACCCGCGCGCCGACCCCTGGGTCGGCGAGGAGAACTACCGCCTCACCGTGCTGACGATGCAGGGCATGGCGCTGCCGCGCCCCGGCAGCCCGCGCGAGGAGTGGACCGACGGCGAGTCGCTGGCCGTCGAGCTGCTCAACCTCGCGTCCTGGCTGACCCAGCGCACGATCTACACCGCCGACCGGAACCTGCGGAAGGGCGTCGCACTCGACGAGACCCACTTCCTGTCGCAGATCCCCACCGGCAAGGTCCTCATCGACCGCCTGGCCCGCGACTCGCGCAAGTTCAACGTCCGCGCGCTGTTCGCCTCGCAGCTGGCCGGCGACCTCCTGCGGGTGCCGGGGTTCGCCTCGCTGGTCAACGCCGTGTTCGTGGGGCGCACCGACGACGAGGAAGCCCAGGCCGAGGCGCTGCGCCTGCTGCGCGTGCCCACCGACGTCGGCTACGAGGAGATGCTCGGGACGCTCTCGCCGCGCCCGCGCCACGACGACCGCCCCGACGACACCCCGCGCCAGTTCGTGTTCGCCGACGGCCACGGCGGCGTCGAGAAGATCCGCATCGACCTCGAGGGCCCGCACCTCGAGCACCTGCGCGCCACCCTCGACACCAACCCCGACGCCCGCCGCGTGCGCCCGCTGCCCGCCGCGCCCGCCGGCGCGCCGCCCGAGACCGACGCCGAGCGCACCGGGCCGGTGCCGGTGGTGCCCGCCGGCGGGCCTGGGCCCGCCGCGGCGACCCCGCCGCCTGCGCAGCCCGCCGCGCCCGTCCAGCCCGCGCCGCCCCGGCGCCCGGGCCCGCCGCCTGCCCAGCCCGCCGCCACCCGGCCGGCGCCCGCAGCCGCGACGCCGCCCCCCGGCACCGCGCGGGTCACGCCGGTGACGCCGCCCCGCGACCCCCTCGTCGAGCGGACGGTCGTCGAGGGCACGGTGCTCGACGAGCGCCTGGACGCGCCGGAGCCCGCGCTGCCGCCGGGGCTCGACGACCTCGTGCCCGACCTCGACGACGACCTCGCGGCCACCCCGGCACCGGGCGAGCCGGAGCCCGCGGGCGACGACGAGTGGGCCGACGCCTGGGTGATGGACGAGGGCCCGAGCACCGGCGACGCCGTGGGCGAGCTGGCCGACGACGCCACCATCACCACGCCCGGCGACCGCGGGCCGGGCGGGCGCCGCCGCGGTGCCGACGGCGCCCCCGACACCGCCGGATGGGTGGGCGCCGGCCGGCAGGGTCCCGGGACGCCCGGGTGACGCTCGCGGCCGTGGTCCTGGCCGCCGCCCTGGTCATCGGGTGGCGGCGGTCGCGGCGCGCCCGCACGTCACCCGCCCCGGGGAGCGAAGGCGTCCCACGCAGGCGAGGCGTCCCTCGCTCCCAGCCCCGGAGGCGGGCGGCGATGCTCGTCACCTCGCTGGTCACGGGCTTCGTGCTCGTCGGGCTGCCCGCGGCGGCGGCGCCGCTGGACTGCAAGGCCGCGCCCGACCCCGACCGCCCCGGTACCGGGCTCGTCGGCTCGCTCGACCCCGCCCCGCTCGGGATCGGGGCGCCGGGCAGCGTCTACGCCGAGGTCGGCTACGCCGGGCAGGTCTGGTGGACCTACGACCTCGGCTGCGGTCCGGGCGGCGCCCGCGACCCGGCGGCCGCGACCGACACCTGGCTGGGCAACCAGTTCTTCAACATCGCCAAGCTCGTGGTGGGCGGCGTCAACTGGTCGCACTACCTCATCGAGCGCGGGTCGGGGCTGCTGCAGCCGCTCGACGGCGTCGTGCAGGCGGGCACCCAGGCGATGTACACCGCCGTGTTCAGCACCTGGGTCGGGCTCGCGCTGATCGTGCTGGCGGTGATCCTGCTGGTGCTCGCGATGCGCGGCGACCTCTCGCGCCAGGCCCAGCGGGCGGGGATCGCGGTGATCGCGCTGGCGATCGCGGCGTCGGCCTACGCGGCGCCGGTGCGGTGGTCGAGCATGCTCGACGGCGTCCTGCTCGACGGCGTGACCGCGATGCAGCGCGGCTTCCTGGGCCAGGTCGGCGTGGGCGACGCCAACACGCTGCCCACCGTGCTCACCGACCAGATCGTCTACAACAACTGGCTGCGCGGGCAGTTCGGCTCCGCGGAGGTGCCGCAGGCGCGGGACATGGGCCGCGAGCTGCTGCGGGCGCAGACGTTCACCAAGCAGGAGGTGGCCGACGGGCAGGACGGCCAGGCCCAGGCGGACGCCAAGAAGCAGCAGTACACGAGCGTCGCCGACCGGGCGGGCGACCGGTACAGCTACTTCCAGGGCCGGCAGGGCTCGCGCACCGGCGCCGGGATGCTCGCGCTGATCCAGGCCGTGTGCATCGGGCTGTTCCAGCTGATGAGCAAGCTGCTGATCCTCGTCTCGATGCTGATCATCAGGTTGCTCGTGATGGTGGCCCCGGCGCTCGCCGTGCTGGCCCTGCTCAAGCCCGAGGTGCTGCCCGCGACCCTGCGCGTGGGAGGCGCGGCGCTGGTGAACACCCTGCTCGTGGGGGCGATGGCCGGCCTGCACTCGCTGATGGTCATCGCCCTGTTCCGGCCCGGGTCCGGCGTCGACACCTGGCTCGCGCTGCTCGTCACCGGCGTCGTGACGATCGTGCTGTGGGCTGTCGCGCGCCCGTTCCGACGACTCTCGGCCATGGTGTCGCTGACCCGCGACCAGATGAGCGGCTTCCTCCCGCCCGCCGGGAGCGGCGCGCTCTCACGGTTCCTGCCGCGCTCCCCGGCGCGCCAGGACGACTGGTGGTCCGAGCGCCGCACGGCGGGGGCGAACGGGGGCGAGGGCTGGCGTCCCGAGGGCAGCACCCCGTCGCGCACCGACGCGACGCCCACCCCGAGCAGCGCGGGCGCGGCCGCCGCGGCCGGTCCCGTGCGGGTCGACAGCGAGCGGGTGGGCGCGGCGGCCACCCACGCGGCCGACCCCGCCGCCGCGCTCGCCGCACGCGACGAGGCCCGCCGCGCGCTGCCGCCGGGCGGGGCCGTTCCCAGTGGCACGCGGCGCGGTGACCGCGACGCCACCCCGGCCCGCGCCCAGGTGACCGACGCCGACCGCAGCCTGTACCGCGGTGTCGCGGCCGCCGGGAGCGGCGTGTCCGGCCCGGGACGCCCCGTGCGCGCCGAGCTGGTCGACGGCGCGCCGGTGTACCGGATCTACCGCCCCAGCCGGCCGATCGGTGCCGGGTCGTCGGGCCTCTCCGGCCGCCGGACCACCGGGCGGTCGGGGCCGGCCGGCGAGGGAGGCGCGCGTGCCGATCCGGACTAGGCGCGGGCGCGCGGCGGCCTACCGCGCCCTGTGGGAGTGGCCGCTGCACTCCCCGGCGCGCCTGTTCGTGGTGCTCGCCGTCGCCGTGGCGGTCGTCGTCGGGCTCTCGTACCTCGGTGGCGCGGTGGGGGACCAGGGATCCGGGGGACGCGCCCTCCGGCCCGCCCCGACCGCCGCGCCCGGCAGCGCCGCCCGGGGCCCGGCGCCGGTGACCGAGCTCCGCCCTCGCAGCCTGCCGCTGTCCGAGGCTCCGCCGGTGGCCCTCGCCGTCGCCGAGCGCTGGACGCAGGCCTGGGCGACGCACCCGGCCGGCACCACGCCGCAGCAGTGGAGCGCGGGCCTCGCGCCGTACACGACCGACGAGTACCTGGCCGTGCTCGCCGAGGTCGACCCCGCGAACGTGCCCGGCAACGCCGTCACCGGCCCGGCGGTGCCCGTCGAGGTGCGCCCCGAGGCCGTGCGCGTCCAGGTCCCCACCGACGCGGTGCGCCTGGAACTGCTGCTCGTGCAGGTCGGGCCGGGGGACTGGCGCGTCTCCGGCTACGACCGGGCCTCCTGAGGGGTGGCCGCGTGATCCCCCCGCCGCGCCTGCCCCCCGGCTTCCGGATCCTGCGGCTGCTGCTGCCCGTGGCGGCGCTCGCCGGGTTCCTCGTCGTCGTGCTGGCGGCGGGCCTGCTCGTCGTCGGGCAGTTCGTGACCGGCGGCGACGAGGCGGCGGAGGAGGGCACGACCTGCGAGGCGGGCACCGGCGGGGTGGGCGGGGAGCTGTCGGCCGACGCCCCCAAGACCTCCGCCGAGCTCGACCCGGTGCAGCGCCAGACCGCGGCCACGATCATCGGCGTGGCCAAGGGCATGGCGATCCCGCCGCGCGGGTGGGTCGTCGCGCTGGCCACGGCCATGCAGGAGTCCCAGATGGGCACCGTCGGCATGGACGTCGCGGTGGACCACGACTCGCTCGGCGTGTTCCAGCAGCGCCCGAGCCAGGGGTGGGGCAGCCCCGAGGAGGTCCGCGACCCCGTCTACGCGACCCGCACGTTCTTCGAGCGGCTGCTCACGGTGCCGGACTGGGAGACGATGCCGGTCACGCGCGCCGCGCAGGTCGTGCAGCGCTCCGCGTTCCCCGACGCCTACGCCAAGTGGGAGTCGCTGGCGAACAGCCTCGTCACCGACCTCGCCGGGGTCGCCGGGGCGATCCAGGAGTGCGTCCCCGCGGCCGAGGCCGGGCCGGGGCCCGCGGCCGCGCTGCCGCCGGGCGTGGCGCGCACGGCCATCGAGTTCGCGACGGCCGAGACCGGCAAGCCCTACGTCTGGGGGGCCACGGGACCGGGTAGCTACGACTGCTCGGGGCTGATGCTGCGCGCCTACCAGCGCGCGGGGATCGTGCTGCCCCGGGTCTCGCGCGACCAGTACCACGCGGGCGCGCACGTCCCGGTCGAGCAGGCGCAGCCCGGGGACCTGCTGTTCTGGGCCTACGAAGAGTCCGACCCCGACACCATCCACCACGTCGCGATGTACCTGGGCAACGGGCAGATGATGGAGGCCCAGCAGAGCGGCGTACCGCTGGGCATCCGCGCCGTGCGGTGGGACGAGGACGAGCTCGTGGCGCTGGCGACCCGTCCGGGGACCGGGTCCGAGCGCGCCTGATCGCACCGTCGACAGCTCCGTGCGGTGGGAGAAGGATGCGTGCCGTGCCCGCGACGACTGCCGGTCCCCGCACCCACGTGCGGATCGCGCGACCGAGCGCCGATCTGGCCGCCACCGAGCACTTCTACACGGCGGGTCTGGGGTTGGCCGTGCTGATGCGGGTCGCGCCGCCCGACGTGCCGCCGCCGGGGATCGTGATGCTCGGCTGGGCCGAGGCGGGTTGGCACCTCGAGATCGTCGGCCACGGCACGGCGCCGCACCCGACGGTCGACGACCTCCTGGTGCTGTACCTGGGCGACGACGTGCCCGACGACCTGGTCGAGCGGTTGGTCGAGGCGGGTGGGCGCCGTGTCGACGCGCGCGACCCGTACTGGGACGAGTGGGGCGTCACCGTCGAGGACCCGGACGGCTACCGGCTGGTGCTGAGCACCCAGCGGTGGCCCCACTGACGACGGTCGCGTGACCATGCCTCCACCCGCCGCCCGCGTCGTCGTCACGGGTGCCCACGGATGGATCGGCGACCGTGTCGGTGCCGCGCTCCACGCGCGTGGCCGCGAGGTCGTCGGCGTCTCGCGGGACCCGGACGTGGCGCGCGCCCGTCGTCCGGAGTGGAGCTGGGTCGGGCTCGAGGACGACCTGGAGGACGCGGTCATCGCGGCCGGCGCCGTCGTCAACCTCGCCGGGCGCAACGTGTTCGAGCAGCGCTGGACGCCGGAGTACGTGGAGACGATGCGCCGCAGCCGCGTCGACATCACCCGCCGCGTGGCGCGGGCACTCGCGTGCCAGGAACGTCCGGGGGTGCTCGTCAGCGCCAGCGGCTTCACGGTGTGCGGTGACGCGGGGGACGCCGAGCTGCCCGACGACACCCCGGCGTCCCGCGACCTCGTCCTCGGCGACGTGTACGCCGACTGGGAGGAGGCGGCCCGGGACACCGACCCCGCGATCCGCGTGGTCGTCGCCCGGATCGGCGTGGTGCTGGGCCCCGACCACGGTGCCCTCGACTTCTTCCGTCGCCCGTTCGTCGAGGGGCGCGGCGCCGTCCTCGGCTCCGGCGAGCAGTGGGTGCCGTGGGTCCACGTGGACGACGTCGTCGGGCTGCTCGTCGAGGCGCTCGAGAAACCGCGGTACCGCGGCGTCGTGCACGTCGTCGCGCCCCACCCGGTCCGGCACCGCGAGCTGGCGGCGCAGCTCGCCGACTCCGCCGGGACCTCGTGCGACGCCGTCGAGCCCGCCGAGGTGGTCCGCCGACGCCTCGGCCCCGCCGCCGAGATGCTCCTGACCAGCCAGCGCATGGTCCCCCGCCGCCCCCTCGAGCTCGGGTACGACTTCCGTCACCCCGAGCTCGCCGGCGCGATCGTCGACCTCGTCGGACGTGCGTGAGCCGTCGATCAACGGGGAGTTCGTGCGCGTAGAAGCGGCGAACGGCGCGTTCGCTGCGTCGACGACCGCGGCCGTCGGAAAGACTTCGCCGGAGTTGAGCGTGTCGGGAACAAGTCCGTGGCACCCTCCGTTGGTGGGTGTGACATAGTTGAGCAGCTTCGGCTCAGGTCTGGGTTTGCGATCTCGCGGGTTCGGGCCATACTTGAGCGCAGAGCACTCATAGGAAAGTCTCGAGAGGAGACCTCAGCATGGCGCGAGCGGTCGGCATCGACCTCGGCACGACCAACTCCGTGGTCGCCGTCCTGGAGGGCGGCGAGCCGACGGTCATCGCGAACTCCGAAGGCAGCCGCACCACCCCGTCGGTGGTCGCGTTCGCCCGGAACGGCGACGTCCTGGTGGGACAGTCGGCGAAGAACCAGGCGGTGACCAACGTCGACCGGACCATCCGGTCGGTGAAGCGGCACATGGGCACGGACTGGTCCGTCGAGATCGACGACAAGAAGTACTCCCCGCAGGAGATCAGCGCCCGGACGCTGATGAAGCTCAAGCGCGACGCCGAGGCGTACCTGGGCGAGCCCGTCACCGACGCGGTGATCACCGTCCCGGCGTACTTCGAGGACGCGCAGCGCCAGGCCACCAAGGAGGCCGGCCAGATCGCGGGCCTCAACGTCCTCCGCATCGTCAACGAGCCCACCGCGGCCGCTCTGGCCTACGGGCTCGACAAGGGCGAGGCCGAGCAGACCATCCTGGTCTTCGACCTCGGTGGCGGCACGTTCGACGTGTCGCTGCTGGAGATCGGCGACGGCGTGGTCGAGGTCAAGGCCACCAACGGCGACAACGAGCTCGGTGGCGACGACTGGGACGAGCGCATCATCAAGTGGCTCGTCGACAAGTTCAAGAACTCGCAGGGCATCGACCTGTCCAAGGACAAGATGGCGATGCAGCGTCTCCGCGAGGCCGCGGAGAAGGCGAAGATCGAGCTCTCCAGCTCGTCGAGCGCCGGCATCAACCTGCCCTACATCACGGTCGACGCGGACAAGAACCCGCTCTTCCTCGACGAGCAGCTCTCGCGCGCCGAGTTCCAGCGGATCACCTCCGACCTGCTCGACCGCTGCCGCCGCCCGTTCAACCAGGTGATCAAGGACGCCGGCATCTCGGTCGGTCAGATCGACCACGTGGTGCTCGTGGGTGGTTCGACCCGCATGCCCGCCGTGCACGACCTGGTCAAGGAGCTGACCGGCGGCAAGGAGCCGAACAAGGGCGTCAACCCGGACGAGGTCGTCGCCGTCGGCGCCACGCTGCAGGCCGGCGTGCTGCGCGGTGACGTCAAGGACGTCCTGCTGCTCGACGTCACCCCGCTGTCCCTCGGCATCGAGACCAAGGGCGGCGTGATGACCAAGCTGATCGAGAAGAACACGACGATCCCGACCAAGAAGTCCGAGGTCTTCACCACCGCGGAGAACAACCAGCCGTCGGTGCAGATCCAGGTCTTCCAGGGTGAGCGCGAGATCGCGGCCTACAACAAGAAGCTCGGCATGTTCGAGCTGACCGACCTGCCCCCGGCCCCGCAGGGCGTGCCGCAGATCGAGGTCAGCTTCGACATCGACGCCAACGGCATCGTCAACGTCTCGGCGGTCGACAAGGGCACCGGCAAGTCCCAGCAGATGACCATCACCGGCGGTTCGGCCCTCTCCAAGGAGGAGATCGACCGCATGGTGGCCGACGCCGAGGCCCACGCCGACGAGGACCGCAAGCGCCGCGAGGCCGCGGAGGTCCGCAACCAGGCCGAGACGCTGGTCTTCCAGACCGAGAAGTTCATCGCCGACAACGACGAGAAGCTGCCCTCGGACGTCAAGGAGAAGGTCCAGGCCGCGGTGGGCGAGCTGCAGGAGGCGCTCAAGGGCGACGACACCGAGGCGATCAAGGCCGCGTCGGAGAAGGTCGCGACCGAGTCGCAGCAGCTCGGCCAGGCGCTCTACGCGCAGCAGCAGGCGGACGGCACGGCGGGCGGCGCCGCGGGCGCGGCCGGTGACACCGGTGCCGCCGCGGGCGGGGCCGACGACGTGGTCGACGCCGAGATCGTCGACGACGACAAGAAGCAGTGACCCCCACCGGCGGGGCCACCGGGCGCGCCCGGTGGCCCCGCCGGCACCGCTCGACCACATCACGTCAGACCGGTCCCGCCGCGGGTGGGACCGGTCCTCCCGAGGAGGTCACAGTGCAGGATCCGGTCGTCGGGCAGGACACCACCGACTCCAGCGTCGGCGGCGTGCCCACCTCCGGCCAGGACGCGCCCCCCGGCACCGCGCAGGGCGACGCGGCCACGGACAGCGCCGACGGGGCCGCGACCCGCGCGCCCGGGGGCCTCGAGGGTCTGCAGGGCGAGGCGCAGGCGGCCTCCGCGGCCGCCGACGCGTCGGCGGCCACCGGCGCGGCCACGGACGTGGGCCCCGACGCGGGCGCCGCGTCCGCTCCGGGCGTCGACCCCGAGCTCGAGCGCGTCCGCGCCGAGCTCGCCGAGCGCACCGCCGACCTGCAGCGTGTGTCGGCCGAGTTCACCAACTACCGCCGGCGCACCGAGCGCGAGCGCGAGTCGACGGTGGCCGCCGCCAAGGCCGCGGTCGCCGGCGAGCTGCTCACCGTGCTCGACGACGTCGAGCGCGCCCAGCGCCACGGCGACCTGACCGGTCCGTTCAAGGTCGTCGCCGACCGGCTCACCGAGACGCTGCAGCGCGCCGGGCTCACCCCGTTCGGGGCCGAGGGCGACGCGTTCGACCCGTCGGTGCACGAGGCCGTCGCGCACGAGACGTCGCCCGACGCCGCGGGCCCGACCGTCACCACGGTCATGCGCCGCGGCTACCGCTTCGGCGACCGCGTGCTGCGCGCCGCCATGGTCGGCGTCACCGACTCCGACGGCAGTGCCCCCGCCGCCGGTCCCGAGCCGTCGCAGACGGCGGACGCCGGTACCTCCTGAGGCCTACCGTCACCTGACCCCACCCCCTACCCGCGGAAGGAGCAGTCCCGCCGATGAGCGCCCGTGACTGGGTCGAGAAGGACTACTACCGCGAGCTGGGTGTGGCCAAGGACGCCTCCGCCGACGACGTCAAGAAGGCCTACCGCAAGATCGCGCGGGAGAACCACCCCGACGCGAAGCCCGGTAACGCGAAGGCCGAGGCGCGCTTCAAGGCGGCGGGCGAGGCCTACGGCGTGCTCTCCGACCCGGAGAAGCGCCAGCAGTACGACGAGGCGCGCACGATGTTCTCGGGCGGGCGCTTCGGCGGGTTCGGCGGCGGCCGTGGCGCCGGTGCCGGGGCGGGCGCCGGCGGCACCGGGTTCTCCGGCGGCTTCGACGTCGGCGACCTCTTCGGCGGCGGGGGCACCCGCGCGGGCCAGCCCGGTGCGGGCGGTCTCGGCGACCTGCTCGGCGGGCTGTTCGGCGGCGGTGCCGGCACCACCACCGGGCCGACGCCCGGCATGGGCGGCACCCGTCCCCGCGAGCAGCGCGGTGCGGACGTCGAGACAGACGTGCGCATCGACTTCGCCGAGGCGGTCGGCGGCACCACCCTGCCGCTGCGCCTGGCCTCGCCGACGCGCTGCACGAACTGCGGTGGCAACGGCGCTAAGCCCGGCACCAGCCCCCGCACGTGTCTGACCTGCGGCGGCGCCGGTGTGGTCTCGCGCAGCCAGGGCGCGTTCGCGTTCAGCGAGCCGTGCCGCGACTGCTCGGGCACCGGGTCGATCGTCGACGAGCCGTGCCCCGAGT
Organism: Actinomycetospora sp.; assembly: GCA_029266415.1. Taxonomy (GTDB): domain Bacteria; phylum Actinomycetota; class Actinomycetes; order Mycobacteriales; family Pseudonocardiaceae; genus Actinomycetospora. The sequence continues at coordinate 202 of JAQSWW010000027.1, read as the reverse complement.
GCGGTGGTGACGGCGTGAGCACCCGCTCGCGCACCCTCACCGTGCGGATCCCGCCGGGCGTCGACGACGGCCAGCGCATCCGCCTCGCCGGTCAGGGGCAGCCCGGCAGTCGCGGCGGCCCGCCCGGCGACCTGTTCGTCGTCGTGCACGTCGAGAGCTCCCCGATCTTCGCCCGCAAGGGCGACAACGTGGAGGTCGAGGT
>JAQSWW010000026.1 GCA_029266415.1 Actinomycetospora sp. | reverse complement strand
TTCGGGAGCTGCGTGTCGAGGAGCAGTTCGTCACCGCGGGCCCGGTCTGTCGCACCGACGACTCCGCCGACGTGGCGGGATGCCGACTGCTGCTCAAGGGCGGTCAGGTCGGGCCGCCGGACATCCTGCGCCGCTTCGCCGGCCGCACTTCGCACGCCTGAGACGAGAACGGACCAGAACATGAAGGCTGTCATCAAGAGCGCCCCCGGTCGCGGGGTCGACTACGTCGCCGATCACCCCGACCCGAAGGCCACCGACGGGCACGTGGTCATCCAGATCGCTGCGTCGTCGCTGTGCGGCACCGACCGCGAGCTCTACGAGTGGACCCCGTCGGCACAGGCGTTCGGTATGAACCTGCCCGTGGTGCTCGGCCACGAGGGCGCGGGCACGGTGGTCGAGGTCGGAGCCGGCGTCGTCGGGCTCCGGGTGGGCGACCGGGTCGCGCTCGAGAGTCACCTGGCCTGCGGACGATGCTTCCCGTGCCGCACCGGCGCGGCACACACCTGCGAGCTCACCGGCATCATCGGGATGCACATCGACGGTGTCTTCGCCGAGTACATGGCCGCACCCCAGGAGATCTGCGTGCCTCTACCCGAGTCCGCGACACTCGAGACGGGTGCCCTGCTCGAGGCCGCCGGTGTGGCGGTCCACGCGATCCAACGGGCCGACTACTCGGTGGCCGGCCGCGCGGTCCTGGTCAGCGGCGGCGGCCCGGTCGGGCTGATCCTCGCCCACCTCGCCCGCCAGATGGGCGCCGCGCACCTCGTCGTCGTCGAACCCAACCCCTACCGGCGCGGCCAGGCCGACGCCCTCGACGTCCGCACCATGTCCCCCGACGACGACGTCGTGCAGCAGTGCCGAGACCTCACCGGCCACCGGGGTGGCTTCGACGTCGCCTTCGAGTGCTCCGGAGCGCCCGGCACCCTGGCGACACTCTTCGAGGCGGTCCGCAGGGAGGCCACCGTCGTCACCATCGGGCACCCCGGCCGACCGACCGAGATCGACATCGCGGCGCACGTCAACAAGAAGGGCGTCACGCTGCGCGGCATCTTCGGCCGGCGACTGTGGGAGACCTGGGAGCAGACGATGCTCCTGCTCGACGGCGGCAGACTCGACCTCGACTGGCTGATCACCCATCGCATGCCCCTCGACCGGGTCGACGAGGCCGTCGAGCTGCTCACCGGGGAAGCGGGCAAGGTCCTCTTGGTTCCGGGCAACGGACCAGCCCCGTCCTAGACTGGCCTCCGGCACGTCGAACGGGGGACACACGTGGACGCGGACGACCTCTCCGCGCAGCTGCACCGGTCGGCGGCCGAGCCGCTGCACGCACAGATCAGCGACATCCTCCGCCGGTGGATCGAGGAGCAGCGTTTCGTCCCCGGCGACGCCCTGCCGACCGAGGAGGAACTCCAGCGTCGGTTCGGCGTGGCACGCAGCGTCGTGCGGCAGGCACTGGCCGGGCTCGCTGCCGCAGGCCTGATCCACCGACAACGGGGGCGGGGCAGCGTCGTGGCCACCCCACCCGTCCTCCGCCGGACGCTGCAACGGGCCGGCGGGCTCGACGAGCAGGCCGCCGCCCGCGGTCAGCACCTGGCGACCCGGGTTCTCAGCCTGACCGAGGCCGAGCCCACCGCGGCCGCCCGCGCCGCGGTGGGACCCGGACGCACCTGGCGCATCGAGCGGGTGCGCTGCCTGGACGACGTCCCCGTGGCCTTCGTCCGGACCTTCGTGCCGATCGAGCTGTTCCCCCACTTCACCGCGGAGCTCCTGGACGGCTCCTCGTTGCTCTCCCTGATGCGCGACGCGGGGCACGTGCCGGTGGGAGGCCCCCGACAGGTACAAGCCGTCGCCGCCCAGGGCGAACCCGCCTCCGTCCTCGCCGTCCCGAACGGGGACCCGCTCCTGCTCCTGGAAGGCGTGACCCAGGACGCCGGAGGACGAGGGCTGGAGGCGTTCAGCGTCTGGCACCGCGCGAACACCGTCTTCGATGTCGACGCCCGCGTGGACCACCAGGCCTCCCCGGTCCAGGTCGAGATCCGCAGACTCCGCGCACTCGCCAACGAACTCGATCACGCCCTGGCCAACCTCGAAAGCGGTGGAGTGAGCTGATGTGGAGGCGCTGCCGGGTCGAACCAGGGATGAGCGCAGAGCCGCGCACCGGCCCGCCCGCGCTACCAGGTCGCCGCTGAACGAAGCGTGCGTGGCCTCCGACGACGTCCTCGACACTCTGGTCTGCGGGCTCGTCGCCCGCGCCACCATGGTCAGCGCGGTGGACGACGTCCCTCCGACTCGTACGGGCCGGCTGCCGCGCGAGGGCCGAATCCGCCTGCCCCGGGCCGGATCGTTGGTCCGCTCAGGGCGGCGCCCTGATCCGTGCGGCACCGGGGATGGGCATCAGCTCGCTACGCGGAGCAGCTGGTGCCATGAACTGGCCGGGTGTTGGAAAGCCACCGCGAGGCGAGACCGGCCTCGAATCGGACGCGAGCTGAGAAAGATCGCCCCGCGTGGTGCGGATCGTGGTGCGAACTAGAGACCACGAAGGACTCGTGGGCCCCTCAGAGACACTCGAGTGAGAACAAAGATGCTGGTAGGAGCCTCGCGGCACGACTTCTCACATCCTTGCAAGCCGTCGGTCGCAGGTTCGAATCCTGCCGCGCCCGGAACCCGCGCGGTACGAGCTGATGCGCGCCCACATCCTGGACATGATCGACGAGGAGGCAGGCGCGGACGGGCAGCATCACCGTAGGTGACGTCATCCGCGGTGCGCGGGAGCGCTATGCCACCCACCCGCTCTTCCCCGGCGGGCGCACGCGGAACTACTGCACCCGCGACGCGCGCCGCGAGCATGCCCTCGGCCTCGTGGATCCCGTGGGCGCCCGCCAGGTCGACGTCGTTGCCCGAGGCCGTCGCGGACGACAGGCGCCTAGGATCGGGCGGCGAGCCGGTGCCCATCAGCCACGGGGGTCAGGCCCTGGTCCGATGCGATCGAGGGAGGGTGAAGGTGTCCGGTGACCCGCTGCCCGTCCCCGACCGGTCCGGGCGGGAGTGCCGGTGACCGCGGCGTCCGACCAGGAGTTCGTGATGTCGCTGGAGCGTGAGCTGCACCCGCTCGAGGACGCCGATGAGATCACGGTCCTGGTGGCGCAACGGCTGGGCGAGTACGTCGGAGCCGACCGGTGTGCGTATGCGCAGGTGGAGGCCGACGAGGACCACTTCACGATGACCGGCGACTGGGCTTCGGGGCTTCCGCACCTGACCGGACGGTTCGCCATGTCCGGGTTCGGCGCGGAGGCGGTGGACGCGATGCGGCGGGGCGAGCCGTGGGTCGTCGAGGACGCCGAGACCGACCCCCGCCTCGATGACGTCCAGCGGTCGGTCTATACCGACACCGGGATCCGTGCCGTGGTCACCTTTCCGCTCACGAAGCAGGAACGGTTCGTCGCGGGGATGGCCGTGCACCAGGCACACCCGCGGAAGTGGACATCAGCCGAGATCGAGCTCATCGGCACCGTCACCAACCGCTGCTGGGAGTCGCTGGCGCGGGCCCGGGCCGTCTCGGCCGCGCAGCGCAGCGAGGACAGCTTCCGGCTGCTGTTCGAACGCGCCACCGACGGTATCTGGCTCGCCGACCAGGACGGCCAGTTCCTCGACGCCAACCCGGCCGCCTGCGCCATGGTCGGCCTGTCCCGCGAGGAGCACGTGACTCTCCGGGTGCAGGACCTCGTGCGCGCCGAGGACCAGGACCGGCTCGCGTCGTTGGTCGAACGGCTTCGCCGCGACGAGGCCGCCCACGAGACCTGGGAGATTCGCCATGGGGCCGGCGGGACCGTGGCGGTGGAGTTGAGCGTGTGGTTCACCCCGGACGGTCTCTGGCAGGCGATCGGTCGTGACGTCACGGCGCGCCGGCTGGCCGAGTTCGAACGTGAGCGTCTCTATCGCGTCGAGCACGAGCTCGCCCAGACCCTGCAACGCAGCCTGCTGCCCCGTGACGCGCCGGCCCTCGCCCGCCTGACCACCGCCACCCGCTACCTGCCGGCCACCACCGAGGCCCAGGCCGGCGGCGACTGGTACGACCTCGTGCAGATCGGCGCGACCACCGTCGCCCTGGCGGTCGGCGACGTCGTGGGGCACGGCCCGCAGGCCGCCGCGGTCATGGGGCAGCTGCGCAGCGCGCTCTCCGCCTACCTGCTCGAGGGCCACCCCCCGGCGGAGGCACTCGAGCGCCTGGACCGCTTCGCCGCCGGCGTCCCCGGCGCGCTGGGCAGCACCTGCGCCTGCCTCACCCTCGACTGGGAGACCGGGGTCCTGACGTGGGCCCTCGCCGGGCACCTGCCTCTGCTGCTCGTCGATGACGACGGGGTCCGCTTCCCTGCGGGAGGCGCAGGCACGATGCTCGGGGTGCGCGAGCGCGTCGCTGCCTACCGCTCGGCGAGCCTCGAGCTGACACCCGGCTCGTCGGTGCTGCTCTACACCGACGGCCTCGTCGAGCGGCGGGGCGAGTCGCTCGACGAGGGCCTCGACCGACTCCTTCGCACGACCGCCGCCGTCGGTCACCGACACCCCGAACAGCTCGCGAGCGGCCTGGTCGACGCCGCCGTCGACGGCGGTGACGGGCACGGCGCCGACGACGACATCGCCCTGGTCATGGTCCGCTGGATACCCGCTCCGCTTCGCGCCCGGCTGCCCGCGGACCCCGCATCGCTGCGGACGATGCGTCAGCAGGTGACCGCCTGGGCCGCCCGCACGGGCCTGTCCAAGGGCCACGCGGTCGACCTCCACCTCGCCCTCAGCGAGGTGGCGACCAACGCCGTCGAGCACGCCTACCCGGATGGCCACGGCCACTTCGCCTACGAGGTGGCCCGAACGGACACCGGTCGCATTCGAGTCGCGGTGGAGGACACCGGACGATGGCGGGCGCCTCCTCGAGACCCGGGGTACCGCGGTCGCGGCCTGAAGCTCCTCCACGAGCTCGCCGAAGACGTCCACATCAGACCAGGGCCGCAGGGAACCCAGGTCGACTTCCTCGTCCCCGACCCCGAGGTCTGACGGCCTCTCCGCACCGAGCTCTCGTCCAGCGGCTCGGGACAGCTCGGTGTCGCGTCGACCCGACCGACGGTCGGACCCCACGAGGACGGACGCACCGGTGGACCGGGCGCCCAGCGGCGCGCTGGTCGCTCGTGACCCGCGAGGTCCTACGCTGGTCCGGCGCTCGGCGGACGGGCCCGGAGAGGACGGCATGACGAGCGGGACCGGCGATCTGGTCAGCACCCCGAGCGAGATGAACCCGCTCGAGACCATGATGTGGCGCGCCGAGGTCGACCCGCGCCTGCGGTCGCCGGTCATCATCCTCGACGTCCTGGACACCGCGCCGGACTGGGATCGGGTCGTCGCGTCCCACGAGTGGGCGACGCGGTTCGTGCCGCGTCTGCGCGAGCGCGTCCTGGAGCCGTGGGGCGACTGGGGCACGCCGGCCTGGGTGCCGGACCCGGACTTCGCGCTCGCGCACCACCTCGGCCGCGAGGAGGTGCCCGGCGCCGGGGGGTGGCGTGAGCTCCTCGACCTCGCGGCGTCGATGGCCCGGACCCCGTTCGACCGCGAGCGCCCACCGTGGGAGGCGCGGATCGTCACCGGGCTCGAGGGCGGGCGGGCGGCGTACGTGCTCAAGGTGCACCACAGCGTCGCCGACGGCCTGGGGCTGGTGCAGATCCTGCGCATGCTGCACAGCGGGGTGCGCGAGCACACCGACCAGCCCGAACGCCCCGAGCCCGACCGGCACGGCCCCTCGCGGTGGGGGCTCACCGTAACGCAGGCGGCGCGGGCCGTCGCGGGCGTGCCGGCCCGGGCGCTGGGCGTGGTCTCCGTCGGCGCCGGTCTGGTGGGACGGATCGTCACGCGGCCCCTGGCGACGGTCTCCGACGGCTCCGCGTTCCTCGGGTCGGCGCTGCGGGCGGCCGTCGGACCCGTGGTGCCCCGATCGGCGCTGCTGCGCGGCCGGAGCCTGGACCGCCGCTTCGAGTCGCTCGACGTGGACCTCGGCGCGCTCAAGGCCGCGGGCCGCGCAGCGGGCGGGTCGCTCAACGACGCGTACCTGGCCGCCCTGCTCGGCGGGATGCGTCGGTACCACCAGCGGTTCGGCGCGATTCCCGAGCACCTCGCGATGGGCATGCCGGTGAACACGCGGGACCGCGACGACCCCGTCGGCGGGAACCACTGGGCCGGGACGCGCTTCGCGGCGCCCCTGGGCGACGCCGACCCCGTCGCGCGCATCCGGCACGTCCGGGAGGTCGTCCGGCGGACCACGGGCGAGCGGGTGGTCGACGGCCTCGGCCTCATCGCCCCGATCCTGGCCGTGCTGCCGCCGCCGCTGCTCGCGCGGATCCAGGGCGGGGCGACGAGCGCCAACGACCTGCAGGCCAGCAACGTCCCGGGCATGACAGGCCCCGCGTACCTGGCGGGCGCGCAGATCGTGCGCAGCTACGCGTTCGCGCCGCTGCCGGGTGGCGCGGCGATGATCACGCTGACCTCCCACGGCGACACGTGCTGTATCGCGGTGACCCTCGACCCGGCGGCCATCACCGACCCGGACGCGTTCCTCGAGGACCTCCGGGCCGGCTTCGACGAAGTCCTCGCCCTCGCGCCCGCGCGCTGAGTCGCCCCGGCCGTTCGGGCCCGCATCGATCGACACGGTGCCACCCGGCCCGGCAGTGGGAACCCCGTCGGCGAGCGGCGGTCGCGACGGAAGCGGGACGACGTCGCCGGCCCCCTCTCCGGCGACGTCGCCGCCCCGCTCGCGGATCAGCCCCCGACGCCAGGCCCGCGCCAGAACCGTACCCGGCGGTATGGTTCGAGAGGAAGGGCTCGGAGCCGCTCGTCGGCCACACCGTGCATTCGTCGGCCACCACAGCGCCGACCGGTGGATGGAACGTCGCCCGGGTGGGCTCCACACTTCTCGGACCGGTGCGGCCAGCGGAGTGCGAGGTCGGTGCGCTGGTCGACGGGTGGGGGGAGATGCCGTGGCGAGTGAGACCGCGTCGGCGACGGAGGGCGCGCGGGTGCCGCAGCAGGCGCGGTCCCGTGCCACGAGGCGTGCCCTGCTCGCGGCGGCGGGAGAGCGCTTCGCGTTGCAGGGCTTCCACGGCACGGCGCTGACCGAGCTGGTGGGGGACGGCGCCCCGACCAAGGGCGCGCTCTACTTCCACTTCGCGTCCAAGCACGCCGTCGCCGAGGCCCTCGTCTCGGCGATGAGCGAATCGTGGGACCAGGTCCTGCCCGCGGTCCGTCGTGCGGCCGGGGACGGCCTCGAAGCGCTGGTCCTCCTGACCGACGCCGTGATCATCCGTCTCGACGACCCGATCGTGCGGGGTGCCGGGCGCCTGCTGCGTGACCGCGTCGTCGCCTCGCCGACCCTGGCCGAGGTCATCGGCTGGTGGCGTGACCAGGTCGAGGAGGTGCTCAGCGACGCGGAGACCGACGGCCTGCTGCTACCCGAGGCCGACCCGAGCTGGATCGCCGACGAGGTCGTCGCCGGCTTCGCCGGCCGCGCGACGGTGTCCGAGGCGAGCGACGGAGCCTGCCTCTGGGAGCTGATGAACGATTTCTGGGCCGGATTCCTCCCGCTCATCGCCACGCCCGAGTGGTCCCGACGGTGGGCGATGCGTCCCTGGCGGCAGCGGCGTCGTCCGGTCGGGGTGGGTCCACGGGACCTCGACCGTCTCGAGATCCATGCGCTGCCGGCCGGTGCGACGCTGTCCGACCACCACCGCCGCTGACGCGCTCGCCGCGAGGGCCTCGCCTGCGTCGTCCGTCGCGCCGTTGGTCAGGTACCGGGCAGGCGGTACCCGCCCCTCGCGCTGCCGGCACGCTCGAGCACGCCGCCCAGGTCGGCCGGGTCGATCAGCTCATGGGTCTCGAGGCCCTGGACCGCGCCGGTGCTCGACACCGCGATCGCGATGGCCGCCGCAGCGGCCGCGTCGGGTACATCGACGATCACGAGGCCGTCCTTGGCGCCGAACATGAAGTACAGGCTCTCGACGTCACCGCCGACCGTCCGTGCCATCTCCCGCACGGCAGCGAGACGGTCACTCGGGGTCGAGATCATCTTCGACCAGGTCTCGGCGGTGTAGTTGAAGAACACCACGTACTTCGCCATGTCGGTCCCCGTCCCTCGTTCGGTGATCCTTGTCTGCTCGTCGACGAATTCCGCCGGCACGAATCAACGTGCGGGGCGACGGCGCCTGGACCCGCGACGAAAGACCGTGGGCGACGCCGCGTCCACCTGTGCGGCGAGTGTGGCAGTGCGTCGCGATCCACACCGAGCATCGTCACTCGATCTGCCTAGGAGAAGTCAGCTCCCCTGACCATCTGCCCGAGCGCGGTGACGCGAAGTGGTGTCGTCCCCGGCGGGAGGAACAGCAGGCCGCTCCGGAACCTCGTCGGGAAGGATCGACGTGCCCTGGGGCTGCGTTGACAGCCATCGGCGAACGAGCAGATCGTAGGACGGTGCTCGGAGTGAGGCCGGCGCTGGAGGGAAGAAGGCGAGTCGCCATGCGCGGCAACGTGGGAGATCGGATCATCCAACACGGTCGGCGAGTCGATCAGGCTGACCGGGTCGGGACGATCGTCGAAGTACGCGGCGAGGACGGGCCGTTCCTCGTGCGCTTCGAAGGGCGGGACCCGTGCCTGGTCTTTCCGGGACCGGACAGCGAGATCGCCGTGGTGAACGACCACTCTCCCTGAGCGTCGACGAACGGGACGTGTCGTCCCTCCGTGTCGCAGGATTCGTGCGGGCAGATCGTCCGTGGGTCCGGGCTCGGCCCGGGGCGGCCGGGAGTCGTCATGAGTCGGTGGCGGTCGGTCGTGGAGGTGCCCGACCTGGGCGGCTTGTCGGTGACGGCCGCCGAGAACGCCGTGCTCGACGCCGGTCTGCTGCCGAAGCGGGTGTCACCGGGCCGGGACGACGCCTGCACCGACCGCCGGGACGGCGCGGTCGTCTGCGGGCAGGACCCGCGCCCGCACGAACGCATGGCCGCCGGCGGGAGGGTGCGTTTCTGGTGTGCGCCCCCGGAAGACGATGATCGTCCCGATGGCGGTGGGGGCTCCTGGCTGCCGCGAGGTCCCCGGCCCTTGTCGCCCACCGGCTCCAAGCCGTTCTGAACCGCCCGAGGGTTTCCGCCGGTCTCCGGGACGTCAGCCCTGAGCGGCCTCCGGCTGGTCCAGCACTGTGGGGGACGCGGCGGGGTCGAGGCCGTCCTGCAGGCGCTGCAGCAACGCCTCGAACTGCTCGGCGTCGGGGCCGAGGACGTCCCGGTACTGCTGGCGGATGTCGGCCGTGGCGTCTTCCCACTCCGCGAGCGCCCGCCGTCCACGGGCGGAGGCGACGATGAGCACGCGCCGCCGGTCCTCGTCGTCCCGGCGGCGCAGGACGAGGTTGGCCGCCACCATGCGGTCCACGAGCTTGCTCAGCTTGGGCGCCAGCAGCAGCACGTGGTCGGCGACCACGTTCATCGGGCACCCGCCCCGGTCGACGAGCAGCCGCATGATGCGCCACTGGTCGAGGCTGGAGCCGCAGGAGCGCAGCGCCTCCTCGAGCCGCTGGGTCAGCGTGCGCTCGACGAGCGAGAGCAAGCGGAGCGCTTCGTCGTCGGTGCGCGCGGCGCGCTCCGCACTGGCTGACACCCCTCGGATGGTAGCGGGACGGGACGCGATCGCCGGATGACCGCAGATGGTGCGATCGGGGGAGCACCACACGTCGCTCGGGTCGCTAGCGTCGGGGAATGGCTGAGCCCACGGTCCCGCGGCTGGGGACCGCGCGCCGGTCGCGGGGGCGCGACGCGCTCGACATGGCGCTCGTGGTCCCGCTCCAGGGTCCCGCGGGCATCTTCGGGCCCTCGTGCGAGAGCTGCGCGGCCCTCGCCGTGGACGAGATCAACGCCGCCGGGGGAGTGCTCGGCCGGGAACTGAACCTGGTGCCCGTCGACGGGGGCGCCGACCCCGAGGCGGTCGCCACCGAGGTCGACGCCCTGATCAGTGCCGGGGCGATCGAGGCCGTCACCGGGTGGCACATCTCGGCCGTCCGGGAAGCCGTGGCGCCGGTGATCGACGGGCGCGTCCCGTACGCCTACACGGCGCTCTACGAGGGGGGCGAGCACCGGCCGGGGTTGTTCCTCACCGGCGAGACCCCGGACCTCCAGCTGGGCCCGACGCTGGACTGGTTCGCCGGCACGGCGGGGGTGCGACGCTGGACCATCGTCGGGGACGACTACGTCTGGCCGCGCCGCTCCGCCGCGGTGGCGTCGCGCTACCTGCGGCGCATCGGCGGGACCGTCTGCGACGAGATGTACGTGCCGCTCGGCACGACCGACTTCACCGACGTCCTGCGCCGGGTCGAGCGCAGCGGCTGCGAGGCCGTGCTGATGCTGCTGATCGGCGAGGACGCCGTCGAGTTCAACCGCGCCTTCGGTGCGGCCGGTCTCGACCGCGACATCCTCCGCTTCAGCTCCCTCATCGAGGAGAACGTCCTGCTCGCGAGCGGGGCGGAGAGCACCCGGGGCCTGACGACGTCCGCGGGCTACTTCGAGGACCTCGCGACGAGCGCGGGGCTGGACTTCGCCGCCACCTACTTCCGGCGGTTCGGCGACGACGCGCCCGTCCTGAACAGCCTGGGCGAGTCGTGCTACGAGGGGGTGCGGCTGCTCACCGAGCTGATGCGCCGGGCCGGCTCGTCCGCGGTGCCGGCGATGATGTCGGTGGCCGACGGGCTGGCGTACGAGAGTCCGCGCGGCACGGTCGAGCTCCGTGACCGGCACCTGCGCCAGGACGTCTTCCTGGCCGTCGCCGACGGTCTGAGCTGGGACGTCGTGCAGCAACTGTGACCGTCCGACCCCGGAGCGCGACGGTCCGCCACGGTCGTTGACAGCGTCGGCCGACCCTCGCTAATTTTCCTGGGAAATCATTTCTCGTGCATGTATCGGCTCCCGGGCCACGAGTGAAGGGAGCCCGACCGATGCCCCTCTACGCGTATCGGTGCGGCGATGACGGCGCCGTGGAGGCCATGTGGCCCATGGGCGCCGCGCCGCCGGCGATCCCGTGCCCGATCTGCGGCGGCGAGGCGGCGCGCATGGTCACGGCGCCGATGCTCGGGCTGGCCGACCGCACGCGAATGGCCGCGATCGATCGGGCCGAGGCCTCGCGCACCGAGCCCACGGTGGTCTCCGCGCCGCCCTCCCGGACCTCGCGGGCGCCCCGCCCGGCCCCTCTCGACCCCCGCACCGCGGCGCTGCCGCGGCCCTGACCCACCCGCACCCGCCCGGCCCTCGCCGGCCGACCCGGCAGCGCGGCGCCACCCGCCCCGTGCCGTCCCGCCCTGCCCTCGTCCCGTGGGGGCTCCCCTCCTGGAGGCATCCGTGCTGATCCGAGTGACGTCCCGTGGCTAGCGTCGGCCTGCTCTTCGTGGGCGCCGTCCTGTTCATCAACGGCGCGATGTTGCTGGGGTGGGTCGAGGCGCGATCGGCCGCACCGATGAACTTCTTCGTCGGCGGGCTGCAGATCATCACCCCCCTCTACCTGATCTTCACCGCGGAGGGCGACACCGACGTCATCCTCGGGGCGTCGGGCCTGTTCCTGTTCTCCTTCACCTACCTCTACGTCGCGGTGAACCTGACCTACGACCTCGACAGCACCGGGCTCGGCTACTTCTGCCTGTTCGTCGCCGTCACCGCGCTCGTCTTCTCGTTCCTCAACTTCACCCGCCTCGCCGACCCCGCCTTCGGCGTCATCTGGCTGTACTGGGCGTTCCTCTGGTCACTGTTCTTCGTGCTCCTCGGCCGCAAGCGCGCCGGGATCGGGCGCTACACCGGGGCGGTGTGCGCCATCCAGGGCTGGGTCACGGCCTGGATTCCCGCGCTCCTGCTCCTGACCGGCACCTTCGCCGCGATCGGGCCCCAGCTCGCGATCGGCCTCGCGATCTTCGGCGTCGTCGTGTTCGTCCTGCTGATCCCGTGGGCCCGGCGGGCGCAGCACACCCCCGCGACCCCGGCCCCCACCGGCGACCACGCCGTCGCCTGACGTCCGCCGACCTCCGCACGACCCCGACCAGGGAGAGATCCGATGCCGCAGAAGGTGTTCCCGCTCGACAGCAGCAAGAAGTTCACCGAGCAGCAGATCGTCGGCCACAACCGGTGGCACCCCGACGTGCCCGCCCAGGTGCACGTCAGGCCGGGCGACGTGTTCCGCGTGGACTGCCGCGAGTGGTTCGACGGCGCGATCGTCAACGACGACTCCGCCGACGACATCCTCCACGCACCGCTGAACAACGTGCACGTGCTCTCCGGCCCGATCTCGGTCGAGGGCGCCGAGCCCGGCGACCTCCTGATCGTGGACATCCTCGACGTCGGCCCGATCCCGCAGGAGGACTCCGGTCCACTGGCCGGGCAGGGCTGGGGCTACACCGGGGTGTTCGCCAAGACCAACGGCGGCGGCTTCCTCACCGAGCACTTCCCCGACGCCTACAAGGTGATCTGGGACTTCATGGGTGGCCGGGCCACGTCGCGGCACGTGCCGGGGGTGGCCTTCACCGGGATCGTGCACCCCGGCCTCATGGGCACCGCGCCCTCGCACGACCTGCTGCGCAAGTGGAACGCCCGCGAGCAGGCCCTGATCGACACCGACCCCCAGCGGGTGCCGCCGCTCGCCCTGCCGCCCCAGCCGGAGGCCGCGATCCTCGGGTCGCTCTCCGGCGACGACTTCGAACGGGCCCGCAACGAGGCGGCCCGCACCGCGCCGCCGCGGGAGAACGGCGGCAACCAGGACATCAAGAACTTCACCAAGGGCAGCCGGGTCTTCTACCCGGTGTTCATCGACGGCGCGAACCTCTCGATGGGCGACCTGCACTTCTCGCAGGGCGACGGCGAGATCACCTTCTGCGGCGCGATCGAGATGGGCGGTTTCATCGACCTGCACGTCGACCTCATCAAGGGCGGGATGTCGACGTACGGGGTGAGCGAGAACGCGATCTTCATCCCGGGCAACACCGACCCGCAGTACAGCGAGTGGATCGCCTTCTCCGGCACGTCGGTGACGCTCGACGGGGAGCAGCGCTACCTCGACTCGCACCTGTCGTACCAGCGGGCGTGCCTGCACGCGATCGACTACCTGACGACCTTCGGCTACTCGCCCATCCAGGCCTACATGATCCTGGGCGCCGCGCCGATCGAGGGCCGGCTCTCCGGCGTGGTCGACATCCCCAACTCGTGCTCCACCGTCTACATCCCGACCGGGATCTTCGACTTCGACGTCAAGCCCGGCAAGAACGGCCCGGCCCGGGTCGACCAGGGCGGTGATCGCACCCGGACGAGGTGGTGGCGGCCGTGCTCGATGCGGCGGCGGGCATCAGCCTCGCCGAGGTACCTGTCCGGTGAGCTCCGACGTCCGCCCGTGGTGGTCGACGCGGACCCGGCGCGCGGGTGCGAGGGCAGAGCCCAGCACGGCGCCGATGCAGACGGTGGCCGCCGTGACGGCCTCGCCGACCAGGTCGAGCACGTCGGCGAACGCCCCGAGCGCCCGCGACCGGTCGGTGCACCCGAGCGGCTCGGGGGCGTCCGCACGCGGGCTCAGCGGGACGACGGTGTGAGGAGTCATGGCGTCTGCGGCCTCCCGGTAACGCCGAAGGGCGGGTCGCCGGGGGCCGGGGCGACGTCGCGGTACGAGCCGGCGAAACTACAGGCGGAGCGCCCGCCGCGCACCCGGTCGCGGGCGGCCGGTGACGGTGTCCGGCGGGGGGCGTACGGCCTCGTGATGCGGCGCTTGTGGGGGTCCGCGCAGGGCCTTACGCTCCGTGTTCTCGACGCCCCGGCCCCCGGTGTCGTGGTCCGAACAGGCACGCACCTGACCGGAGGGTCCGGGCAGGGTCCCCCTCCTGACGTCGGACGACGGTCGAGGCCAGGGAGGCCGAGGTGCTGAACGAACGGGAACGCCGCATCCTGAGCGCGATCGAGCAGGGGCTCGACCAGGACGATCCCGACCTCCGGGGGAGGCTCGACCCGCCGCGCCGGTGGAGACCGTCCTGGCGGGCCGTCGTCGCCGGTCTCGGTGTCGTCGTCGCCGTGTGTCTCGTCCTGCTCGGACTGGCCGGCCAGGCCGTGCTGCTGCTGGCCGTCGCCTGCGCCCCGTGGCTGCTGCACCGCCGGGCGCGTGCCGGCACCGAGCGCAGCGGCCGGCCCACGCCCACGACCGAGGTGTAGCCGCCACCGGTCAGTGCGAGTGATCGGTGTCGCCGGTGCCGTCGTCCCCGGGCGACATCGTGCGCTGCGTGGGGACGCCGGGTCCCGAGGCGTCGGTGCCGGCCCGGCCGGTCTCGGCCCACGACTCCAGGTCCGTGATGTGCCGCAGGACCCGTGGCCGGATGACCGGGCGGTGCGCGAGCACGTCGCGGGCCACCTCGAGGACCGAGGTGCCCGTCAGGCTCGCGTGATCACCCAACGCCCGTGCGGCCTCATCGAGGGTGATGCCGCGCAGGTGGGCCAGGACCCGCTCCGCCTCGCGCAGTTCGCGCTCGACGCGCAGCCTGTCCCTGCTCCGTCCGGACTGCGTCATGACGTCCTCTGCGCCTCGGGCCCCCGCCCCGCACGGGAGACGTCGCCGACGAGGTCCGGGGCGGCCCGGCCCACCCTGCCGCGGGGACGACCCGGTGTCGACCGGAGGGAGCGCGCGCGAGCCTGCGCCCGGGGAGCCATCCTCAGGAGCCGGTCGCGGCGTCCGGCCAGAACTCCGCCCACACGCGGTCCGGCTCCTCGACGTCGTGGACATGCAGCACGTAGCCGTGGCGGCGGGCGATCGCCGCCGCCTCGGCACGGTTGACGCGCCGGATCGTCAGGCCCACCTTCTGGTCGCGCAGGACCCTGGCGGCGAGCTGCTGGTCCAGCCGCCCCATCTCGAACCCCGCCGTCCACAGGTCCGTCATCTCGCGGCCTCCTTCGCCGTCGACTGCTCCCGTCCGGGCCGAGTGTTGACGACGCGGAACCGCCGTGTCTACAGTCCTCGGCAGTAGATATATCAGTTGGCGAGCAAGAGGACCACGCATGTCGATCACAACCGCTCCCGACCACGCCGCGGCGCTCGGCCGGTCGCTCGCCGACACCGATCCCGAGGTCCACGCCCAGGTCGTGGCGGAGCTCCGGCGGCAGGACCGCACGCTCGAGATGATCGCGAGCGAGAACTTCGCGCCGCAGGCGGTCATGGAGGCGCAGGGCTCGGTCCTGACGAACAAGTACGCCGAGGGCTACCCGGGGCGGCGGTACTACGGCGGCTGCGAGCACGTCGACGTCGTCGAGCAGCTCGCGATCGACCGGCTGAAGGACCTGTTCGGCGCCGAGTACGCCAACGTCCAGCCCCACTCCGGAGCGCAGGCCAACGCCGCGGTCATGGCCGCCCTGCTCGCACCCGGGGACACGATCCTCGGCCTCGCGCTGGCCCACGGCGGCCACCTCACGCACGGCATGCACCTCAACTTCTCGGGCCGCCTCTACGACGTCGCCGCCTACCACGTCCGCGAGGACGACCACCGCGTCGACATGGCCGAGGTCGAGCGGCTCGCGCACGCACACCACCCGAAGCTGATCATCGCGGGCTGGTCGGCCTACCCGCGCCAGCAGGACTTCGCCGCGTTCCGGCGGATCGCCGACGCGGTGGGCGCCTGGCTCATGGTCGACATGGCGCACTTCGCCGGCCTCGTCGCCGCCGGCCTGCACCCCTCGCCCGTGCCGCACGCCCACGTGGTCACGTCGACGACGCACAAGACGCTCGGTGGCCCGCGCGGTGGCGTGATCCTCGCGGGCACGCGCGAGCTCGCCAAGAAGCTGAACTCGAGCGTCTTCCCCGGTCAGCAGGGCGGGCCGCTCGAGCACGTGATCGCCGCGAAGGCCGTGGCGTTCGGGCTGGCCGCGCAGCCGGAGTTCCGTGAGCGCCAGGAGCGCACGCTCGCCGGCGCCCGCATCCTCGCCGAGCGGCTCCTCGAGGAGCCGGACATCGGCGTGGTCTCCGGCGGCACCGACGTCCACCTCGTCCTGGTCGACCTGCGCGACTCCGAGCTCGACGGGAAGCAGGCCGAGGACCGCCTGCACCGTGTGGGGATCACGGTCAACCGCAACGCCGTCCCGTTCGACCCCCGCCCGCCGATGGTCAGCTCCGGGGTCCGCATCGGCACCGCCGCGCTGGCCACCCGCGGGTTCGACACCGACGACTTCCGCGTCGTCGCCGACGTCGTCGCCCGCGCGCTGCGCCCGGACGTCACCGACGCCGAGCTCGACGCCCTCGCCGACCGCGTCGCCGCCCTCGCCGACCGCCACCCCCTCTACCCGGAGCTGCAGGCATGACGACCGCACACGCCACACCGCCGGGCGCCGCGCTGCCCGAGCACCCCGACGCCCTCTGGCGCGACGCCGAGCCCCAGAGGTCCTACGACGTCGTCATCGTCGGCGGCGGGGGACACGGCCTGGCCACCGCGCACTACCTGGCGAAGCTGGGCATCACCGACGTCGCCGTCGTGGAGAAGGGCTGGCTGGCGGGCGGGAACATGGCCCGCAACACCACGCTGATCCGCTCGAACTACCTGTGGGACGAGTCCGCGGGCATCTACGAGCACGCGCTCAGGCTGTGGGAGGGGCTCGAGGAGGACCTCGGCTACCCGATCCTGTTCAGCCAGCGCGGCGTGCTCAACCTCGCCCACACCGAGCAGGACGTCCGCGACTCGGTGCGCCGCGTCGAGGCCAACAAGCTCAACGGGATCGACGCCGAGTGGCTCGACCCCGACGAGGTGGCGAAGGTCTGCCCGATCGTCAACGTCTCCGCCGACATCCGGTACCCGGTGCAGGGCGCGACGTTCCAGCCGCGGGCGGGGATCGCGAAGCACGACTACGTGGCCTGGGGCTTCGCCCGCCGCGCCAGCGACGCCGGCATCGACATCATCCAGGACTGCGAGGTCACGGGCTTCGTCACCGACGGCGACCGCGTGACCGGCGTCCGCACGACGCGCGGCGACATCGGCTGCGGCACCGTCGCCCTCTGCGCCGCGGGCCACACCTCGGTGCTGCTCGACATGCTCGGCGTCCCCGCGCCCCTGCAGTCGCACCCGCTGCAGGCGCTCGTCTCGGAGCTCCTCGAGCCCGTGCACCCGACGATCGTCATGTCCAACGCCGTGCACGTGTACGTCTCGCAGGCGCACAAGGGCGAGCTGGTGATGGGCGCGGGCGTCGACTCGTACAACGGCTACGCCCAGCGCGGCGCCTTCCACATCATCGAGCGCCAGATGGCGGCCGCCGTCGAGCTCTTCCCGGTGTTCGCCCGCGCGCACCTGCTGCGCAGCTGGGCCGGCGTCGTCGACGTCACGCCCGACGCCAGCCCGATCGTCGGGCGCACCCCCTACGACAACGTGTTCCTCAACTGCGGCTGGGGGACCGGCGGGTTCAAGGCCACCCCGGGCATCGGCTGGGCGTTCGCCGACACCGTCGCCCACGGCCGCCCGCACCCCCTCATCGCCCCCTTCGGGCTCGACCGGTTCGTCACCGGGGCCCTCGTCGACGAGCACGGCGCCGCCGCCGTCGCGCACTGAGCGGAGACACCCGTGCAACTCATCGCCTGCCCCTGGTGCGGCCCCCGCGAGGAGCTCGAGTTCTCCTACGGCGGCCAGGCGCACGTCGCGTACCCGGCGGATCCCGCGGGGCTGACCGACGAGCAGTGGGCCCGCTACGTGTTCTTCCGCGACAACCCCAAGGGCCCCTTCGCCGAGCGCTGGGCCCACAGCGCGGGCTGCCGCCGCTGGTTCACCGCGGTGCGCGACACCCGCACCCACCAGTTCGTCAGCGTCGGCCCCCTCGCCGGATCGGAGGCGACCCCGTGAGCAGGATCGAGGGCTACGGCCGCGTCGACCGCAGCCGCACGGTGACCGTCACCGTCGACGGCACCGAGTACACGGGCCACCCCGGCGACACCCTCGCCTCGGTGCTGCTCGCCCACGACGCCCGCCCGCTGGGCACCAGCGTCAAGTTCGGGCGTCCCCGCGGCATCGGCGCCGCGTGGGTCGAGGACCCGACGGGCCTTGTCCAGATCGAGGAGCCGTTTCCCGAGCCGATGGTGCTCGCCTCCACGGTCGAGATCACCGACGGCCTGGTCGCCCGCGGCGTGAACGGGCAGGGCCGGCTCTCCGACGTCGCCGACGTCGCCCGCTACGACCACCGCCACGTCCACTGCGACGTCCTCGTCGTCGGCGCCGGCCCCGCCGGGCTGACCGCGGCCCGCCGCGCCGCCCGCGACGGGCTCGACGTCGTCCTCGTCGACGACCGCCCCGAGCCCGGCGGCACGCTCACCGGCACCGAGACCATCGACGGCCGCCCGTCGCGGGAGTTCGTCGCCGACGTCGTCGCCGAGCTGGCGGCGGACCCCCGTGTCACCCACCTGCAGCGCACCACGGCGTTCGGGCACTACGACGACGGCCTGGTCCTGGCCCTGGAGCGCCGCGAGCGGGGCGCGTCCCGCCAGCGCGTCCACCGCATCCGCGCCGCGCGGGTGGTCATCGCCGCCGGCGCGATCGAGCGGCCCGTCGTGTTCGAGGACGACGACCGCCCGGGCGTCATGCTCGCCTCGGCGGCGCGCGACTTCCTGCACCGCCACGGCGTGCTCGCCGGTCGCGAGGTCGTCGTGTTCACCAGCGACGACGCCGCGTACTCCGCGGCGGTCGACCTGCACGACGCCGGTGCCGCGGTCCGGGTCCTGGACGCCCGCGCGCGGGTCCCCGAGGTCTGGGCCCGGCGGTGCGCCGAGCGCGGCATCGAGGTCTCCGCGGACACGCAGGTCCACGGGACGCTGGGTGACGACCGCGTGACTGCGGCGCTGGTGGGGGCGGAGCGCCGCGAGGTGCCCTGCGACCTGCTGCTGGTCAGCGGCGGCTGGAATCCCACCGTGCACCTGTTCACCCACGTCGGGGGCCGCCTGGGGTGGGACCCCGCGCTCGGCGCCTTCCGGCCCGCGGCGCCGCTGCCGGGGGTCGAGGTCGTCGGCGCCGCCGACGGCACCCTCGACCTCGCCGGGTGCCTGCGCCAGGCCGGCGGCGCGGACGCGCCGCACGCGGAGGAGGAGCACGGGGAGCCGACGATGGTGCTCTGGCGCACCGCGGGCGAGCCCGCCCGCCAGTTCGTCGACCTCCAGCGCGACGCCACCGTCGCCGACATCGCCCGGGCCGTGGGCGCGGGCATGCGCTCGGTGGAGCACGTCAAGCGCTACACGACGATCGGTACCGCGCACGACCAGGGCAAGACGTCCGGGGTCGTCGCCTCGGGCATCACCGCGGAGCTGCTCGGCCGGCCGATCGAGGACCTCGGCACGACCACCTTCCGCCCGCCGTACACGCCCGTCGCGTTCGCCGCGTTGGCCGGCCGGGCGCGCGGCGACCTCTACGACCCCGTGCGGACGACGGCGATCCACGACCGCCACGTCGCCGCGGGCGCGGAGTTCGAGGACGTCGGGCAGTGGAAGCGCGCCCGGCACTACCCGCAGCCCGGGGAGGACATGACCGCCGCGGTGCTGCGCGAGTGCGCCGCGGTGCGGACCGGCGTCGGGATCCTGGACGGCTCGACCCTCGGCAAGATCGACGTCCGCGGCCCGGACGCGGCGGTCCTGCTCGACCGGCTCTACACGAACATGATGAGCAGCCTGAAGGTCGGGCGCGTGCGCTACGGCGTCATGTGCGGAAACGACGGCATGGTCTTCGACGACGGCACCGTGCTGCGCCTGGCCGACGACCGCTTCCTCGTCACCACCACGACCGGCAACGCCGCGCCCGTCCTCGACTGGATGGAGGAGTGGCTCCAGACCGAGTGGCCGGACCTGCGGGTGCGGCTGACCTCGGTCACCGAGCAGCTCTCGATCTTCGCGGTGGCGGGGCCCCGTTCCCGCGACGTCGTCGGCGCGGTCTTCGCCGACCTCGACGTGGGCAACGACGCGTTCGGCTTCATGAGCTGGCAGGACACCGCCCTCGACGGCGTGCCCGTCCGCCTCGCGCGCATCTCGTTCTCCGGCGAGCTCGCCTTCGAGGTCGCCGTCAGCTCCTGGTACGCGCCCGCGCTGTGGGACCGGCTGATCGAGGCCGGCCGGCCCTACGGGATCACGCCGTACGGCACCGAGACGATGCACGTCCTCCGGGCCGAGAAGGGCTACCCGATCATCGGGCAGGACACCGACGGCACCGTCTCGCCGCACGACCTCGGCCTCGGCTGGGCGGTGTCGAGGAAGAAGCCCGACTTCCTCGGCCGCCGCTCCTTCGCCCGCCCGCAGAACCAGGACCTGCTGCGCAAGCAGCTCGTCTCCCTGCTGCCCGTCGACGCCGCGACCAGGCTGCCCGAGGGCTCCCAGATCGTGCACCTCGCCGAGGACGGGCGGCTGCCCGCCCCGCCGGTCCCGATGCTCGGCCACGTCACCTCCAGCTACCACAGCGCGGCCCTCGCCCGGCCGTTCGCGCTCGCCCTGGTCAAGGGCGGCCGCGAGCGCATCGGCGAGGTCGTGGGGGTCCCCGTCGGCGGCGAGCTGGTGGCCGCGCAGATCGGCGACACCGTCCTCGTCGACCCCGAAGGAGCGCGCCGCGATGGCTGAGACGCTGACCGCCCGCCACCCCCTCGAGGGGCACCGCGACCAGCTCGAGGCCCTCTCGGCCGCGCTCGCCCCGACCCTGGCCCTCGAGCTCGGCGAGCTCGTCGCGGCCGTCGACCTGCGCGTCGACCCCGGCAGCGGGGGAGCGGACGCCGTCGAGCAGGTCGTCGGCGGGCCGCTCCCGGCCCGCCCCGACACGTGGACCGCGCTGCCCGCCGGTCAGGCGCTGCGCCTCGGGCCCGACGAGTGGCTGCTGACCAGCGCCGCGGCTCGGCCCGAGGACTGGGAGTTCGCGGTCGATGAGGCCGCGACGGCCCACGGCGGCATGGCCGTCGACGTCTCCGCGCAGCGCACGGTCCTGTGGGTGCGCGGCAGCGCGGCCCGGGAGCTCCTGTCCACCGGGTGCGCGCTCGACCTGCGCCCTCGGTCCTTCCCGTCCGGGCGCTGCGCCCAGACGCTGCTCGGCCAGGCCGCCGTCCTCCTCGTCGCCCACGGCGAGGACGACCTGCAGCTCGTCGTCCGCCCCTCGTTCGCCGGCTACGTCGTCGACCTGCTCGTCGACGCCGCCCGGGAGTTCCCGCCCTCTCGTCACCGGAAAGAGACGCCATGAGCACCACCCCCCGCGTCGTCGTCATCGGGGCCGGGATCGTCGGCGCCAACCTGGCCGACGAGCTCACCGCCCGCGGCTGGACCGACGTCACCGTCCTCGACCAGGGACCGCTGCCGCTGACCGGCGGGTCCACCTCCCACGCCCCGGGCCTGGTGTTCCAGACCAACGCCTCGCGGACGATGAGCGCCTTCGCCACCTACACCGTCGAGAAGTTCCTCGGCCTGGAGGTCGACGGCGCCGGGTGCTTCCACCAGGTCGGCGGCCTCGAGGTCGCGACCACCCCCGCGCGCCTCGCGGACCTGCACCGCAAGCAGGGCTGGGCCACCGCCCGCGGCATCCCTGCCGAGGTGGTCGACGTCGACGAGTGCGTCCGGCGGCACCCGCTGCTCGACCCCGACCGCGTCCTCGGCGGCCTGCACACGCCCACCGACGGGCTCGCGAAGGCGGCCCGCGCGGTCACCGCGCTGATCCGTCGGGCGGAGTCCCGCGGGGCGGTGTTCCGGGGGTCCACGCGGGTCACGGGCATCGCGCAACAGGGCGGCCGGGTCACCGGCGTGGGGACCGACCGGGGCGAGGTCCCCGCCGACGTCGTCGTCTCCTGCGCCGGCTTCTGGGGGCAGGCCCTCGGCGACATGGTCGGGATGCGGGTGCCGCTGCTGCCCCTGGCCCACCAGTACGTGGTCACCGGCCAGGTTCCCGACCTCGTCGGGCAGGCCGATGAGCAGGTCGAGGCCCGGCTGCCGATCCTGCGGCACCAGGACCAGGACCTGTACTACCGCGAGCACCACGACCGCATCGGCATCGGCTCCTACGCCCACCGCCCGATGCCGGTGTCGTTGGCCGCGCTGCCCGAGGTCGACGACGTCTCCGCGGCGCGCCAGCCTTCGATGCTGCCGTTCACCGAGGAGGACTTCGCGCCCTCCTGGGAGCAGAGCCGGCTGCTGCTGCCGTCGCTGCGCGACTCCAAGATCGACACCGGGTTCAACGGCGTCTTCTCGTTCACGCCCGACGGCGGCCCGCTCATCGGGGAGTCCGCGGACGTCGCCGGCTTCTGGATCGCCGAGGCCGTCTGGGTCACCCACTCCGCGGGCGTCGCGCGCAGCGTCGCCCAGCTCCTCGTCGACGGCCGCAGCGAGCTCGACCTGCACGGCTGC
This sequence comes from Actinomycetospora sp., assembly GCA_029266415.1. Taxonomy (GTDB): domain Bacteria; phylum Actinomycetota; class Actinomycetes; order Mycobacteriales; family Pseudonocardiaceae; genus Actinomycetospora. The sequence continues at coordinate 20,336 of JAQSWW010000026.1, read as the reverse complement.
TCGGTGCACCGCTTCGAGGAGTTCCAGACCGACGACGACTACGTCGCGGAGACCGCGCAGCAGAACTTCGTCGAGATCTACGACATCGTGCACCCCCTCCAGCCGCGCCTCTCACCCCGCGACGTCCGGACCAGCCCGTTCCACGCGCGGCAGGTCGAGCTGGGCGCGGTGTTCCTCGAGTCCCACGGCTGGGAGCGCCCGCACTGGTACGAGGCCAACGCCCCGCTGGTCGCCGACCTGCCGCCCGAGTGGACGCCGCCGCCGCGCGACGCCTGGGCGGACACGTTCCACTCGCCGATCGCGGCCGTGGAGGCGTGGCGGACGCGCACCGCCGTGGCGATGTACGACATGACGCCGCTGACCCGTGTCGAGGTGTCCGGCGTCGGTGCGGTGGCGTTCCTCGAGCGGCTCACCACCGGGAAGATCGACAAGTCGGTGGGGTCGGTGACCTACACGCTGATGCTCGACGAGGCCGGCGGCATCCGCAGCGACCTCACCGTCGCCCGCCTCGGGCCGGACCTGTTCCAGGTCGGCGCCAACGGCCCCCTCGACGTCCACCACCTGCAGCAGGAGGCGGCCGCCGAGGACGACGTGCGGGTCCGGGACGTCACCGGCGGCACCTGCTGCGTCGGGGTCTGGGGTCCGCTGGCCCGCGACCTGGTGCAGCCGCTGACCTCGACCGACCTCTCGCACGAGGGCCTGAAGTACTTCCGCTGCGTGCAGGGCCGGATCGCCGGCGTCCCCGTGACGGCGATGCGGCTGTCCTACGTCGGCGAGCTCGGCTGGGAGATCTACACCAGCGCGGAGTACGGGCAGCGGCTCTGGGACGCCCTGTGGCGGGCCGGGCAGCCGCTGGGCGTCGTGGCGGCCGGCCGCGCGGCGTTCGACAGCCTGCGGCTGGAGAAGGGCTACCGCAGCTGGGGCGCGGACATGACCACCGAGCACGACCCGTACGAGGCCGGCCTGGGCTTCGCGGTGCGCCCGCACGCCAAGGGCGACTTCGTCGGGCGGTCGGCCCTGGCCGCGATCGCCGACCGGGACCCGACCCGGTCGCTGACCTGTCTGACCGTGGACGACGGCCGGAGCGTCGTCCTCGGCCACGAGCCGGTGCTCGTCGACGGCGCCGCCGCCGGCTACGTGACATCGGCCGCGTTCGGGTACACCCTCGGACGACCGGTGGCGTACGCGTGGCTGCCGGCCGGTCTCGAGGTCGGCACGGCCGTCGAGATCCAGTACTTCGGCGAGGCCGTCCGAGCCACGGTGGCGGCCGAGCCGCTCGTCGACCCGGAGATGACGCGCATCCGGCGCTGACCCCCCGGGCCTCCGCGAGCCCCCGCGAAAGGGGTCCTCTGTGCGCAGCGAGACGGTCGAACACTTCCTGGAGTCCCTCGCGTCCCCCGGCCCCGGGCCGGGGGGTCGTGCCGGGGCCGCCCTGCACGCCGCCCACGGCGCGGCGCTCGTGGCCAAGGCGGCCCGCGACGCCGAGCCCGCGGTGCCCGCCGAGCACGTCGACGCCCTGGCGAGGACGCGGGACGACGCGGACGCGCTGCGCGCGACCGCGCTGCGCCTCGTCGTCGACGAGGGCGCCGCCGTGGGGCCCGGAGGCTCGTCGGTGCAGGTCATCGACCTGGCCCACCGCCTCCTGGGTCTCGTGGAGGCCCTGCGCCCGCTGGCGCGCCGCACGGCCGCCGTCGACCTCGCCGCGGCGGCCGAGGCGGTCCGCGCCGCCGCCGGCACGGCCCGCGTCGACGTCGAGGTCGACCTCGCGGGCGTCGCGGACCCCGCCGAGCGCGAGCGGCTCCTCACGGCGATCGAGCCCGTGGACGACCTCGTCCTGCGGGCCGCGAAGATCACGGCGTTCGTCCGGGAGCGCGTCCTGCGGTGAGGCCGGCAGGCGCTCAGATCACCGCGCGGATCGCCTTCTCGAAGCCGATCACGTGCTGGCGCGCGCGCCGCGCGGCCCCGTCGGCGTCGCCCTCGGCGATCGTGCGCAGCAGCCCCGCGTGCTCCTCGACGTGGGAGACGAAGTCGGTCATGCGGTCGAGGAAGATGCAGAAGATCCTCGTGGCCAGGTTGTCGTAGCGCACGAGCGTGTCCTCGAGGTGCGGGTTGCCCGAGGCCCGGTACACGGCGCGGTGCACCCGCAGGTCCCAGCGCATCAGCTCGTCGCGCGTCAGCGACGGCACCTCGAGGGCATCGGTGGCGTCGGCGAGCTTCGCCAGGTCCTCGCGCATCGCGGGACCGGCGTTCTCGGCCGCCCGGCGGGCCGCCAGCGGCTCGAGCTGTACGCGGATCTCGGAGATGTAGGCGAGGTCGGAGATGTCGACGGCGGTGGCGAACGTCCCGCGCCGTGCGTAGGACACGACGAGGCGGTCGACCTCGAGCCGCTTGAGGGCCTCGCGTACGGGCGTGCGCCCCACACCCAGCGACTCCACCAGGCCGACCTCGTCGATCGGGGCCATCGGCGGGATCTCCAACATGATCAGCTTGTCCTGGATGGCCGCGTAGGCGCGCTCGGAGAGCGACAGCGGGGGATTCGACACCTGCTCGTCCGAAAGAAGGCTCACGATCCGGACCTTACCGTAGTGGGATCGTGTCTTCTAACAGCTAGCAACGACTGATATATTAATGCGACTGCAGCCGATCACCCCTGGGGGTGTCCATGGCCATCTCCGTGTTCGACCTGTTCAAGGTCGGGATCGGACCGTCGAGCTCCCACACGGTGGGTCCGATGCGCGCCGCCCACCTGTTCGTCTCCCGGCTGCACGACGCCGACCTGCTCCACCGGGTCGCGTCGGTGCGCTGCGAGCTCTTCGGGTCGCTCGGCGCCACCGGGCACGGGCACGGGAGCGTGCGAGCGGTGGTGCTGGGCCTCTGCGGCGAGCAGCCCCACCTCGTCGACCCCGTGGAGGCGGAGCCGATCGTCACCGCCGTCCGGGACGGCGGGCGGCTCGCGCTGGCCGGCAAGCACATCGTCCCGTTCTCGGTCGACGACGACGTGGTGCTCCACCGCCGGGCGCGGCTGTCGTTCCACAGCAACGGCATGGTGTTCACCGCGCACGACGAGCACGGAGACCTGGTCGACCGCCGCGAGTACTACTCGGTCGGCGGCGGGTTCGTCCTCGACGAGGACGAGACGGGCGAGCCGGTCCTCCGCGAGGACCCGACGCCGGTGCGCCACCCCTTCCCCTCCGGCGACGAGCTCGTCGCGATCGCCCGGGCCCACGGGCTCCGCATCAGCGACGTCATGCTCGCGAACGAGGCGGTGTGGCGCCCCGAGCAGGAGACCCGCGCCGGCCTGCTGCACCTCTGGTGGGTCATGCGCGAGTGCGTGGAGCGGGGCTCGACGACGCCGGGCGTGCTGCCCGGCGGGCTCCGGGTCCGCCGCCGTGCCGCCGCCCTCCGCCGCCACCTCGACGAGGAGGAGGAGGCCGGGAGCCCCGCGCAGGCCATGGACCGGGTGACCCTCTACGCCCTGGCCGTCAACGAGGAGAACGCCGCCGGCGGCCGGGTCGTCACCGCCCCCACCAACGGCGCGGCGGGCATCGTGCCCGCGGTCCTGCACCACGCCGCGCAGTCGGTGCGCGGGTTCGACGACGACGCCGTCGTGCGCTTCCTGCTCACCGCCGGCGCGATCGGCCTGCTCTTCAAGCGCAACGCCTCGATCTCGGGCGCGGAGGTCGGCTGCCAGGGCGAGGTCGGGTCGGCCTGCTCGATGGCCGCCGCGGGGCTCGCGGAGCTCCTCGGCGGCTCGCCCGAGCAGGTCGAGAACGCCGCCGAGATCGGCATCGAGCACAACCTGGGCCTGACCTGCGACCCCGTCGGGGGACTCGTCCAGATCCCCTGCATCGAGCGCAACGCCGTCGCCTCGGTCAAGGCCATCACCGCGGCCCGCATGGCCGTGCGCGGCGACGGCGTCCACCACGTCTCGCTGGACAAGGCGATCCGGACCATGCGCGAGACCGGCGCCGACATGAAGGTCAAGTACAAGGAGACGGCCCGCGGCGGGCTCGCTCTCACCGTCGTCGAGTGCTGACGAGTCAGGAGGTCGTGCGCATCGACCACTCCCGATGACCCCGAGGCCCTGCAGACCGTCGGCCGGGACGTCGAGGCGCTGGCCCTCTCGCGGGCGGTGCGCTGGCACTGCCAGCGGCGGGTCCTGCTCGACGGCCACCTGCAGGTGGTCTTCCGCTGAGCCGGCCGGGCGTCCGTCAGACGCCCGTGTAGCCGAGCTTGGCCGACAGCTCGGCGGCGCCCTCGCGCAGATCGCCGACGACCGCACGCGCCCGGCGCCGCGGCAGCCGGTACACCGGGCCGGTGGCGCTCAGCGCCGAGCCGACGGTGCCGTCGGCGGAGAACACGGGGACCGCGACGGCGTGCATCCCGACCTCGAGCTCCTCGAACGACCGCGCGTGGCCCTCGTCGAGGACCCGCGCCAGCTCCGTGCGCAGCTCGGCGACGGTGACGATGGTGTCGTCGGTGAACCGCTTGAGCCGCTTGCGCAGGATCGGACGGCGCTCCTCCTCGTCCATCCACGCGAGCAGCACCTTGCCCGCGCCCGTGGCGTGCAGCGGGGTCCGGCGACCCACCCAGTTCTGCGAGGTGATGGTGGCGGTGCCGTCCTCCTGCGCGACGGTGATGCCGGCCTCGCCGTCGGTGACGGCGATGTTGACGGTCTCGCCCAGGCTCTCGGCCAGGCGCTGACAGATCGGCTGCCCGAGACGGGCCACGTCGAGACGGGCCGTGGAGGCGGCGGCGAGCCGCACGATGGCGAAGCTCAGCGTGTACTTCCCGCGCTCGCCGAGCTGCTCGAGGAGGTTGCGGTTCTGGAGGGCAGCGACGAGACGGAACGCCGTGGACTTGTGGACGTCGAGCTCCTCGGCGATCTCGGTGATCCCGAGCTCGCCGCGTGCCGCGACCAGCTCCAGGATCGAGATCGCGCGGTCGACCGACTGGACCGAGGAGGTCCTCTCGGCCGTGTCGTCGGACTTCTTCGTCCCCGGCATCTGCGTGACCCTACGGGGCGATCACCGAGGGGTGTCCCGCTCGATGGCCCGCGACAGCTCGCCCAGGAGGCCGGTCAGGCGCCCGGCGCACCGCGGGCAGACGCAGTCGCTGCCGTGCACGGCCAGCTCGTCGGCCACCCCGAACGCGTCGCGGTACCGCTCCTCGGGCGCGTTCGTCCCGGACGGGTCGGAGCTCTCGGGCGAGCTCTCGGGGGAGAGGGAGGACATGATCGGTTCCTGGTGCTCGGGAGTGGGTGGAGGGACGTCGTGGCTCGTCAGCCGACCTTCTGCCGGACCCAGTCGTGGAACTCGCCGATGTGGTGCTCACTGGGGACGAGCACGCCGCCGCGTGCGTAGGAGCGCGACTCCATGGACACCTGGCAGCGCTCGCAGGCGTCGAAGTCCTGCAGGTTGACCCGGTGGAACAGCTCGACGGACCGGTCGATGTCGGCTCCGGAGTCGACCACCTCGGGGAGGTAGAGCCAGTCGCAGCGCACGAGGGTCCGCGAGGCCGAGAGCGGGAACATGCGGTGGAACACCACGTGGTCGGGGACGAGGTTGATGAAGACCTGGGGCCGGACCGTGATGGCGTAGTAGCGCCGGTCCTGCTCCTCGCCCACCCCCGGGATGCGCTCGAGGCCCGCGGACCCGTCGACGGTGAACCCCTCGACGTCCTCGCCGAACGCGGCGCCGTGCCCCACGAAGTACTGCGCCGCGAGCCCGTCGGCGAACTCCGGCAGCACCTCGGTGAGCTCGGGGTGGATCGTCGCGCAGTGGTAGCACTCCATGAAGTTCTCGACGATCTGCTTCCAGTTCGCCGCCACGTCGTACTCGATGCGCCGGCCCAGCTCCAGGTCGGCCACCTGGTAACCGACGATGGCGTCCGGCGAGCCCAGGCGGGCGCCGACGTCGCCGATCACCGTGGCCTCGAACGACGGCGGCTCGTCGGCCAGGCACAGCCACACGTAGCCCAGCCACTCCCGCACGTGCACGCGGTGCAGGCCGTACTCGACCCGGTCGACGTCCGGCATCTCGCCGATGTTCGGTGCGGCGATCAGCTTGCCGTCGAGCCCGTAGGTCCAGGCGTGGTACGGGCACTGGAACGAGCGGCGCACGGCGCCCTTGTCCTCGGTGCAGATCCGCGCCCCGCGGTGGCGGCAGACGTTGAGGTAGGCGTTGACCGCGCCGTCGCGCCCGCGGGCGACGATGACGCTCTCCCGGCCGACCTGGACGGTCTCGAAGGCGCCGGGTGACGGGATGTCCGCGGCGAGCACGGCGCAGAACCAGCCGGTCTCGAAGACGAAGGCCTGCTCAGCGGCGAAGATCGTCGGGTCCGTGTAGTACCGGCCCGGGAGCGTCGTGCGCAGGCTCGGCGGCAGCCCCGGCGCCGCGGCCGCCGGTGCGATCTCTCCGGTGGTCATGATCCGTGCTCCTGGGGTACTGGCTCCGGCGTGCCATCTTGTTGCGCTTTACAAAACTCGATTCGTACTGCGCAACAAGGACGGTCCGGGAGCGGAAGCCGCGTGTCAAGGGTCCCCGGGACACGACGTCGTCACCCTCGCGCCCCGGACCACCTGGATCCCCTCTTGACAAGCAGGCCCCCGCTCGCGGACGGTCTCGTGTTGCGTATTGAGCATCTTGTTTCCTCAAGCGCAACTCGTCACTCCAGACCCCGGGGTGTCGTCTCCACCGGTCCCGCCCGCAGAGGCTCACGAGGAGACCGCATGAAGACCATCACCGTCGTCGGCGGGTCCGTCGCCGGGATCCGCTCCGCCGAGGCGCTGCGCCGGGCCGGCTTCGGGGGCCGGCTGGTCCTGGTCGGCGACGAGGCGCACCGGCCCTACGACCGCCCGCCGCTGTCGAAGGCGTTCCTCGCCGGGAGCGTCGACGAGGACGCGATCGGCCTGGTGGACGACGACGACGAGGCGGAGCTCGCCCTCGAGCTGCGCCTCGGCGCCACCGCGTCGCGCCTGGACCCCGCCGGACGCCGCGTCGTGCTCGCGGACGGCACCGAGATCGCCACGGACGGGGTCGTCGTCGCCACGGGCGGGCGGGCCCGGCGGCTGCCGGGTACCGAGGGCGTCGAGGGCGTGCACACCCTGCGGACGCTCGACGACGCGGTCGCGTTGCGGCGTGACCTGCGGGACGGCTCGCCGCGCGTCGTGATCGTGGGCGGCGGCTTCATCGGCGCCGAGGTGGCGTCCACCTGTCGCGCGATGGGCCTGACGGTCACCGTGCTCGACGGGCTCCCGCTGCCCCTGGCCCCCGTCCTGGGCCCACGGATCGCGCGCAGCTGCGTCGACCTGCACGCCGTCCACGGCACCGAGCTGCGGCCGGGCACCAGCGTGTCCGGGCTCGCGACGGTGCCCTCGCGCGACGGCGGGCGCCGCGTCGCCGGCGTGGAGCTCGGTGACGGCACCACCGTCGCGGCCGACGTGGTGATCGTGGGCATCGGCATCGTCCCGAACACCGGCTGGCTCGACGGGTCCGGGCTGACCGTCGACAACGGTGTGCGCACCGACGCCGGCATGGTCACCGACCTGCCCAACGTCGTGGCGGTCGGCGACGTCGCCCGCTGGTCGCGCGGGGCGGGCGCCCGCCGTCACGAGCACTGGACCAGCGCGGGGGAGCAGGCCGAGGTCGCGGCGGCCAACCTGCTCGCGGGCGGGCCGGGGGCGACCTTCCGCCCCAGCGGCTACGTCTGGTCCGAGCAGTACGGGCGGATGCTGCAGCTCGCCGGGCACCCGTCGGCGCACGACCGGGTCGAGATCGTCGACGGCGAGGTGGGCGACGGGCGGTTCGTCGCGCGCTACCTCGACGGCGAGGGCACGACCACCGGCGTCTTCGCGATGGGTGACCCGCGGGCCTTCGGCCGGTTCCGCCGCAGCGAGCTCCGGCGCCCGGCCGCGGCCGCCTGAGCGCCGCCGCCGTCACGCGCCCGGCCGCTCCAGGGGGACCCCGTCGGGCGACAGGACCGGGGGCGGGAGGTCGGCGCTCGAGGTCAGGGGCGCGGCGCCGGCCAGGGGGCGGCCCGCGGACTCGGTCAGGAACAGGACGCTGACCAGCCCGACCACGCCGGCGGCGACGAGGTAGTAGCCCGGCCAGTCGAGGTCCCCGGTCGCGGTCGTCGCCGCGGCGATGACGGTCGGCGCGGTGCCGGCGAACAGCGAGATCGAGACGTTGACGGTGAGGGCGAGCCCCCCGTAGCGCACGAGCGTGGGGAACATCGCCGGCAGCGTCGACGGGGCCACCGCGGCGAAGCACACCAGGCACGCGCCCAGGAGGGCGAGGCCTGCGAGCTGGCCGAGGACGCCCTGGCGCAGGAGCCAGACCGCGGGCAGCCCGAGGACGACGAGCGAGAGGCTCCCGGCGAACAGGATCGGCCGGCGCCCGACGCGGTCGGACAGCCGCCCGAGCGAGGTGATGACGCACAGCATCGCCACCATCACGACGACCTGCAGCAGCGTCGACGTCGTCTCCCCGGTGCCGGTCCCGCCGTGCTCGGCGAGCGTGCTGGTGAGGTAGGTCGGCACGTAGTTGGTCAGCACGTAGTTGGTGATGTTCCAGGTGACGACGAGACCGCCCGCGACCACCAGCGCGCGTCGGTGGCGGACCCCGAGGATGTGGAGCGCCCGCCGCAGCGGCATGGTGGCCAGGGCGGGGGAGCGCTCCATGAGCTGGCGGAACGCGGGGGTGTCCTCGAGGCGCAGGCGCAGGTAGATGCCGGCGACGCCCAGGGGCAGCGCGAGCATGAACGGCAGCCGCCAGCCCCAGGCCAGGAGGGCCTCGTCGGACAGCAGGCCGATGACCGCGGCGCTGACGGCCGCGCCCAGGGTGTAGCCGGTGAGCGTGCCGAACTCCAGCCAGCTCCCGAACAGCCCTCGGCGCCGGTCCGGCGCGTACTCCGCGATGAGGGTCAGGGCGCCGGTGTACTCCCCGCCGGCGGAGAAGCCCTGCAGCAGGCGCATGACCAGCACCAGGACCGGGGCGGCGCCGCCGATCGCGCCGTGGTCCGGGATCAGCCCGAGCAGCACGGTCGCCGTTGCCATGAGCAGCACCGTCGCCGAGAGCACCCGGGTGCGGCCGACGCGGTCGCCGAGCGGGCCGAAGAACAGGCCGCCCAGCGGGCGCACGAGGAACGCCGCGGCGAAGGCGCCGAGCGTGTAGACGGTGGCCCACGGCCCGGCGTCGGGGAAGAACACCCGGCTCAGGACCGCTCCGGCCAGGTAGGAGTAGATCCCGAAGTCGTACCACTCGGCGACGTTGCCGATGGCCGCCGCGGCCGTCGCCCGGCGCAGGGTGTGCTCACCCTCGATCGCCCGCGCACCGCCACTGCGACGTCCCGGCACCTCGTCACCTCAAACTGCTGCACACGAATGAAATATTAGACATGTATCAGTAACACTCCGCTGCTGGAACGAGTCAACCCCTGATGTCGGCCTTTCGTCTTGACGGCACGATCTCCGAGCCTCACGATTAGTGTTGCGGATAGCAAGACTCGATGCGCAGAGCGCAACAGGAGCAAGAATGATCTACGTGGGCGAGATCGCTGACATCCCCGTCGGGGAATCGGTCCGGGTCCAGGGTTCGGTGGCGGCCATCGCGGTCTTCAACGTGGACGGTGAGCTCTACGCCATCGACGACACGTGCACCCACCAGGACGCGTCGCTGTCCGACGGCTGGCTCGAGGGGTGCGCGGTCGAGTGCCCGCTGCACGCCGCGTGCTTCGACCTGCGCACCGGCCGCCCGAGCGGCCCGCCGGCCAAGAAGGCGGTGCGCACCCACCAGGTGAACGTCTCCGACGGCGTCGTCTACGTGGACGACTCGGTACGCGCGGGCGACCGGGAGCTGGCCGCCGCCGAGTGATCGCGCCCGGACCGCGGAACAGCCGGGGACGACTGGTGGTTCCCCGGTCCATGAGGATCGGGATCATCGGTGCAGGCATGATCGGCGGCACGTTGACGCGGCGGCTCACCGCGCTCGGCCACGAGGTCCGCGTCGCGAACTCGCGGGCGCCCGAGACGTTGGCCGACCTCGCCGCGGAGACCGGGGTGACGGCGGTGTGGGCGCGGGAGGCCGCCGTCGACGCCGACGTCGTGGTCGTGAGCATCCCGCAGCGGAACACCCCCGACCTCGCGCCGGGCATCGTGGCGACGGCCCGTCCGGGCGCCCCGGTGATCGAGACGAACAACTACTACCCGCAGCAGCGCGACGGCCGGATCGCGGCGCTGGAGGACGGCACCCCCGAGAGCGTCTGGGTCTCCGGGCTCCTCGGCGTGCCGGTGTACAAGGTGTTCAACGGCATCTGGTGGAAGCACCTGCTCGGGCGCGGCACCCCGCCCGGGACCGCGGGGCGCATCGCCCTCCCGATCGCGGGGGCGGACGGCCCGGCCAAGGACACCGTGGTCGCCCTGGTCGACGAGCTGGGCTTCGACCCCGTCGACGCCGGCCCCCTCGAGGAGTCGTGGCGCCAGCAGCCGGGCACGCCGGTCTACGGCAAGGACCTCGACGCCGACGGCACCCGCGCCGCGCTCGCCGAGGCGTCGCCGGAGCGGCCCGCCGACTTCCGGGCGGCCTGACCCCGACCTGCGGCGTCGTCGTGCACGGCGTCGTCGTGCACGACCACGGCCGACGCGCGTCAGGCGGGCGACACCGGCGGGAGCTCGACGACCTGGGCCGCGTAGGTGAGCCCCGCGCCGAAGCCGCAGAGCAGGGCCAGGTCGCCGGGACGGGCATCGCCGTCGACCAGCAGGGCGTGCAGGGCGAGGGGGACCGACGCCGCGGAGGTGTTGCCGGTGCCGGTCACGTCGCGGGCGACGGCGACGTGGTCGGGGATGTCGAGCGCGCGCACGAGGGCGTCGGTGATCCGGTTGTTGGCCTGGTGGGGCACGAAGGCGCCGAGGTCGTCGACGCCGACCCCGGCGGCCGCCAGCGCCTTCCCGGCGACCGGGGCGATCTCGGTGCTGGCCCAGCGGAACACCGCGGGGCCCTGCATCCGCAGGCCGGACACGCCCTCGCCCGCCGACCCGTCCACGGGGTCGGACGGGGCGTGGACGATGAGGTCGGACTGGCCGCCGTCGCTGCCCCACACCACCGGGCCGATGCCCGTGGTCTCGCCCGGGCCGACCACGACCGCGCCGGCGCCGTCGCCGAACAGGAACGCGGTGCCGCGGTCGGTCGGGTCCAGCAGGTCGCTCATGCGCTCGACCCCGACGACGAGGACGTGGCGGGCGGTGCCCGCGACGACCAGCGCCGCGGCGGTCTCGAGGCCGTAGCAGAACCCCGAGCACGCGGCGCCCAGGTCGAACGCCGGGGCGGTGGTGCCGAGCTCGGCGGCGACGCGCGGGGCGACCTGCGGGCAGGCGGTGTCGGCCGACATCGTCGCCACGAGCACGACGTCGACCGCGGCCACGGTCAGCCCGGCCGCGGCGAGGGCGTCGCCGGCCGCGGCGGCGGACATGGCGACGACGGTCTCGTCGGCCCCCGCGAACCGGCGGGTGCGGATGCCGGAGCGGGCGAACACCCAGTCGGCGTCGGCGCCCTCGATCGGCGCGCAGACCTCGGCGTTGTCCACCACCCGCCGGGGCCGGTACGCCCCCGCCCCGAGCAGCCGTGGCCCCCGCGCGGTGGTGGGGCGGTCGGCGATCGGGACTCGGGGCACGGGGGGACCCTCCACGGCGGTGCGGTCACGCCGTGGTCGACGACGCCGACCTCCACCATGCGGGCCGGTCGCGGTTACTCGGAAGTCCTACCATCCGGTACGGCGATGGCGCTGCTCACAGCCGGATCGGGTTTCCCCGCGGTGCGCCGACCGCGGCTGCGGACATGTGACCCACGGCACGCCGGTGCCCGTCACGCTCGACGGCCCCGCGTCGTCGAGGGGGTGGACCCGCAGCAGTGACCGGACCCGGAGGTGGCGGCGTGACCGCGATCGAGTTCGCCGACGGCCAGCGCATCACCGTCGAGGCGTCGGCGCCGGACTTCGTGTTCTCGGCGGTCCTCCCGCCGCGGCACCCCGGTCCGCCGGCGCACCGCCATCGCCACGAGGCCGAGGTGTTCACGGTCGAGTCGGGCCGGCTGCTGGTCCGCCGCGGGCGGGAACGGCGCCTCGTGCTGCCCGGTGAGTCGGTGAGCGTGCCGCCGGGCACCACGCACTCCTTCGCCAACCCGGGCGACGAGCCGGTCCGGTTCCGGACCGTCGAGACCCCGGCGGGCCCGCTGCAGGAGCAGCTGCGCGCCCTGGCCGCGGCGCCGGATCGCCCGCCGCTGCTCGAGCTCGCCCGCATCAACGCCGCGCACGACCTGTCGTTCACGGTCGCCGGCCTGCCCGACGCCCCACAGCGCGCACTCTGGTGGCTGCTGGCCCGGGCGGCCCGGTGACCGCCGTGCGGATCGCCACCTGGAACCTCTGGTGGCGCTTCGGCGACCCCGACGGCCGGCGCCCCGCGATCGCCGCGGCCCTGCGGGCGCTGGACGCCGACGTCGTCGGTCTGCAGGAGGTGTGGTCGCGCGGGGACGAGCACCTCGCCGCCGGGCTCGCCGACGAGCTCGACCGCCACGTCGCGTTCGCCGGGGTGCCCGACGCCTCGCCGTGGACCGGGCGCCTCGGCGACGACTCGTGGGGCCTGGGCAACGCCGTGCTCAGCCGCTGGCCCCTGCGCGACGTCCACACCGAGACCCTGCCGTGCGCGGACGGACCGGCCGCGCAGGTGCTGCTCAGCACGGTGATCGACACGCCCGCCGGGTCGCTGCGCGTCGTGGTGACCCACCTGGCGTCGGCCCTGACCGCCTCGGCGCTGCGGGTCGCGCAGGTGCGGGCGATCGTGCGCCACGTCGCGACGGCGGAGGAGACCGACCTGCCGCCGGTGGTCGTGGGCGACCTCAACGCCGAGCCCGCGTCGGACGAGGTGCGGCTGCTCGAGGGCCACCTCACCGCCCCGGCGGAGCCGCACCTGCTGCTGGCCGACACCTGGCGCTGGGCGACCGGGCCGGACCGCATGGACGGCGCCACCTGGCGGCGCGAGAACCCGTACATCGCCGCCCGCGGCGAACCGCCCTCGCGGGTCGACTACGTGCTGCTCGGGCTGGGGCGCGGCACGGTGCCGGTCGCGGTCGAGCGCGTCGGGCTCTTCGCCGACCGTGCGCCGGCCGCGGGCGCGTGGCCGTCGGACCACGCCGGTGTCGTCGTCGACCTGCGGGCGGACCCGTGACCCGTCCCGCCCGTCCCCACCACCGAGGTGATCACGGTGCCCGTCGCGCTCCTGTCCGCCGGCCCTCGCCGCCGCCATCGACGGGTTCGTCGCCGCCTCCGGAGGACGTCAAGGCGAGGGCGTACGGAAGCCACCGGCCGCGGTGGCCGACACCTGCTGGGGGCGCAGGTCCGGGGACGCGGACGCGGTGGCGGCGCGGGCGACCGAGGGCAGCAGGCGTTCGTGGCCCGTGGTGGACCAGTCGAGCATCAGCAGCGTCGCGTCGTCCTGGAGCAGCCCGCTCTGGTGGTCGAGGACCGCGGCGGCGAGGCGGCGCAGCCGCTCGGGGGCGGAGACGTCGTCGAGCTCGGCGCGCTCGCTGAGGTCGACCAGGCGGCGTTCCCCGAAGAGCACGCCGTCGGCGTCGCGGGCCTCGGTGATCCCGTCGGTGTAGAACACGACGCGGTCGTCGGGCTCGAGCCACTCGACCGCCACCTCGACGGGCACGGCCCGCTGGCCGGTGAGGTGGGGCCCGAGCCCCAGCGGGAGGCGCGGTGCCGCCCGGAACGCGTCGACGAGGTGCCCGTGGCGCAGCAGCAGCGGGCGCGGGTGGCCCGCGACGAGGTAGCGCAGCTCGCCGGTGCGCAGGTCGAGCCGGGCCAGGACGCCGGTGACGAACCGGGGCCGGGTGCCGGCGGCCTGCATCTGGACGTCGGCCTCGGCGGCGAGCGCGACGAGGTCGTCGACGCCGCGACGGCGGGCGTTGCGGATGGCGCTGACCGCCAGCGCGGTGGCGCTGCCGGCCGCGAGGTCGTGCCCGACGCCGTCGAAGACCGCGACGTAGGCGGTGTCGGTGTCGACGGCGTAGTCGTAGGCGTCGCCGGCGACCTCGTCGTAGGGCTCGAGCAGCGCGGTGACGACGACGTCCCGCGTGGCGAAGGTCCGGGGCGGGACGAGCTGCCAGAGCAGCTCGGCGGCCACCGACAGGGGCCGGGGCGCCCGGATGCGGCGGACGCGGTCGCTGTAGGGCAGCTTGGCGATGGCGATGTGGCCCATCAGCCCCGACAGCGTCCAGCAGCGGCGCCGGAACTCCAGGTCGTCGACGACGTCGGCGTCGAGCTCGAGGCGCACCACGCCGGCGCGCTCGGTGCCGTCGAGCATCGGGATCCAGAGCAGGCGCCGGCCCTGCTCGTCGAGGCCGGCGACGAACTCGCCGTGCTGGAAGGCCCGCCCCGCGAGCGTCCCGTCCACCGACAGGGGTGTCGGGGGATCGACCCGCAACGAGGTCATCACCCGCTGGCCCAGGTCGACCAGGAACACGTCGGCGCGCAGGCCCATCGGCGCCACGACCTCGTCGACCATGGCCGACAGGCCCTCGCCCACGACGAGGTGCGACCGGTCGGTGAGCGCGGTGAAGACGTCGCCCCAGGTCCGCCCCGCCGTCGCCACGGTCCGAACACTACGGCGGGACCGCCGCACGGCGATGCCGCCCGACGGCCGACGCCTCCGCGCGCATACTGGTCCTCGTGGACTTCGTGCGGACGTTCGCGCAGGTCAGCGCCGCTGATGTCGCCCTCGCCGGGGGCAAGGGAGCGAACCTCGGCGAGCTGGTGCGGGCCGGGCTCCCGGTGCCGCCGGGCGTGGTCCTGACCACCGACGCCTACGCGGCGTTCGTCGCGGCGGCGGGCCTGGACGTCCCCGCGCTGGCCGCCCGAGGGGCCGAGGCGGTCCAGGCCGCGTTCCGGGCCGCGCCGGTGCCCGGCGCCGTGGCCGCCGAGATCCGCGCCGTCTACGCCGACCTCGGCGCGCCGCCGGTCGCGGTGCGCTCCTCCGCCACCGCCGAGGACCTCGCCGACGCCAGCTTCGCCGGTCAGCAGGAGACGATGCTCGACGTCCGCGGCGAGGACGCGCTGCTCGACGCCGTGGTCCGGTGCTGGGCCTCGCTGTGGAGCGCGCGGGCGATCGACTACCGCGACCGGCAGGGCACGGCCCTCGCAGCCCCCGACGACGTGCGCCTCGCGGTGGTCATCCAGCGGATGGTGGACGCCGAGGCGTCCGGGGTCCTGTTCACCGCGGAGCCGACGACGGGCCGGCGCGACCGGGTGGTGGTCAGCGCGGCCTGGGGGCTGGGCGAGTCGGTGGTCGGCGGGCTGGTGGCCACCGACGAGCTCGTCGTCGACCGGGCGACGTTCGCCGAGGTCGGGCGCACCGTGGCCGACAAGACCGAGATGACCGTGTCCACCGGCGGCGGCACCGCCCAGGTCCCCGTGCCCGCGGACCGGCGGCGCGCGCCGGTGCTCGACGCCGCCGCGGTGGGGGAGCTCGCGCGCCTGGGGGTGCGCGCCGATGAGCACTTCGGGGCGCCCCAGGACATCGAGTGGGTGCGGGCGGACGGCGCGTTCGCGCTGGTCCAGTCCCGTCCGATCACCGCGCTGCCCGCCCCGACCGCCCCGCCGCCGGAGACCTGGCCGCTGCCGTACCCGCACGGCGTCTACTTCCGCGCCAGCATCGTCGAGCAGATGCCGAGCCCGCTCACCCCGCTGTTCGCCGACCTGATCGGGCCCGCGGTGACGGGGTCGATCCGGGAGCTGCTGACCCAGGCGATGGGGCGACCGGTGCCCGAGGGCGACATCGCCTTCCCGACGATCAACGGCTACGCCTACTACTTCTACCGCACCCGCGGGCTGGTCTCGCTGACGCTGCGGACGCCCCTGGCGATCCGCGGGCTGAACCGGCCGGAGGTCCGGGGCGGCGTGCGCGGCTGGCGCGAGCGGGCCCATCCCTCCTACGCGGCCACCGTCGCGGCGTGGGCGGCGGAGGACCTCGCGGCGCTGTCGTCCGAAGAGCTCCTCGACGGTGTCGTCGCCCTGCTGCGGGCGGGCGCGACGTACTACACGGCCGTGCAGTCGGTCATCCCGCTCGCGGCGACCGCCGAGATCGCCTTCGCGCAGTTCTACGAGCGCCTCGTCCGGCGCGCCGGCGACCCCGCCGCGCACGTGCTGCTGCTGGGCGAGGACAGCGAGCCGCTGCGGGCCGAGCGGGCGCTGCACGCGCTGGCGATGGAGGCGAAGGCCAGCGGGATGGACGATCCGGCGTGGCGCCGGCGCTTCCGGGAGCACCTCGACCGCTACGGGCACACGGTGTTCGACCTGGACTTCGCCGTGCCCACCCCGGCCGACGACCCGAGCACGCTGCTCGACGCGATCCGCTTCCAGATGTCCGACCAGGCCACCGACCCCGCCGTCCGCGGCGACCGCCTCCGGGCCGGGCGCGACGCCAGGGCGCGGGCGATCCGGTCCCGGCTGGGCCCGGTCCGGCGCCGCGTCTTCGACGCCCTGCTCGCCCGGGCCCGGACGCTGGGACCCGTCCGCGAGGACGCGCTGGCCGACGTCGGGCTGGCCTGGCCGCTCATGCACCGGATGCTGCGTGAGCTCGGCGGGCGGCTCCCGGTCGGCGCCGACGACGTCTTCTGGCTCACCGAGGCCGAGCTGCGCACCGCGATCCGCGGCGAGCCGGTGGACCCGCCGGTGGCCGAGCGCCGGGCCCTGCGCCGCGGCCGCGCCCTGGTCTCGCCACCCCAGATGCTGCCGCGCGGCCGGTGGCTGACGAGGCTCGTCGGCCCGTTCATGCCCGGGGCGGACACCCCCGCGGGGGAGGAGCTCACCGGCGTCCCCGGCTCGACGGGCACGGTCACCGCGACGGCGCGGGTGCTGCGGGGCCCGGAGGACTTCGGGGCGATGCAGCCGGGCGAGGTGCTGGTCGCCCGCATGACCACCCCGGCCTGGACGCCGCTGTTCGCGCGCGCCGCGGCGGTGGTCACCGACATCGGCGGCCCGCTGAGCCACAGCTCGATCGTGGCCCGCGAGTACGGCATCCCCGCCGTCCTCGGCACGGGCTCGGCCACCGACCGGCTGCACACCGGCGACCGCGTGCGCGTCGACGGCGACACCGGCACGGTCCGCGTGCTGGAGGACGAGGCGTGACGGCCCGGCTCGGCGGCGTCCGGATCGACCGAGGCTCAGCCCGAGGACGCCAGGAGCTGGGGGAAGCGCCGGACCCAGCGCCGCTGCCACGGGGTCTCCACCGCGCGGTGGTGGTGGTGGCGCCGGGTCCAGCTCACCGCGTGGTCGGCGGGGAGGCCGTCGAGGATCGCCAGGCAGGCGATGACGGTGCCGGTGCGGCCCTTGCCGGCCCGGCACGCGGTCTCGACGCGCTCCCCGGCGCGTGCCCGGGCGTAGAGCTGCGCGATCGCCCGCACCGCGGCGTGCGGGTCGTCGGGCACGCCGAAGTCGGGCCACGCGAGCCGCTCGTGCTCCCACGCCGGGTGGTACTCGACGCCGAGGTAGAGGCCGAACTCGGGCTCGCGGCCCGCCGGCAGCGGGTCCTGCACGCCGCGACCCCGCACCACCGTCCGACCGGGCAGGACGAGCGTCGCGCGCCAGCCGTGAACGGCCGTGCCGCGGGGAGCCGTGCGGTGGGGAGCCATGGCGCCACTGTGCCCCAGACCGGTCAGGCCGCGGCGACGCGCGCCGGCGCCGCGCTCGTTCGCAGGTGGCGCAGGGTCTGCACGTAGGAGTCGATCAGTCCGGTCTCCGCGTAGGAGATGTCCTGCCGGGCGCAGAAGGCGGCGACGAGGGGCTGGGCACGCCGGAGGTTCGGCCGGGGCATCCGGGCGAACAGGTGGTGCTCGATCTGGTAGTTCAACCCACCCATGGCGTGGTCGATCAGGACGTTCCCGCGGATGTTCCGCGAGGTGAGCACCTGCTTGCGGATCGGGTCGAGCTGGTCCTCCGCCGACACCATGGGCATGCCCTTGTGGTTCGGGGCGAACACCGCACCGAGGTACAGCCCGAAGAGCCCCTGCTGCACGGCGATGAACACCACGGCGGGGCCGGGGGAGAGCACGAGGAACACCGCGCCGAGGTAGAGCACCGTGTGGGCGGCGAGCAGACCCGCCTCGAGACCGCGAGCGCGGACCCGGTCCTCGACGAGCGCCCGGATGCTGGTGACGTGCAGGCTCAGCCCTTCGAGCAGCAGCAGCGGGAAGAACAGGCCGGCCTGGTGGCGGGTGATGAACCCGGCGATCCCGCGACGGCCGACCGCCTGGTCGGGGCTGAAGGCGAGCACCGGGATCCGGACGTCCGGGTCGCGGTCCTCGTGGTTGGGGTTGGCGTGGTGCGCGTTGTGGTCGGCCACCCACCGGTTGAAACCGAGCCCGATCGCGAGGTTGCCGGCCACGTAGCCCACCGCGTCGTTCGCGGTCCCGCTGTCGAAGATCTGGCGATGGCCCGCGTCGTGGCCGATGAAGCCGCACTGCGTGGCGACGACGGCGAACACCGGGGCCAGGGCCACCGCCCACCACGAGTCGCCGATGGCGACGAACGCGACGCCGCCGGCGGCGAGGACGCCCAGGGTGATGGCGATGTAGGCGGCGTACCAGCCACGACGGCGCTCGAGCAGCCCCGCGGCACGCAGCGTGTGCGTCAGCTCGGCGAACTCGGTGCGGCGGGGGACGGATCGGGTCACGGGCGGTGCCTCTCGGGTGCCGGGAGATCGCGAGGCAGCACGGGAGACGCCTCCGGATCGGGGGTGCAGGACGTCCACCGGGTCCGGGGCAGACACGACGCCCGGCACCGAGAGGTGCCGCGCCACACCATCGTCCCACGGCCGGCCCGGGCGCACCGTGCGTCACCGCGGACCCCGTCGCCGCTACCTCCGTTCGGGGGCGTGGAGGAGCGCCCGTCCGGGGCTACGGTGATCCGGACGGTCGTGGACGTGCCCCGGACCCCGGTGCGCCCGCGCGTGGCGCGGTGCTGTGTGGGGGTGGGCGTGGAGACCGACGATGCCTCGCGGCGGGTGAGCACCCGGATCGTGCTGGACGGCGACCTGGGCGCCCGGGCCGCGGAGGACCTCCTGGAGCACTGCCGCCGGCGATCCCCGGCGGAGGCCACGGAGATCGTCGTCGACGTGAGCGCCGTGCGCGCCTGCGACGCCGACGGGCTCGGGGTGCTGCTGGCGCTGTACTCGGGGGACGCCGGGCCCGGCCTGGTCCTCCACGGTGTGCGCTGGAGCCAGTTCTTCGGTCTGCTCGTCGACTCCCCGCTCGAGGACGTCGGACGGGTGCGCCAGCAGGTCCGCCAGCTCGTGTGGGACGCGCGCCGCGATCGGCGCAGTGTCGGGGCCGACCTCTGAGCCCGTTCGCCCGCGTCGTCCGATCGCGGACGGCCGCCGCCTCTACGATGGCGGCGTCGGCCGGTCGGGGCAGCGGGGGTGGCGTGTGGACGTCGACGACCTCGACGGCTACCTCGACCGCTGGTCGCGGGCGCACGGCGACTACGACGTCCGCTCCTCCCCGGCGACGCGCCTGTGGCTGCGTGTCGCGCACCGCCTCGCCGCCCCGCTGGCGCGCCGGGGGGTCCCGCCGGGGCGGGTGACCGTCCTCGGCGGCCTCGGGGCGGTCTCGATCGGCGGGGTCGCCTGGCTCGGCGGCCGGTGGGCCCTGCTCGCGGCGGTCCTCGTCGTGCTCGTCGCCCTGCTCGACGGCGTCGACGGCGCGCTCGCGGAGCTGACCGACTCCGCCACCGCGTGGGGGCGCATCCTCGACCAGCTCGTCGACCGCGTGAGCGACCTCGGCATGATCGTCGCCCTCTGGGCCCTGGGGGCGCCCGGACCGGTGTGTGCGGCGGCCGCGGTGCTCACCGTCCTCGACGAGTCGGTGCGGGCGAGCGCCGCCGCGGAGGGCGTGGCCGAGGTCGGTCTCGTGACCATCGCCGAGCGCCCGGCCCGGCTGCTCATCGGCGGCCTCTCGCTGGCCGCGGCCGGCGTGGTGCCGTCCGTCGGCGCGACCGTGGTCGCCGGTGGCGCCGCGCTGTGGGCGGTCCTGGCCCTCGTCGCCACGGTGCAGCTGGTGGTCAACGTCCGGCGGCGGCTGCGGGGACGGGCGCGCAACGTGGCCCTGGCCGCCGAGCACGCCGAGCACGGGGACGAGGTGGGCGAGCGCGAGGAGCCGGCCTAGAGGAGCAGCCGGTCAGCCCGCCTCGGCGGACCCGCACAGCGCGGCGGGGAGGCTCACGACGATCGCGAACACCTCGCCGAGGTCGAGCACCGCGGCGACCCGGCTCACCAGCCCGTGCCCGCCGAC
>JAQSWW010000203.1 GCA_029266415.1 Actinomycetospora sp. | reverse complement strand
GGGCAGCTTGTCGGGCAGGACGTGGCGGCCGGTCAGGCGGGCGCGGGCGCCGTAGTGCTCCTCGCGCCAGACCGGCGCGTAGACGGTGTCGAGGTAGCGCTCGCCGGAGTCGGGCGCCAGGGTCACGGCGGTCATGCCGGGTGTGCCGTGCCGGCTCATCCAGGCGCTGGCCCCCGCGACGACGGTGCCGGTGGAGCCGCCGAACAGGAAGCCGCGCATCGCGAGGCGCTGGCACATCCGCAGGGTCTCGGTCTCGGGGACGATCTCGACGTCGTCGACCAGGGAGCGGTCGAGCGCGGGCGGGGTCATGCCCATGCCCAGGCCCGGGATGCGGCGGGTGGCGGCCAGCCCGCCGAAGCTCACCGAGCCCTCGACGTCGATGGCGACGATCTTGACGTCGGGGCGGTGCTGCTTGAACCACCGGGCGGTGCCCATGAGCGTCCCGCAGGTGCCCGCGCCGACGAACACGACGTCGACGTGGGGGAAGTTCTGGGCGATGGCCGGCCCGGTCTGGGCGTAGTGGGCGCCGGCGTTGGCCGGGTTCTCGTACTGGTTGAGCCAGACGGCGTCGGGGTTCTTCGCGCAGATCGAGGCGAGGTGCTCGATGCGGGCCCCGAGCAGACCGGTCTCGGGGTGCGGCACGTCGATGATGTGGACCTCGGCGCCGAACGCCTCGATGAGCTTGCGGGTCTGCAGGTTGCAGCGGTCGTCGGTGACGCAGATGAAGCGGTAGCCGTAGTTCGCGCAGACCATCGCCAGGGCGACGCCGAGGTTGCCGGAGGACGACTCGACGACGATCGACCAGGGGTTGAGCCTGCCCTCGGCCCGAGCCGCCCCGATCATCGAGGCCGCCGCCTTGAGTTTCACGGAGCCCGCGAAGTTCATGCCCTCGACCTTGAGGAACAGGGACTTCTCGACGATGGCGCTCAGGTCCACGAAGAGGTCGTCGGTGTTGTACTGCTGGGGCGCGGAGATGATGGTCATGGCGACCTCCTCGGTTTCGCTGTCGTCGTCTCGGTGAGAGCCCAAGAATCCGCCGCGGCGCCCCGCACCGACATCGCCGCGCAGCCACCGTTCCCGGTGCCCGAGGTCAGGGTTCTCTCACCCCGGGGCAAGGGTGCGCGGGGAGTCGGGGAGTCGTGCACCGCCAGGCCTCCGTTCAGCCCGTGGCAGGCGTCAGGAGCACGGCCACGTACACGGCGGCCGCGATCACCACCACGGCGGCGAGGACGATCAGTGCCACCCACAGCGCCCTCCGGGACCGCCCCTCGGCGGGCGGGACAGACGGCGCCGGATCGTCGGGCGGGCCCGAGGGCACCGGACCGGGCACCGGACGCGGCGCCGCCCCGGCCCGCGGGTCGCCGACCCGCAGGGCGGACGTGGGGCTCTCGCGGTCGGGCGTCCACGCGGGACGCGCACCCGACGGCGCCGGGCCCGGCACGGACCCGGCCCGCGGGTCGCGGACACGCAGGGCCACCGTGCGGTCCTCCCGGTCGGGCGTCCCCGCCGGTCGCGGGGCCGCTCCGGCGGCTCGGGCCGCTCCTGCCGCCCCGCCGGCGGGCGACGGGACCCCGGTCCTCGTCGAGGGCTGCCCGGAGGCCCGCACCGGGGGCGCGTCCCGCCGCGGCGGGGCGCCGGGACGTCCGGTCCGGGAGCCGGGTGCGGCACCCGCCGCGGACGTGGGCGCCGCGGGCAGCAGCGTCGTGGAGTCGTCCTCGGTGGTGGCGCTCGCGGTCGTGCGGGGCACGACCGTCGTGGGCACGTCGAGCGACGAGGCGGGGGCGTCCGCCTTCTGTGTCCCGCCGCGACGGGTCGCGGCGGCCGGGAGGGGCTCGACCACGCTGCGGGGACCCTCGGCCGTGGTCGGCGTCGACGGGACCGCGGTACCGGACCGTGCGTCGAGCGCCGCCCGGGCCGCGGCGGCGAGCTCGCCGGCGCTCGCGGGCCGCTGGTCGGGGTCCTTGGCCAGGCCCGCGGCGATCACGGCGTCGAAGGCCTCGCCCAGGCCGGGGACCGACTGCGACGGCGCAGGGGGCTTCCAGTACAGGTGCGCGGTCATCAGCTCGGTGAAATCGTCGATCGGGAAGGGCCTGCTCCCGGTCAGGCACTCGAACAGGAGACACGTCAGCGCGTACACGTCGATCCCCAGCCCGCCCTCGCCCGAGAACCGCTCGGGGGCCATGTAGTCGAGGCTCCCGATCAGGATGCGGGCCCCGGTGAGGGGTGCGCTGGCGTCGCCCCCCAGGGAGCGGGTGATCCCGAAGTCGACGAGGTAGACGAAACCGTGGGCGCCGACCTCGTCGTCGATGAGGACGTTCGACGGCTTGACGTCGCGGTGGACCAGGCCCGCGCGGTGGGCGGCGTCGAGCGCGGACGCGACCTGCTCCACGACCGCCACCGCGCGCGCCGGCGCGAGCCGCCCCTCGGACGCGAGGACCTTCTCGAGGTCGGCGCCCCCGACGAGCGGCATGTCGAGGAAGAGCTGCCCGTCGATCTCGCCGTAGCGGTGGATGGGGATGACGTGCGGGTTGCGGAGGCGCGCGACGAGCCGGGCCTCGCGGCGGAAGCGCCGCTGGTACTCGTCGTCGCCGGCCGCCTCGGCCGTCAGGCGCTTGAGGGCGACGATCCGGTCGTGCTCGGTGTCGCGGGCCTCGAGCACCTCACCCATACCGCCACGGCCGACTACGCGGAGCAACTCGTACGGCCCGAACCGTTCGGTCACCCGAGGCACCCCCTGCGGTCGGTCGACGCTGGTGACACTATGTCGCACACGCCCCCGTCCGCGGTACACCTTGGGTAAGATTCTCACTCGAATGTGACGGTCGGTCACCACGGTGATGCGGCGGAGGAGGCGAGGCGTGACCAGCGACCGGGGCCCGGCGACGAGCTTCCTCGAGGTGTGGCGGCCCGGGGGCGTCGAGGTGGTCCTGCTCGCCGGGCCCTCGGTGACCATCGGGCGGGGCGAGGGCAACGGGGTCGTGCTCGACCACGACGGCCAGGTGTCGTCGCTGCACGCCGTGCTGGTGTCCTACGGGGCGGGTTGGGCGATCCGCGACCTCGGCAGCACCAACGGCACGGTCGTGGCGGGCGAGCGGCTCCTCGCCGAGCGCGCCCTGCGGCACGGCGACGCGATCCAGGTCGGTGCGACCCGGATGGTCTTCCGTGGATCCGCGGGTCGCGCGGCGCCGACGACGGCGCCCCGTAGACCGCCGGAGCTCACGCGCCGTGAGCACGACGTCCTCGTCGCGCTGTGCCGGCCGCTGTTCTCGGGCGAGGTGTTCACCGAACCGGCCACGGCCCGTGAGGTCGCCGCGGCGCTGGTCGTCTCCGAGGCCGCGGTCAAGCAGCACCTGCTGCGCCTCTACGACAAGTTCGAGCTGGACCCGGCGAGCACGCGGCGCCGCGTCGAGCTCGCCAACGCGGCGCTGCAGCGGGGTGCGGTCACCCCCGCCGAGCTCACCTGAACCCACCCGCACCCCCGGCCGGCTCAGCCGTACCGCTTGAGCTCGTGGAAGAAGTCGTCGACCACGTGCAGGCCGCCGGTCTTCGTGACGTGGTCGTAGACGTCCTTGCCCAGCGCGAGGTCGAGGATGCCGAGGCCGAACGGCGAGAACACGACGGTCCGGTCGATCGGCAGCGTGATCCGCTCCTCCAGGACGTCGCCCAGCGTCCCGTCGACGTGGTCGCGGTTGCCGGTCTCCTGCTCCACCAGGTGCACCGAGGTGTTGGCGCGCAGGCAGTGGTCGACGTCGTCGACGATGTTCGTCGACGCCTGGATGACCTCGGTGCCGAGGTCGCGCAGCGACACGTGCAGCACCAGCGGGTGGTGGTCGAACCACGCCGGGTCGTGCACGTGGGGCGTCCCCGCGACCGTGGCGAAGACGACCAGGTCGCTGCTCCGGATCAGCGACTCCGCGTCGTCGTGGACGGTGATCGTCCCCGTGCCCTCCTGCGTCTCGAGGTAGCCACGGAAGCCCTCGGCGCTCTCGGCCTTCAGGTCGAACACGCCGGTCTCGTCGAACGTCCACCCGGTCGCCGCGAGATAGGTGTGCAGGTACCGGGCGATGAGCCCCACGCCGAAGAACCCGACGCGGCGGGGCCGCTCCCGACCGCGGGTCAGCCGGTCGGCGGCCAGCGCCGCCGACGCCGAGGTGCGGCTCGCGTTGATGATCGACGCCTCGAGGCAGGCGAAGGGGTAGCCCGTGTCGTGGTCGTTGAGGATCAGCACGGCCGACGCGCGGGGCACGCCGGCCGCCACGTTGTCCGGGAAGCTCGAGACCCACTTGATCCCGTCGACGTTCACGTCCCCGCCGACCGACGCGGGGAGCGCGATGATCCGCGACGTGGGGCGGTCGGCGAACGTGAGGAAGTACGACGGCGGGTTGTGGGTCCGGCCGGCGTCGTGCAGCCGGTAGGTCTCCTCCATGAGGGCGACGACGTCGCGCTCCCGTCCGCGCAGCGCCTCCCCCACCTGTGCGCCCGGGATCACCGCGAACGGCGGCACCGTCACCGACATGGCTTGCTCCTTCACGGTGGTCACGACGAGGGGGTGAGATCGGAGAAGTGCAGGCGGACGGTCGGCGCCTCGGTCTCGGCCACGGGGGCCGGGGCGGGGGCGGGGACGTCCGCGGCCTTGCTGTCGATGAGGGCGGCGAGGTCGGCGAGCACGGGGTGGCCGACGATGTCGGGCAGGCTCACGGCCTTCTTCAGCCCGACGGCCATCTTCACCGCGAGCAGCGAGGAGCCGCCGCGGTCGAAGAAGTGGGTGTCCCGGCCGATCGCCGACGCGTCGACACCCAGCAGCGGCGCCCAGACCGCGGCCACCCGCGCCTCGGTCGGGGTGAGCGGGGTGGCGTCCGCGTCGGCGTCGGGGGTCGCGGGCTCGTCGAGGGTGAGCGCGAGGGCCGTGAGCGCCTTCCGGTCGATCTTGCCGTTCGGGGTCAGCGGCAGGGTCTCCCGGTGGTGCAGCACCGGCGGGACCATGTACACGGGCAGCGACGCCTCGAGGGTCGCGCGCAGCACCTCGTTCTCCACCGGTGCGGCGGCGCCGTAGAAGCCGACCAGCTGCTTGCCGCGCCCCGGCCGCTCGGCGACGACGACGGCCGCGTCCCGGACGCCCGGGGCCCGCAGCAGCGTGTTCTCGACCTCGCCGATCTCGATCCGGAAGCCGGAGATCTTGACCTGGTGGTCGCGGCGACCCAGGAAGTCGAGCTTCCCGTCGGGCAGCCACCGCCCGTGGTCGCCGCTGCGGTAGAGCCGCTCGCCGGGGCGCAGCGGGTCGGGCACGAAGGCCTTCGCCGTGCGCTCGGGGTCGTTGACGTAGCCGCGACCCACGCACACCCCGGAGAACACGATCTCGCCCGGAGCGCCGAGCGGGACGGGGTGCAGGCCCTCGTCGACGACGTAGACGCGGACGTTGGGGACGGCGGGCCCGAGCGGCACGCGCTCGCCGGCCGGCACCTCGGTGAGGATCTCGTGGTTGGTGTCGTCGCAGGTCTCGGTGAGCCCGTAGGCGTTGACGACCGCGACGTCGGGCCGCACGGCGAACCAGCGCGCGACCAGCTCCTTCTTGACGGCCTCGCCGGTGACCGCGATGCGCCTCAGCGCGGGCAGCACCTCGGCGGCCGGCGCGCTCTGCTGCTCGAGGTAGGACACCACGACGTCGAGGTAGGAGGGCACGAGCTGGGCGACCTCGACCCGGCGGCGAGCCAGGAGATCGACGAACGACGGGACGTCGAGGATGGTCTCCTGCTCGACGATGACGGTGGTCCCACCCACCAGCCACGGTGCCACGAGCTGCCACAACGAGATGTCGAAGCACTGCGGGGCGGTCTCGGTGACCACCGTGCCCTCGGTGATCCCGAGGTCCTCGATCTTGGCGTAGAGGTGGTTCACCATCCCCGCGTGCTCGCACATCGCGCCCTTGGGCTCGCCGGTGGAGCCGGAGGTGAAGTACAGGTACGCGAGCCGATCGCCCGCGACGTCGACCCGCGGGACCTCGTCGCCGTGCTCCTCCGCGACGGCGTCGTCGACGAGCAGGCGCTCCGGCGCCGCCGCGCCGAGGTTGTCCAGGGCCTCGTCGAGCGTCGTCGTGCTGCCCCGCTCCCCGAGCACGATGCGGGCGTCGGCCCGGGTCAGGACGGTGGCGATGCGGTCGGGCGGGAAGTGGGGCTCCAGGGGCAGGTACGCGGCGCCCGCCTTGAGGATGCCGAGCACGCAGGCCGCCCAGTCGAGCGTCCGCTCGGCGACCACCGCGACGATCCCCTCGGGCGGCAGGCCGCGGGACAGCAGCGCCCGCGCGACCCGGTCGGTGACCTCGTCGAGCTCGCGGTAGGTCCACGACCGGTCGCCGTGCACCACGGCGACGCGGTCGGGGTCGGCGGCGGCCCGATCCCGGATGATCTCGTGTGCGGGGCGGTCGGGACGCGGGCGCACCGGGCCCGCCAGGCCGTCGACCTGCTGGGCCAGCTCCTCGGGACCGACGAGACCCTGCGCTCCCGGCGCCGCGTCCGGGTCGGCACACAGCTGGTCGAGCGCGGTGAGGTGATAGCCCGCGATCCGCTCGGCGGCCGCGACGTCGAGGTCGCCCGTCCGGTGCACGACCCGCAGCTGGTCCTCCGCCGGCCGGTCGACACGGAAGACGGCGTCGTCGGCGAGCGGGGTTCCGTCACCGGCCGGGACCCCGACCGCCAGGACCGTCTCGGGCCAGAGCCCGGTCAGGTCGCGCCGCGCCTGGGCCAGGGCCACGTCGTCCCCGGCCTGGTCCGCGCCCGTCAGCGCGGTCAGCGCCGCGGCGGCCGCCGTGGCCAGCGTCCGCCACGACGCGACCTCGGTGTCGAGACGGGCGGGCAACGTCCTGCCCGCGACCTCGACGCCGGCGAGGACCTCGGGCTCCGCGGTGAGCGCCGCGAGGACCCGGGCGTGCGCCGCGAGCAGCAGCGCCTCGGGGACGACGCCGAGGCGGCCGGCCTGCGCCGACACCGCGGCGGTCAGCTCGGCCGGGACGGCGACCGTGGTCGCGACGGGCCCGCCACCGGCCGCGGGGGGTGCGAGGCTCCACCGCGGCACGGCGGTGGCGCCGCTCGCGAGGACGGCGCGCCAGCGGGCGTCGTCGGTGACTGCGCACGTGTTCGTCGGGTGGGTCACGGATCCGTCCTCGGGCTGGGGGTCAGTCGTTGCCACGGGCGGGGTTGCCGCCCCAGGACTCGCCGGGCGGCACCTCCTCGCCCTTCATCAGGAAGGTGTCGGGGGCGAGGATCGCGTCGTCGCCGATCGTGGTGCCGTAGTG
>JAQSWW010000202.1 GCA_029266415.1 Actinomycetospora sp. | reverse complement strand
GGCCATCACCGAGGCCAGCGGGAACTGGCTGATCCACTCGGTGCCCGACGCGCCGAACGGCGAGAGCACGAAGTTGACCAGGCCGAGCGTCGGGTCCAGCAGCACCGTGCGCCACAGCAGCGCCGCGGCCACCGGCGTGATGAGGAACGGCGTGATCAGCAGCGTGCGCACCACGCCGCGTCCGACGAACTGGCGGTTGAGCAGCAGCGCCAGCAGCAGCCCGAGCAGCACGGCGATGAGCACCGAGCCCAGCGTCATGACGACCGTGTTGATCGCGACCTGGCGGAACTGGCTGTCGGTGAAGACGTCGACGTAGTTCGCGAACCACACGAACTCCTGCGACCCCGGCCGGACGAGGTTCCAGGACTGCAGCGAGTAGAAGAGCGTCAGGATGAACGGGATCTGCGTGACGATGATCGTGAAGACCAGCGCGGGCAGCAGCGGCGCGCGGCGCCGCCAGCCCTCGGCACGGTCGATCATCGCGGCGCCGCCGACGTTCGCGGCGGGCGCGGGGCGTTCCTCGAGCGTTGCTGTCATCGCTGGTAGCTCTCCCCCACCGTCTCCGCGTAGTTCTGCGACTGCTCCAGGGCCTCGTCGACGGTGATCTGACCGGCGATCGCCGCGCTGATCTGCTGGCTGACGCGGGTGCCCAGGTCCTGGAACTCGGGGATGCGGACGAACTGGATTCCCTGGTACGGCACCGGCTGCACGGTCGGCTGCTGCGGGTTCGCGCGCTGCAGGCCCTGCAGGATCAGCGGCGCGTAGGCCCCCGCCACCTGCTGGTACTCCGGGACGCTGTACGTCGACTGGCGTGACCCGGGTGGGATCGACGTCCACCCGACCTCCCGGCCGGCGAGCTGGATGTACTCCTTGCTCGTCATCCAGGACATGAAGCGCCACGCCGCGTCCTTGCGCGGCGAGGTCTGCGGGATGCCGAGCGACCAGGAGTACAGCCAGCCCGAGGACGGCGTGGCCACCACCGGGGCGGGGGCGTAGCCGATGCGCCCGGCGACGGTCGACTCGGCGGGGTCCTCGACGGTGCCGGCGGCCGACGTCGCGTCGTACCACATGGCGACCTGCCCCTGGCCGAACTGCGTCGCGCACTCGGAGAAACCGGACTGCGAGGCGCCGGGCTGGCCGTGGGTGCGCACGAGGTCGACGTAGAACTGCACGGCCTGGCGCACCTCGGGCGAGGTGAGCTGGGCCCGCCACTGCGGGTCGAACCAGCGGCCGCCGAAGGTGTTGATCACCGTGTCGAGCGGGGCCATCATCTCGCCCCAGCCCGGCTTGCCACGCAGGCAGATGCCGCGCCGCTGGCCCTCGCCCTGGTCGAGGCGGGCGGCGTACTCGGCGATCTGCGGCCACGTCGGCTGGGCGGGCATCTGGATGCCGGCCTGCTCGAAGATGTCGCGGCGGTACATGAGGAAGGACGACTCGCCGTAGAACGGCACCGAGTACATCCGGCCCTCGTACGAGAGCGCCTCGCGCACCGACGGGATGAAGTCCGCGGCGTCGTAGCCGGGCGTGCCGTCGATGAAGGGCTGCAGGTCGGTCAGCCAGCCGTTCGCCGCCCACTGGGGCGTCTCGTAGTTCGAGACCATGACGACGTCGAACTCGCCGCCCCCGGTCGCGACCGACGCGGTGATCTTGGCCCGGGCCTCGTTCTCCGACAGCGAGACGAAGCGCAGCCGGATGCCGGGGTTGGCCGCCTCGAACTGGGGCGCGAGCGAGACCGCGTCCTCCATCTGCGGGTTGGACACGATCGCGACCGTGACGGTCTCGACGCCCTCCGAGGCGCCGAGCGCGCCCGCTCCCGAACAGCCGGCGACGAGCGCCAGGCTCGCCAGGATCGCGGCGAGGACCGCCGGTGCCCGGGTCCGTCCCCGTCCGCCTGATCGCCGCAGCGCCGCCCCGCGCATCGCGCCTCCCGCCCCGTCGGCCGCCCACCACCGCCTCGTGCGTGACGTGGGCCACTGGCGGTGAAGTGACCGTAAGACCGCGCTCCGTGAGACGCAAGCGCTTAACCGCGTCAGATCCGGAGGGCGCGCGCAGGGGGTGGAACCGGGTACAACTTGCCGCGGGAGCGGGAGGCCGGTCGTCCCGGCCACCCGGGGGACGGGAGCCGGGCATGGTGACGCCGTGGTGACGATGGCCGATGTCGCGCGGCTGGCCGGCGTCTCCACCGCGACCGTGTCCCACGTCCTCAACGGCACCCGCCCGGTACGCGCCAGCACGCGCGAGACGGTGCTCTCCGCCGTGGCCGCCACCCACTACACGCCCAACACGGTCGCGCGGTCGCTCGCCACCGCGAAGACCACGACGATGGGCCTGGTCCTCTCGGCGATCTCCAACCCGTACTTCGGCGAGCTGCTGCACGCGGCCGAGTCCGCGGCGGCCGCGGCGGGCTACACGCTGCTGCTCGTCGACCCGCACGAGGACCCCGAGTACGAGCTGACCGTCGTCACGCGCCTGCACCACCACCGCGTCGACGGTGTCGTGCTCGCCCCCTCGGCGCGGCCGGAGGCGGCGCTGGCCTACCTCGCGCGCCACGAGGTGCCGACGGTGCTGCTCGACCGGCTCATCGACGCCGGCCACGACCAGGTGGGCAGCGAGAACCACGAGGCCACCGCCGCGCTGACCGGCCACCTCGCCGACCACGGGCACACGCGTATCGGGCTCGTCGCCGGGCTCGACGGGCTGTCGACCACCGCGGAGCGCCGCGACGGGCACCGCGAGGCCCTGCGCGCCCGGGGCCTGCCCGTCGACCCCGCCCTCGAGGTCAGCGGCGCCTCGGCGACCGGGCCGGCGCGCGACGCCGTGCACCGCCTGCTCGCCCTCGACGACCCGCCCACCGCGATCGTCGCGGGCAACAACAGCATGACCATCGGCGTGATGCAGGCGCTGCGCGACGTCGGGCTCGCCGTGCCGCGCGACGTCGCGGTCGCCGCGTTCGACGACTTCGCGTGGGCCGACCTGTTCTCCCCGCGCCTGACCGTCGTGGCCCAACCGTTCGCCGAGATCGCCACCGCCGCGGTGGAGATGCTGCTCGCCCGGATCGCCGACCCCGCGGCCCCGCCGACGACCCGCCGGCTCGCGCCGCGGCTGGTCGTGCGGGAGTCGTGCGGCTGCTAGGTCGCGAGCTCCGCGAGGTGATCGAGCGAGCGTTCGAGGTGGTCCGCGCCGAAGGGCGGGAAGCTGATGTACTCGCGGATGGAGGAGGGCACGCGCGACCAGTCGTAGGTCAGGGTCACGCGGCAGGCGTCGTCCCCCACGGGCTCGACCTCGTAGCCCCAGGTCCAGCCGCCGAAGCCGATCTCGCCGTCCGGTCCGTACTGCCCGGGCTGCCAGACGATCGCCCGTGGCGCCTCGAACACCTCGACGCGGTTGTGCATGCGGTAGTCGCCGTCGGGGTGGTTCGCGTGGTACATGCCCATGCCGAAGATCTGGCCGACCTCGGTGATCCGGCGGCCCGGCTCCAGCGACTCGCGCACCCAGCCGGTGCCGTCGATCGCCTGGTGGCTGGCGGGGTCGGCGAGCACCGCGAACACGCGCTCGGCCGGTGCGCCGATCGCCCGCGTCACCGCGAGGGCCTCGTCGGTCGTCGTCTCGGTGCCCACGGGACACCCCTCTCCGTCGTCTGGTCCGACAACGGTATCGCCCGGTACGGAAAGAGGACAAGGGCTCGGCGAGCGTGGCGGGGATACTGCCGCCATGGCGCGTTCAGCGGAGTTCGTCGTCGGGGTCGACTCGTCGACCCAGGCCACCAAGGTCCTCGTCGTCGACCCGGCCGACGGGCGGGTGGTGCGCGAGGCCCGGCGCTCCCACCCCGAGGGCACCGAGGTCGATCCGCGGGCGTGGTGGGACGCGCTGGCCGGGGCGCTCGGCGAGGTCGGCACCGACGACGTCGCCGCGATCGGGGTGGCCGGCCAACAGCACGGGATGGTCCTGCTCGACGACGCGGGCGAGCCGGTGCGCGACGCGCTGCTGTGGAACGACACGCGCTCGGCGCCCGACGCGCAGGCGCTGATCGAGGAGCTGGGCGGGCCCGAGGCGTGGGCCGAGGCGGTCGGCACGGTGCCGGTCGCGAGCATCACCGCGACCAAGCTGCGCTGGACCTCGCGCGCCGAGCCCGACGTCGCCGAGCGCGCGCGCCGGGTGATGCTGCCGCACGACTGGCTGACCTGGCGCCTCTGCGGCTCGCCCGACGAGGCCACCACCGACCGCGGCGACGCCTCGGGGACCGGCTACTGGTCGACGGTCAGCGGCGAGTACCGCCCCGACCTGCTCGAGCTCGCGTTCGGGCGGGCGCTCGGCGTGCCGCGGGTGGCCGACCCCTCGGAGGTCGTCGGACGGACCCCCGACGGGCTCGCCGTGTCCGCGGGCACCGGCGACAACGCGGGCGCGGCGCTGGCCATCGGGCCCGGGCCGGGCGAGGTGATCGTCTCGATCGGCACCTCGGGCACGGTGTTCACCGGCCACGACCGGCCCGCCACGGACGCCTCGGGCTCCGTCGCCGGGTTCGCCGACGCGCGCGGCGGATTCCTGCCGCTGGTGGCCACGCTCAACGCGGCGCGCGTGCTGGGGGTCGGCGCGCGGCTACTCGGGGTGGAGCCCGACGGGTTCGACGAGCTGGCCCTGGCGGCCGGACCCGGGGCCGGCGGGCTGGTGCTGCTGCCCTACCTCGACGGCGAGCGCACCCCCGACCGTCCCCAGGCACAGGGCCGCTACGTCGGGCTGACCACGAGCTCGGGGACGCGCGAGAACCTGGCGCGCGCGACGGTCGAGGGCATGCTCTGCGGGCTCGCCGACGGGGTGGACGCCATGACCGCGCAGGGGGTGCCGGCGCGCCGGGCGCTGCTGATCGGCGGGGGCTCGCGCTCGCGGGCGGTGGCCGCCCTGGCGCCCGACGTGCTCGGCCTGCCGGTCGAGGTGCTCGCGGCGCAGGAGTACGTCGCGCTGGGTGCCGCCCGACAGGCCGCCTGGGCGCTGCACGGCGAGGAGCCGGGCTGGACGGTCCCGCGCGAGAGCACGCGCGAGGTGTCGGACCCCGCCGCGGCGGAGCAGGTCCGCGCTCGCTACCTCGACGTTCGCGAGGGCCGGGCGCCGTAGGTGTGCCAGCGTGGCGGCCACGCTGGCGTTCAACGTCAGCAAGTCCACCCGCTCGTTGTCGGCTCCTCCCGGGAATTGAGCGCACCCGGCTCACGTTGCATGAGTCGTTGGCCCGCAAGGCCGGGCCGCCTTCAGCACTCGAGGAGGAACCACCATGACCACCCTGATCCCCTGGGGCCCGCGCTTCGCCGACCCGTTCGCGCTGACCGAGGCCCTGTTCCGCCGCCCCGCCGCCACCCGCGGCACCAGCTGGTACGCCCCGACCACCGACGTGGTGCGCGAGGGTGACGACGCCGTCGTCCGCCTCGAGCTCCCGGGCGTGGACGTCGCGAAGGACGTCACCGTCGAGGTCGAGAGCGGTCGCCTGACCGTCCGCGGCGAGCGCCGTGACGAGAAGTCCGGCGAGGGCTTTCGGCAGAGCCGCTACGGCTCGTTCAGCCGCACGTTCACGCTGCCCGAGCACGTCGCCGACGACGCGGTGTCCGCGTCCTACGACGCCGGGGTGTTGACCGTCCGCGTCGCCGGCGCGCACGCGTCGGTCGAGACCGGTGCCCGCCGGGTCGCCATCGAGGGCGTGTCCGCGCCCGGGGCCACCGACGAGTCGAACGACGGCGAGGGCCACACCGCCTGACGCAGCGAACGGGTATCTCGCGGCTTCTACGCGCGCGAAGTCCCCGTTGATCACCGCATCAGCGGCACACACGACGCCCGCGGGACCACCACGGTCCCGCGGGCGTCGGCGTGTTCGAGGCTGATGATCGTGGGGGATTTCCTGACGTTCCACGCCAGCGTGGCCGCCACGCTGGCACACCCCGCCGACCCCGGGCCCGGGTCAGGACGCCGTCGGCGCGCAGGACGGCCAGGAACGCGTCGGCGTCGGCGCGCATCGACGTCCCCACGTGCCGTGGATGCGCCGTGATCCACGCGTCGAGCCGCGGGCCCAGCTCGGCGCCGAGGCGGTCGTGCACCTCGGGCGGGAGCAGCCGCGTCAGCACGCGCCGTCGCTTCGCCCGCAGCGCGTCCGCCTCGAGCGCCAGGCGCGCGGGGTCGATGCCCGCGGGCGGCGGACCGGCGGCCACGAGCGCCGCGAGCAGTGCGGCCTGGCGTCGGGCCAGGTCGTCCCGGCTCACACCCGCACCCGCTCGTGCACCGCCCGCAGCGCCGCCAGTTCGGCCGCCAGCTCGTCGTCGGTCGGGTAGCGGTCGTCGCGCTCGAGCAGCACCGCCGGCGGCCGGTGGCGCGCGCAGAGCTCGTCGAGCAGGTCGAGCACCGGCGCGGTCAGGGCGTGGGCGTGCGTGTCGTGGTAGACGCCGTCCCGTTCCTCCCCGCCCGCGGCGTGCACGTAGACGACGCGCTCCAGCGGCAGCTCGTCGAGCACGCGTACCGGGGCCTGGCCGAGGTTCACCGCGCTCGCGTGCAGGTTGGCGACGTCGAGCAGCAGCCACGCCCCGGTCCGCGCGCACAGCTCGGTGAGGAACGCCCCCTCCGAGACCTCGGCGTCCGGCCAGGCCAGCAGCGGGGCGATGTTCTCCAGCGCCAACGGCACCCCGAGCACCGCCTGCGTCGCGCGCACGTTGTCGACCAGGACGTCGAGCGCCTCACGGGTGCGCGGCACCGGCAGCAGGTGACCCGACTCCAGCCCACCCGCGCGCACGAACGCCACGTGGTCGCTCGCCAGCGGCGCGTCGAGGGCGTCGGCGACGGCGGCGAGGTGCTCGACCCGGTCGATGCGCAGCGGCTCGGCCCCGCCGAGCGACAGCGACACGGCGTGGGGGACGACGGGCTTGCCCAGCCCCGTCAGCGACGCCGGCAGCGCGTCCGGGCGCAGGTCCTCGGCCACGACCTCCACGAAGTCGACGCCGGGCAGCCGCTCGACGGTCAGGTCGATCTCGCGCCGCCAGCCGATGCCGATGCCGCGGGGCCCGCCGGCGACCGGCGTCATCCGCCGCACCCGCCCCCGCCGCCGCACCCGCCGCCGCCCGAGTCGCCGCCCCCGGAGTCACCGCCGCCGGAGTCACCGCCCCCGCCGAACGACGGCGCCGCGAGCAGGGACGCCACCTGGGGATCGGGGAACATCGCGAACCCGCCGAGCGCGACGAGGCCCGCGACCCCGAACTCGCCCGCCATGGCCGTCCGGGACATCCCGGCCGACGCCATCGCGGGGCTGCGGTAGCGGGCCAGCGTCTCCCGGCC
>JAQSWW010000201.1 GCA_029266415.1 Actinomycetospora sp. | reverse complement strand
ATGCCGTGCCGCTGGAGGAGGACGGCGTGAAGTAGCGGCGCGGGTTGTCGACCATCATCGTGCGGATCTGGTCGTCGGAGACGCCGGACTCGCGCAGCGCCGGCAGCACGTCCTCGGGGATGTGCTGGTAGTTCCAGTTGGGCGCGGTCGCGGCCAGCGCGGCCTGCCCGGCCTCGCCGGAGAAGAAGTCCATGTAGCAGGCGGCGTCGTGGGCGAGCACGATCCGGTCGGCGTACCCCTGGGCGCAGAGCGCCGCGATCGTCGCGACCCGCTGCTCGGTCGGGTTGAACAGGTCCAGCCCGAACCGGTCGCAGCCGATCGTCGCGCCGCGGTCCATGATCTCGCGCAGGTAGTCGAGGTCGTTGGTGTCGCCCGCGTGCCCGACGACGACCTTGGTGAGGTCGACGCCGTTGCGCTCGTACAGGTCGAGGGCGAGCCGCCCGGTCTGGTGCGCGCTGTTGGTGTGCACCGTGATCGGCACGCCGGTCTCGACGTGGGTGGCGGCGATGGCGTGCTGCACCCGCGTCTGGTCGGGCGTCAGGCCCCGCTCCTCGACGACGCCCTTGAGGAACGCCGCCTTGATCCCCGTCCCTGCGATGCCCTCGCGGATGTCCTTGACGAACATCTGGACCATCGGTTCGTCCCCGCCGAGCAGCGTGTCCGGGCCGCGGTAGTGCAGGAAGTGCGGGATCTCGTCGAACGTGTAGAGGCCGGTGGCGACGACGATGTGCAGGTCGACCTCGGCGTTGATCCGCGCGACGCGGGGGATGTAGCGGCCGAGCCCGACGACGGTGGGGTCGACGATCGTCGTGACGCCCAGGTCGCGCAGGCGGCGCAGCTTCTCGATCGCGTCGGCGACCCGGACCTCCTCGTCCCAGTACTCGTCGCCGTAGTTCTGCATGATGTCTGGGCTCAGCACGAACACGTGCTCGTGCATCAGCGTGGTGCCGAGGTCCCCGACGTCCACCGGACCGCGCACCGTCTCCACCGAGGGCATCGCTCGTACCTCCGCCGCGTCGCCGTGTGATCGAGGCCACCCTACGTCGCGCGCCGCGGGATCGAGCGACGCGTATCGCTTGACGGCAATATGTCTTGTCGGCAAAATAGTCCTCGTGGACGTGTTCCAGGCGGTGGCGGACCCGGTGCGGCGCTCGATGGTCGAGCGGCTGGCCGACCGGGGCGAGGCGACGGCCGGCGAGCTCTCCGAGCTCGCCGAGCAGCGCTTCGGCATCCGGCAGCCGACCGCGTCGAAGCACCTCCGGGTGCTGCGCGAGGCCGGGCTGGTGACCAGCACCGTCGACGCCCAGCGACGCGTCTACCGGCTCGAACCCGGCCCGCTCGACGACCTCGCCGGGTGGGCCGCCCGCCAGACCCGCTTCTGGAGCGGACGCCTCGACGCCCTGGAGCGTCACCTCGACAGCGATGGGAGTACCTCGTGACCACCACCGACCTGCTCGGCGCCGTGGACCGCGCCGGCGGCACCGTCTGCCTCGAGCGTCGCCTCGCCGCGCCCCCTGCACGGGTGTGGGCGGCGCTCACCGACCCGGCCCGTCTGGGCGACTGGCTGGCGCCGGTCGAGTCCGGCGCGCCCGGCCCCGGCGGCGCGTTCGTGCTGCGGATGAACCCCGACGAGGTGGCCACGTGCACGGTCACCGGCTGGGACCCGCCGCACGAGCTGCGTCTGACCTGGGACTACACCGGGGAGCCGGCCTCGGAGCTCGTCCTGCGCCTCGTGCCCGACGGCGCGCACACCCTGCTGCGGCTCGACCACACCCGCCTCGGCGTCGACGTCGTGCAGTACGGCGCCGGGTGGCACGTGCACCTCGACAACCTCGCGGTGCACCTCGACGGCCGCGCCGTGCGGGCCGAGGGCTGCGACGGTGCGGCGTTCCTGGCCGCGTACGAAGCCCTCGCGCCGCGGTACGCCGCGACCGACCCCGCCGTCGCGCCCTCGTGAGCACCGTCGCGCTGGTGACCGGCGCGGCGCGCGGTGTCGGGCGCGGCGTCGCGCTCGCGCTGGGCGACACCGGGGCGACCGTCCACGTCACCGACCGGGAGTCCCGGCACCGACGGCGGTCGCCGCTGCCCGGCACGGTGGAGGACACCGCGGAGCAGGTGGACGCTCGCGGCGGGCACGGGGTCGCGCACGTCGTCGACCACGCGGACGGCGCGTCGGCGCTGGACCCCCTCGTCGATGCCGTGCGCAGGACGCACGGCGGGCTCGACCTCGTCGTCCCCAACGCGTTCGACGGCAACGCGCTCCCGTTCGCGCCCGCGTCGTTCTGGGAGCTCGACCCGGCGCACTGGACGAACATGATCGACGTGGGCCTGCGCAGCCACTACGAGACGGTGCGGGCGGTCGTGCCGCTGGTGCTCGCGCGGCGCGGCCTGGTCGTGCTCACCGGCTACGCGGCCCCCGACGAGGAGCAGGTCGTGGGCGGGCACCTGGTGTACGACCTCGCGATGGCCGGCATCTCCCGCCTCGCCCGATCGATGCACCACGACCTCGCCCGGCACGGTGTGACAGTGCTGTGCCTCTCCCCGGGGTTCACGGCCACCGAGGCGATCGTCGCCGCGCTGGGCGACGCGCTCCCGCCCGGCGTGGACGACGTCGAGACGCCGGGCCGTGCGGTGTGCACGCTGCTCGCCGACCCGGACGTCGCCCGCCACGGCGGGCGCACGCTGACGGTCGCCGACGTCCTCGCCGGGTCGGCGTGACGGTCCCGCCGCGCCTGCTCGCCGCGGTCGCGCTCGTCGACCCCGCGCCGGACGCCCGGGTGCTCGAGATCGGGTGCGGGCGCGGGGCCCTGGCGGCGCTGCTGCTCGAACGCCTCCCGGCCGGGCACTACACGGGCCTCGACCGCTCGGCCACGGCCACCGCCGCCACCGCCGCACGGATCGCCGACGCGATCGCCGCCGGACGGGCCGAGGTGCTCACGACGACGCTGGCCGAGTTCCGGGCGGAGCAGGTCGACCTCGCGCTCGCGGTCAACGTCAACGCGTTCTGGACCGGCCCGGCGTCCCGCGAGCTGGCGGTGCTGGCCGCGGCGCTGCGGCCGGGCGGAGTCCTGCACCTGCTCTACGGCTCCGACGGTGGCGCCGCGCCCCGCACGGACGTCGTCGATCGGCTGACCGGGCACCTCGACGCCGGCGGCTTCGTCCCCGAGGTGGCGATGCCCGAGCACGGCGGCGTGCGCCTGCTGCACGTCCAGGCCGGGCGTCAGGCCTTGCGGTAGGCGAGCAGGCGGACGCCGAGCGCGGCCTCGGCGCGCCGGATCTCGGCGAGCTGGTCGTCGCCGAGGTCGGCGTAGGGGCTGGCTCACCCCGATCGGACGGAAGTCGGTGGGCGCGCGCGGTGTTGACGTGAGTGCGATGACGACAGCCCTCACGGCACCTCCCGCCGACCCGGTCCGCGCCCGCCTCTGGACGCCGCAGCGCGTCCTGGTCACCCGCTCCGCGCAGGAGCACCCGCACACCGCCGAGATCCTCCGTCGGTGCGAGGCGGCCGGCGTCGACGACGTCGAGCTGCTGCGCGGCGACCGCATCACCGGCGTGCGCGGCGAGAGCGAGCGCGAGACCTACGCGCGCGCCAAGTCGACGCTGGCCGTGGTGACGAGCCCGGCGTCGGCGCGCAAGCTCGACCCCATCCCGCCGAGCGCGGACTGGCGCGTCGACCTCGCCCGCGGCTGCCCGGCGCACTGCCAGTACTGCTACCTCGCGGGCTCGCTCTCCGGCCCGCCGATGACCCGCGCCTACGGCGACCTCGAGGAGATCCTCGCCGGCCTCGACGCCCACGTCGGCCACGGCACGATCACCTCGACGAACGTCGACCGCGCCGGCGAGGGCACCACGTTCGAGGCGTCCTGCTACACCGACCCGCTCGGTATCGAGCACGTCACCGGCAGCCTGTCGGCGGCGATCCGCCACGTCGGCACCCACGACTTCGGCGGGCCGGTGCAGCTCCGCGCGACCACGAAGTTCGCCGACGTCGCCGGCCTGCTCGACCTGCCGCACCACGGGCGCACGCGGATGCGGTTCTCGGTGGGTCCGGAGTCGGTGGTCGGGCGCTTCGAGGGCGGCACCGACCCCGTCGAGAAGCGGATCGGCGCGCTCGCGACGCTGGCCCGGGCGGGCTGGCCGGTCGGCCTGACGATCGCGCCGATCATGCCCGCGGGCGACTGGCGCGCGGCGTACAGCGACCTGCTCGCCCGCGTGGCGACCGCGCTCGAGGGGATCGCCGACCTCGACCTCACCGCCGAGTGCATCACCCACCGGTTCACGCCGGGGAGCAAGGAGACCCTCGAGGGCTGGTACCCGAGGACCCGCCTCGAGATGGACCCCGAGCAGCGGCGCACCAAGCGCGGCAAGTTCGGCGCGGTGAAGCACGTCTACCCCGACGACGTCATGGCCGAGCTGCGCGCGCACGTCACCGACGAGCTCGCCGCGCGCCTGCCGGCGGCGCGGGTCCTGTACTGGACGTAGGTGCGCTCCGCGCAGGTGAGCACTTCTCGGTGCCCGGGCACCGATGGTCGCTCACGTGCGCGGACGCGCACCCTTCGGCAGCGCGCGGACCAGTGGCAGGACGCGGTGGGCGACGCGCTCGCTCAGCGCGATCTCCGTGCGGGTGCGCTCGACGCCCGGCGATCCGATGATCCCCTGGACCACGTGCTCCAGGTGCGCGTTGGTCCGGGCGACCACGCGGGCCCAGAGGTCGCCGTCGCCGGTGATGGTGTGGGCCTCCACCACCTCGGGGATCGTCGCGAGGTGCCCGGCGACGTCGTCGAGGCGGCCCTGCGTGATGTGCAGGGTGACGAAGGCGTGCACGTCGTAGCCGAGGGCCTCGGGGTCGACCCGGGGCTCGAACCCGACGATCACCCCCCGCTCCTGGAGCCGCAGGAAGCGGGCCTGCGCGGTGCCGCGGGCGATGCCCAGCGCCCGGGCGTGCTCCCGCAGGCCGGCCCGCGGGCGTTCGAGCAGCGCGAGGAGCAGGGCGCGGTCGAGGTCGTCGAGGTCCACGGCGAGGGTCCAATGGCCGAAGCGGATCAGTCAACGTGCGGCCTGACTGGACCAACGGCCCAGCCAGTAACGACAACTCTAGACCACTGGCGAGTAACTCCCTAGCTTCATGGGCACCGCGACAGCAGGCACGCGCCGGTCGGCCCACACCACCCCCGTGGCCGACCCGCCCGCCGAGGAGGTCCGCCATGACCGTCGACGTCCGCCCGCCCGCGTTCGACCGCCCGCACCCCGAGGGCGACGGTCCGCGCCGGCCGACCACGCTGCGCGACCGCTACGCGCTGACCACGGGCCGCGTGCACCTCACGGGCGTCCAGGCCCTCGTCCGGCTGCCCCTCGACCAGCACCGCGCCGACCTCGCCGCGGGGCTGCGCACCGGCGGCTACATCTCCGGCTACGAGGGCTCGCCGCTGGCCGGCTACGACCTCGAGCTCGCCCGCCACGGCGACCTGCTCACCGCGCACGACGTGGTGTTCGCCCCCGGGCTCAACGAGGAGATCGCGCTGACCGCCGTCGAGGGCACGCAGCTCGCGGCGGCCACCGGCGGGCTGACCCGTGACGGGGTCGTCGGCTACTGGTACGGCAAGGCGCCCGGTCTCGACCGCGCCACCGACGCGCTGCGCCACGCCAACCTCACCGGCACGCACCCGCGGGGCGGCGCGGTCGCGTTCGTCGGTGACGACCCGGCGGCAAAGTCGTCGAGCGTGCCGAGCGGCTCGGAGGCGGCGCTGGCCGACATGGCGGTGCCGGTGCTCTATCCGTCCGACCCGCAGGACGTCCTCGACCTCGGGCGCCACGCCGTCGCGCTGTCGCGGGTCAGCGGGCTCTGGACGTCCCTGAAGCTGGTCACCGCCGTCGCCGACGGCTCGGGCACCGTCGACGTCCACCCCGACCGGCTGCTCCCCGTCGTCCCCGACACCGTGATCGACGGCCGGCCCTACGTCCACACGCCGTCGGCGACGCTCCTGGCGCCCCACCTCGCCGGCATCGAGCGCGACCTCTACCGCGCGCGCCTCGAGATCGCCCGCCGCTACGCCGCCGCCAACGGGCTCGACCGCATCGTCGGGCGCGGGCCCGCGCGCCTCGGGATCGTCGCCGCGGGCAAGAGTTGGCTCGACCTGCGCCAGGCCCTGGAGACCCTCGGCCTCGACGACGCCGAGCTCGCACGCCGCGGCGTGCGCCTGCTGCGGGTCGGCATGCCCTGGCCGCTCGAGCCCACGATCGTCGACCGGTTCGCCGACGGCCTCGACGAGATCGTCGTCGTCGAGGAGAAGCGGGCGTTCCTCGAGACCCAGATCAAGGAGCGGCTCTACGGGCGCGCCGGCGCCCCGGCCGTGCACGGCAAGCGGGGCCCGGACGGCGCGACACTCTTCGCCGAGCACGGCGACCTCGATCCCGACGTCGTCGCGCGCCGTCTCGCGACGCGGCTGCTGGCGCACGGGTCGTTCCCGTCGGTGGTCGCGTGGCGTGACGAGAAGGCGCGCCGCAGCCGGATCGAGCTGTCGCTGACGCCGGTCGAGGGCGCGCACCGCACGCCGTTCTACTGCTCGGGCTGCCCGCACAACACCTCGACCACCGCGATCCCCGAGGGCTCGCTCGTCGGCGCGGGCATCGGCTGCCACACGATGGTGCTGCTGATGCCCGAGGAGCAGGTCGGCGAGGTCACGGGCCTGACGCAGATGGGCGGCGAGGGCGCGCACTGGTTCGGGATGGCGCCGTTCGTCGAGGCCGACCACTACGTCCAGAACATGGGCGACGGGACGTTCCACCACTCCGGCTCGCTGGCGATCCGCGCCGCCGTCGCCGCGGGCGCGCACATGACGTTCCGGCTGCTGCACAACGGCGCCGCGGCGATGACCGGCGGCCAGGACGCCGTCGGGGCCCTGCCGATGCCGGAGCTGACGCGCTCGCTGGCGGCCGAGGGCGTCACGCGGATCCTCCTCACCACCGAGGACCGGTCGCGGTACCGGGGCGTGAAGCTCGCGAAGGGCGTCGAGGTCTGGGACCGGTCGCGCTACGAGGAGGCGCAGCGGGTCCTCGCCGACACCCCGGGCGTCACGGTCCTGATCCACGACCAGGAGTGCGCGGCCCAGAAGCGACGCAAGCGCAAGCGCGGCACCCTGGCCGACCCGAGCACGCGCGTGATGATCAACGAGCGCGTGTGCGAGGGCTGCGGCGACTGCGGGCAGACGTCGAACTGCCTGTCGGTGGCGCCGGTCGACACCGAGTTCGGCCGCAAGACCCGCATCCACCAGGCGTCGTGCAACAAGGACTACTCCTGCCTCGACGGCGACTGCCCGGCGTTCCTGA